>NZ_JBKBHK010000003.1:0-343690 GCF_046297735.1 Vogesella sp.
AGTCGAGTCTGTTTGTCCTACCACCCCGCAGACCAGACCGACATTGCCCGCGAGTGGTGAAGAACAGGGCACACAAATATCCAACGAAAAATGCCAGTCAGCGTTAACTGACTGGCATTAGCCCATTGGCGGCCTTGTTCTGTACGGCTAGCCGCTCAGTGCAGCTTCAGCGCCGGCCGCGCCACGCGGCGTAAACGATCCCCCACCCACAGCAGCCCGGCCAGCCACCAGCCGTGCACCGCTGCCTGGTGCATGCGGTACAGCGAGGCGTAGATCAGCTTGGCGCCGCGCCCTTCCACGTAGTAATCGCGCTTGGGGCCAACAATGGCCGCCAGGCTGCCCACCGCGGTGTGCTTGCCCAGCGACACCATCATGCCTTGCGGCTTGAAAGCAAAATCCGGCACCGCCTGCTGCTGTAGCCAGGCCTGCAGCGCTCCGGCCAGCCACTGCGCCTGCTGGTGCGCCACTTGCGCGGTGGCCGGCAACGGGCGGCCATCCGGCCCCGCGCACGCCGCGCAATCGCCCATTGCCACAATGTTTTCGCCCGCTACGCAGCGCAGCTGGGCGTCTACCTGCAACTGGTTCAACCCGTTCACCGCCAGGCCATCCAGCTGCGCCAGCCAGGCAGGCGCCTTCACCCCGGCCGCCCATACCGTCATGTCGGCCGCCACCGTACTGCCGTCCTGCAGCTGTACACCGTCGGCGGTCACCGCCGCCACCCGGCTACGAGTAAGCACGCGCACATGGCGTGCGGCCAACTGTTCTTCGGCGTAGGCCGACAGCGACGGCGGCGCGGCCGCCAGGATGCGCTCGGCGCCTTCGATCACGCTGATGTGTACCTGCGCCGGCTGCAACCGGGCACCGTAGACGTGCATTTCGCGCACCGTGTGGTTCAGCTCGGCTGCCAGCTCCACCCCGGTGGCACCGCCGCCAACGATGGCGATATCCAGCCCCGGCTGCTGGCCGCTGCTGCAACGGAAGGCCAGCTCCAGCAGGCGGTGGCGCAGGCGCTCGGCGTCCTGCGGCGTGTTCAGCTGCAAGGCGTGCTCGGCCACGCCGGGGGTGCCGAAATCATTGCTCTGCGCCCCCACCGCCAGCACCAGCCAGTCGTAGCCGATGTCGCGTGGCGGGCTCAGCTGCTGGCCGTCACTACCGTGAATGGCGCCCAGGCGGATCAGCCGCTGCTGGCGGTCCAGCCCCTGCATGTAACCGAACTCGAAGTCATAACCGTTGTGGTAACCGTGGGCGAAGTAGTTCACCTCGTCCTCGCCGCTATTGAGCACGCCGGTGGCCACTTCGTGCAGCAAGGGTTTCCAGATGTGGGTGGGCGACCCGTCCACCAGCACGATACGGGCACGGTGGCGCAGGCCCAGCTGGCGGCCCAGGCGGGTGGCCAGCTCCAGGCCCCCGGCGCCGCCACCAACGATGACAATGCGCGGTAAATCGGCAGAACGACTCAGCATGACAACTCCTTTGGATCAGAATGCGTTACCGCAGCCGCCTGCCTCCAAACAAAACGGCTGGGGTAACGCATCGCGCGCCAGCCCAGCCGTGTGCTTGTCCGCCAGCAGCCTGTCAGCCAGGCACGCCGCGCGTCAGCAGGATCACCAGCAGCGCCAGCAACAGCAGCGCGATCAGTTTCAACATGAAATTCTGCGTTTTCTGCTCGCGCATCAGTTGGATATAGCCTTGCAGCACAAGTTCGGTGGTCTGGCCCGACAGCGCCTCGCCCAGCTTGCGCGGAATGGTGGGCAAGGTGGTGGCCCACTGCGGTACTTCGTGCTTCAGCGTGCGCAACAGGCCGCGCCAGCCAATCTGTTCGTTCATCCACTTGGTAAGGAACGGTTTGGCGGTGTCCCACAGGTCCAGGTCCGGGTCCAGCTGGCGACCGAGGCCTTCGATATTCAGCAGCGTCTTCTGCAGCAACACCAGCTGCGGCTGGATTTCCACATTGAAACGGCGGCTGGTTTCGAACAGGCGCAGCAGCACCATGCCGAAGCTGATCTGCGACAGCGGCTTGTTGAAGATGGGCTCGCACACGGTACGGATCGCCGCTTCCAGCTCTTCGGCGCGGGTATCGCGCGGCACCCAGCCAGACTCGATATGCGCGGTGGCGACGCGGTGGTAGTCGCGGTTGAAAAAGGCCAGGAAATTCACCGCCAGATAGTGCTTGTCGGTCTCGGTGAGGCTGCCGACGATGCCGAAGTCCAGCGCGATGTAGCGGCCATCGGCAGCCACCAGGATGTTGCCCGGGTGCATGTCGGCATGAAAAAAGCCGTGCCGGAACACCTGGGTAAAGAAGATTTCCACGCCAAAGCGGCTGAGCTTTTTCAGGTCGATGCCGGCGTCGCGCAGGCGGTCGATCTGCCCCACCGGGATGCCGTCCATCCACTGCATGGTCATTACCTCGCGCCGGGTGTAGTCGTAGTACACCTCCGGCACGATCAGCATGTCGCTGCCGATGAAATTGCGGTGCAGCTGGCTGGCGTTGCCGGCTTCATGCATGAGGTCCAGCTCGTCGTGCAGGTGACGGTCGAACTCGGCCACCACCTCGCGTGGTTTCAGCCGCTTTCCGTCGGGCAGGAAGCGCTCTACCAGCCCAGCCAGCACCGCCATCAGCGCCAGATCCTGCTCGATCACCGGCAAGATGCCCGGGCGCAGCACTTTGACGGCCACCGCCTTGCCCGGTTGGCCGTTGCTGCCATGCAGGCGAGCGCGGTGCACCTGCGCCACCGAGGCGCTGGCTACCGGCACGTCGTCGAATTCGGCATAGATGTCGGCCACGCGCTGGCCGAAACTGCGCTCGATCACCTCACGCGCGATGGCGCTGTCGAACGGCGGCACGCGGTCTTGCAGGCGCGCCAGCTCGTCGGCGTAATCGGGCGGCAGCAAGTCGCGGCGGGTGGACAGCACCTGGCCGAACTTGATGAAGATCGGCCCCAGGTGTTCCAGCGCCAGCCGCACGCGCTGCGGCAACGGCGCATCGGTATCGCGCGGCAGCGGCAGCAGACGGAACAACGTGGCGATCAGCCCCACCTTGGGGCGGCCGGCCAGGAAATCGTCCAGGCCGAAGCGGTAGAACACGGAAACAATCTTGAGCAGACGCGCAATACGCATGATGGGGCTTTGTTGTTATGGTTGGCGAAGGTTGGCCGCACGCGCTTCCAGCAGCGCCAGGCGTTTTTCGAAACGGTCGGCATCCTCGCGCAGCGTATCCACCGCGCTGACAAACGCCTCGACGTCGGTCTTTTTGGCCAGCAGCGGCGCTTCTTCGCGCAGGTGCTCGACCCAGGCTTCCAGCAGGCGGCCGCCGATCTCGCCCTTGATGCCGAACAGGCCGCGCACCCAGCCTTGCACGCGGTGCGCCGCCACGTCGCCCACCACGCGCGACAGGTCTTCGGTGGCGTCCCACTGCAGCTGGCGCACGATGCGGCCAACGCTGGCCGCCAGCTCGGTATCGCCTTCCAGCACGATGTCGGCCATAGCCGGCTCGCGGCCGGACAGCTGCGCCAGCGCCACGCCGTGCTTCAGCCGCAGGCGCGCTTCCGGCTCGCCTTCACACGCCGCCAGCCAGCCGTCGCTGGTGACCACACCCGCCAGATCGAACGGCGGCAGGCTGATGCCAATGCGGCGCCCGGCGTGCTGCGCCAGCTCGGCACGCACCGCCGGGTGCTGGTTCAACAGATGATTAAATGCGGCAATACGCAAGCCCATATCAATGCCCCTTGCTGGCCAGACTCAATAAAACGGTACCAATGATGATGGCCACGATGCCTGCCAGCTTCAGCGGCGGCATGCCCTCGCCGTAGTAAAACACGCCCACGGCCGCCACCACCGCCATGCCGACACCGCACCAGATGGCGTACACCACACCCAGGTCCAGCCGCTGCACCACTTGCGACAGCAGCCAGAACGCCAGTACGTAGCCGGCCACCACCACCAGCGAGGGCAGCGGCCGGGTAAAACCGGCCGCCAGCTTCAGCGACGAGGTGGCCACCACCTCGGCAGCAATGGCTCCGGCCAGCAGCAGCCAGGCGTTCATGCCTTACTGCACCACCGGCACGATCTGGATTTCCACACGGCGGTTCAGCTGCTTGCCGGCTTCGGTCTTGTTGTCGGCACGCGGGCGGCTGGCGCCGTAACCGGCGGCGCTCATGCGCTCCGGCTGTACGCCCAGGCTGGCCAACTGGCGTTCTACTGCGGCAGCGCGCTGTTCGGACAGCGGCTGGTTGATCTTGTCGTTACCACTGGCGTCGGTATGGCCTTCGATATCCAGCGTGGTCTTGCCGTAGCGCTTGACGATGCTGCCGATGGTGGCCAGCGTCGGCAGGAAGGCTTGCTTCAGGCTGGCCGAGTTGCTGTCAAACGCGGTGGCCGAGGTCATGGTAACGGTCAGGCTGTGGTCGGCGTTTTTCTTCAGTTCGATGGCGCCAGACTGGATTTGCGGGGCCAGCTGCTTTTCGAAGTCCTGCGCCTGCTTGTCCATGTACGCGCCCACGCCGGCACCGGCCAGGCCGCCGCCGATAGCGCCGATCACGGCACCCTTATTGCGGTTGCCCTTGCCGGCTACCGCTGCGCCCAGTACGGCGCCACCGATAGTGCCCAGCACGGCACCCTTCTGGGTGTTGGTGTATTGGTCGAGGTCTACCGAGGCGCAACCACTGGCCAGCAGGGCAGCGGAAACCACGGTCACGATGCCGAGTTTGGAGAGGTGTTTCATGCGGTTAGTCCTTTCGATGTGGGCTGGGCGGCAGGGTCTTGCCAGCACCAGTGCCAGGGCTCGTACAAGTAGCCGCTGGCGTTGTCCGGGCCAAAGCTCATGGCAAAGCCATGGTTGGCCGCACGTTGCTGCAGCCAGGCAAAGGCCGGGGTGGTTTCAAAGTGTTGTTCCAGCACCGGCGAACCGGGGGTGCCGATATCGATGGCACGGCCGGTATGGTGCTCGCTGAAGCCGGGGGCGGCGCTCACGGCCAGAATGGTGTCCAGGCTCTGGCCACGCGCCAGTTTGGCGGCCACGATCTCGTGCTGCCGCGCCACGCTGCGGAAGGCGGACACCAGAAACAGCGTCACACCATCGGCAGCGGCGGCATCGCGCATGGCCTGCCACGCGGCAGCGGCACCGGGCAGCAGGTGGAACTCGCGCCCGGCGTCGTTAACGTCGGCCAGCACCAGCTGCCCGGCGGCGGCTTCTGCGTACGGTTGCAGGCCGCGTGCGGCCAACCTTGCCGCCGTGATGCCCAGTTCGGCCAGGCGGGCGGCAATGGCGTCGTCCATCAGAACTTCACGCCCTTGTGCAGCGCCACCACGCCACCGGTCATGTTGTGGTAATCGACGCGGCCAAAGCCGGCGTCCAGCATCATCTGCTTCAGGGTTTCCTGATCCGGGTGCATGCGGATGGACTCGGCCAGGTACTGGTAGCTGTCGGCGTCATTGGCCACCAGCTTGCCCATCACCGGCAGCGCCTTGAACGAGTAGAAATCGTAGAACGGCGACAGCGGCTTCCAGACCTTGGAAAACTCCAGCACGAACAGTTTGCCGCCCGGCTTCAGCACGCGGAACATCTCTTTCAGCGCGGCATCTTTATGCGTCATGTTGCGCAGGCCGAAGGCCACCGACACCGCGTTGAAGTAGTTGTCGGGGAACGGCAGCTTTTCGGCGTCGGCCAGCGATACCGGCAGGATCAGGCCTTCGTCCAGCAGGCGGTCGCGGCCAACGGTCAGCATCGAGCTGTTGATGTCGGTAAGCCACACTTCACCGCTCTTGCCCACGCGCTTGGCCCAGCCACGCGCCAGGTCGCCGGTACCGCCGGCGATGTCCAGCACCTTGTCGCCGGCACGCACGCCGGAAGTGGTGAGGGTGAAGTGCTTCCACACGCGGTGCAGGCCGCCCGACATCAGGTCGTTCATCACGTCGTACTTCTGCGCCACCGAGTGGAACACCTCGGCCACCTTGCCGGCTTTTTCGCTTTCATCGACGGTTTTAAAGCCAAAATGCGTCTGGTTGTCCATGTTTACTCCCTGCTCGCGCCAGCGGCGGCGAGGCGATTCAGATAATCCTGCCAGTACTGGTCGCGCTTGGCGCCCAGCTCGTATAAGTAAGCCCAGCTATAGAGGCCGCTGTCGTGGCCGTCGTCGAACACGATTTTCAGCGCGTAGTGGCCCACCGGCTCCAGCGCGGTGATGGCTACCTGCTTCTTGCCGGTCTGCAGCACCTCGTTGCCCACGCCGTGGCCGCGCACTTCGGCCGACGGCGAATGCACGCGCAGGTATTCGGCGTCCAGCGTGAAACGGGCGCCGTCGTCGAAGCCGATTTCCAGTTGCCGCGACACGGCGTGCAGGATGATGTCTTCCGGCAGGGCGCTATCGTGGGAGAGTCCGCTCATGGTGTCAGTCCTTGCGCGTCAGCAGCATGGCGTCGCCATAGCTGAAGAAACGGTATTCCTGCGCCACGGCGTGCGCGTAGGCGGCGCGCATTTCCGGGTAGCCGGCAAACGCCGACACCAGCATCAGCAGCGTGGATTTGGGCAGGTGGAAGTTGGTCAGCAGCCGGTCTACCACGTTGAAGCGGTAACCCGGGGTAATGAAGATGTCGGTCTCGCCGCGGCCCGCCTTCAGCACGCCGTCGCCGCGTGCGGCAGACTCCAGCGCGCGCATGCTGGTGGTGCCCACCGCCAGCACCTGGCGGCCGGCGGCGTGCGCGGCGTGGATGGCGTCCACGGTGGCTTGCGGCACGTCGTAGATTTCGCTGTGCATCTTGTGTTCGGCGATGTTGTCCACGCGCACCGGCTGGAAGGTACCGGCACCCACGTGCAACGTCACGTTGCACAGCTGCACGCCCTTGTCGCGCAGGCGCTGCAGCATGGCATCGGTAAAGTGCAGGCCGGCCGTCGGCGCGGCCACCGCGCCCTTTTCCCGTGCATACACGGTCTGGTAGCGCTCGTCGTCGTCGGCGTCGGTATCGCGTTCGATATACGGTGGTAGCGGCAGCTTGCCGGAAGCGTCCAGGATATCGAACACGTTGGCCTCGTCCAGAAAGCGCAAATGGAACAGCGCGTGGTCGCGGCCAACCATTTCGGCTTCCCAGCGCTCGGCAAACACAATGCGGCTGCCCGGCTTCGGCGACTTGCTGGCGCGCACATGGGCCAGCACTTCATGCTCGTTCAGCACGCGCTCAACCAGCGCCTCCACCTTGCCGCCGCTGGCTTTCTCGCCAAACAGCCGTGCCTTGATGACGCGGGTGTCGTTGAACACCATCACGTCGCCGGCTTGCAGGGCGTCGGCAAAATCGTCGAACTGCGCGTCGCGCAGCGTGTCTCCTGCTACCAGCAGCAGGCGGCTGCTGCCGCGCACGGCGGGCGGGTGCTGGGCGATCAGGTGCTCGGGCAGGTGGTAGTCGAAATCGGATACGTGCATGGTGCGGCTATCTTCTGGAAAACTGCGGGATTATACCTTTCGAGCGACTTCCCGTGGCAGCGTTCCCGGTATGCAGCTTGCTTGTGCCAGATCAACAAGCCAAAAACTGGCCACGCTACAGTTTCAGCCGCGTGACAGCGGGCCGATTTGTTAGTGCTTTCACTCGAAGCAGCAACATTTTACCAACAACTCTGCAACTTAAACATGCGTTTGAAATGCGGCAATTGCTGGACAACTTGCCGGCAATTACTGCAAACTCGCGCCCATATCAAAACAGGGACCACCACCTTGACCCGAAAAATCCTCGTGCTGCACGGCCCCAATCTGAACCTACTCGGACTGCGCGAGCCACAGCACTACGGCCGGGACACCCTGGACGACATCAACCAGCGCCTGCGTGCACAAGCCACTGACGCCGGTTTCGAGCTGGACATATTGCAAAGCAATGCCGAGCATGTCCTGATCGACCGCGTACACGCTTGCCTCACCGACGGCACGGCTTTTGTCATCATCAACCCGGCGGCCTTTACCCATACCAGCGTGGCGCTGCGCGACGCACTGGCCGGCGTGAAGCTGCCTTATATCGAAGTACATCTGTCCAACGTCCACGCCCGCGAACCCTTCCGCCACCACTCCTATTTTTCGGACCTGGCGGTCGGCGTCATTTGCGGCCTGGGCGCCGATGGCTACGCCATGGCCCTGTCCCATGCGATGAAACGCCTGGCCACAGTGGCTTAAACACCCGAATACTACCGAAGGAATACCATGGACCTGCGCAAACTGAAGAAGCTGATCGATCTCGTCGAGGAATCCGGCATTGCTGAACTCGAAGTGACCGAAGGCGAAGAAAAAGTCCGCATTACCCGCGTATCCGCCAACGCTGCCGTCAACTTTGCCCAGCCGATGCACGTTCAGCTGCCGCACGCCGCGCCGATGGCTGCGGCCCCGGCTGCCGCACCGGTTGCCGCCGCCCCGGCCGCTGCCCCGGCTGCCGACAGCGCCAATGCCGTGAAATCGCCGATGGTTGGTACCTTCTACCGCCGCCCGAGCCCGGACGCCAAGCCGTTCGTGGAAGTGGGCCAGCAAGTGAACGTGGGCGACACCCTGTGCATCATCGAAGCGATGAAGCTGATGAACGAAATCGAAGCCGAGCGCGCCGGTGTGGTGAAAGCCGTGCTGATCGAGGAAGGCCAGCCGGTTGAATTCGGCGAGCCGCTGTTCATCATCGAATAACAGCAGCGATCTGCCGTGAATTCCAAATGACAGGGCACGCCAGCGTGCCCTGTCGTTTTCGCGTGATTACGTGATTAAAAGGGCTGCCTACAGCCCGGCCCGGTGCCCAAGCGAGGCCACCGGGCTGCGGAGATACCGACATGTTTGAAAAGATCCTGATCGCCAACCGTGGTGAAATTGCCCTGCGTATCCAGCGTGCCTGCCGCGAGATGGGCATCAAGACCGTGGTGGTGCATTCCGAAGCCGACCGCGAAGCCAAGTACGTGAAGCTGGCCGACGAATCGGTGTGCATCGGCCCGGCATCCTCTGCCCAGAGCTACCTGAATGTACCGGCGCTGATTGCCGCCGCCGAAGTAACCGACGCCCAGGCCATCCACCCGGGTTACGGCTTCCTGTCGGAAAACGCCGACTTCGCCGAGCGCGTGGAGCAATCCGGCTTTGCCTTCATCGGCCCGCGCGCCGAAACCATCCGCCTGATGGGTGACAAGGTGTCCGCCAAGCAGGCCATGATCGAAGCCGGCGTGCCGACCGTGCCTGGCGTTGCCGGCGCGCTGCCGGACGACCCGGTGGAAATCACCAAGATTGCCCGCAAGATCGGCTTCCCGGTGATCATCAAGGCTGCCGGTGGTGGCGGCGGTCGCGGCATGCGCGTGGTACACACCGAAGCGGCGCTGATCAACTCAGTGAACATGACCCGTACCGAAGCCGGCGCTGCCTTTGGCAACCCCACCGTGTACATGGAAAAATTCCTGGAACAGCCGCGCCACATCGAGATCCAGGTGCTGGCCGACCAGCACGGCAACGCCGTGTTCCTGGGCGAGCGCGATTGCTCGATGCAGCGCCGTCACCAGAAGATCATCGAAGAAGCGCCGGCACCGGGCATTACCGCCGAACAGCGCCAGCGCATCGGCGAGGCCTGCGCCGAAGCCTGCCGCCGCATCGGCTACCGCGGCGCCGGTACTTTTGAATTCCTGTACGAAAACGGCGAGTTCTACTTCATCGAGATGAACACCCGCGTGCAGGTGGAACACCCGGTTTCCGAGCTGATTACCGGCATCGACATCGTGCAGGAGCAGATCCGCATCGCTTACGGCGAAAAACTGCGCTTCACCCAGGACCAGATCGTGTTCAAGGGCCACGCGATGGAGTGCCGCATCAACGCGGAAGACCCGTTCACCTTCATCCCGTCGCCGGGCAAGATCGAGAGCTACCACCCGGCCGGTGGCCCTGGCATCCGCATCGACTCGCACATCTACCAGGGTTACACGGTTCCGCCCCACTACGACTCGATGATTGGTAAACTGATCGCTTATGGTGATACCCGCGAACAGGCGATGGCGCGCATGCGCGTGGCGCTGTCCGAAATGGCCATCACCGGCATCAAAACCAATATCCCGCTGCATCAGGAACTCTTCCTGGATAGTGCCTTCCGCCAAGGCGGCACCAGTATCCATTACCTGGAAGAGCGTCTGGCGCAGCTGAAGAAAGGCAGTTAATTCCATGGCATGGCTGCAAGCCACCATTCAAGCAGACTCGGCCGTGGCCGAGAAACTGGCCGACGTCCTGATGGACGTTGGCGCCCTGTCCGCCACCATCGAAGATGCGCTGGCGGGTACCGATGACGAGCAGCCGATCTTCGGCGAGCCGGGTGAGCCCGTAGACCAGCTGTGGCAGCACAGCCTGATCAACACCCTGTTTGCCGAAGATGCCGACGTGGACCTGCTGATCGTGGCCGCGGCCAACCAGTGCCGCATCGACGTGCCCAGCTACACCGTTGGCCGCGTGGAAGAGCAGGACTGGGTGCGCCTGACGCAAAGCCAGTTCGACCCGATCCGCATCTCCGACCGCCTGTGGATTACCCCCACCTGGCACGAGTCGCCGGACCCGGACGCCATCAACCTGCAACTGGACCCGGGCCTGGCCTTCGGGACAGGCAGCCACCCCACCACCCGCCTGTGCCTGCAATGGCTGGATCAGGAAATCCGCGGTGGCGAAACGGTGCTGGACTACGGTTGCGGTTCCGGCATCCTGGCCATCGCCGCGCTGAAACTGGGCGCCGGCCCCACCCGTGGTATCGACATCGATGCCCAGGCGGTACGTGCCAGCCTGGATAACGCGCAACAAAACGGCGTCAGCGCCGAGTTCGGCCTGCCGGACACGCTGAAAGCCGGCCAGTACGACGTGGTAGTCGCCAACATCCTGGCCAACCCGCTGCGCATGCTGGGCGAATTGCTGGCAAGCCACGTGAAAACCGGTGGTAAAATCGTGCTTTCCGGCATTCTTGCCGAGCAGGCCGAAGAACTGTCCGCCATTTACGCCAAATGGTTCGATATGGACGCCGCCGTGTTCGACGAGGGCTGGACCCGACTATCCGGAACCAAGCGCCCGTAAACCATGAGCTACACCACACAGTGCCCCAGCTGCCAGACCAAGTTCAAAGTCTCTGACGCCCATCTCGCCCTCGCCGGCGGCATGGTACGCTGCGGGCGCTGTAGCCATGTTTTTCATGCGCCCAGTCATTTCGACAGTGCCGCCGACGCGGCACTGACACCGCCGCCGGTACAGCAAGCCACACCCGCACCGGTGGCCCCTGCCCCGCGTCCGGCCGAAGACGACGACTTCGAGCTGGAACTGCCCGATTTCGAACTCGCCCCTGCGGCCAACCCTGCGCCGCCGCCCGCGCCGCAGCGCCAGCCTACACCCAGCCCGTTCGACGACATCCTGCCCGACAGCCCGCTGCCCGACACCGACTTCGACCTGCCCGACTTCGACCTGATGGAGCGCCAGCGCGCCACGCCTGCGCCGCAACCACCCAGCCAGCCTATCGTGTCCGACTTCCGCGCCGCTGCCGCACAGGCTGAGGCCGAAGCCGCCAGCAGCAGCCAACCGGAAATGGACGCCTTCCAGCAGGCGCTGGCCGAAGCGCTGCGTAGCCCTGCCAGCAGCGGCAATAACCGCAAGCTGTCTGCCTACGTACAGCCGGAAGACGACGACACGGAAGCGGCCCCGGCACCAGACACCAGCCGTCGCCAGGAACCGGCGCTGAGCACCCCCGATTTTGATGAGCCGCCGCCCGCCGCGCCCGCCTTCGTGGCCGAAACGGAAGCCGAAGCCGAACACGACGAAGCCGTGCCGGCCGCCAGCACTGGCAGCATGGTGAAAACCGGGCTGTATGCGGTGCTGGGTACCTTGCTGGCGGTTGCCTTGCTGGGCCAGTTGTTGTTTATCAACCGCACCCGCGTCGGCGCTGAAGTGCCCGAACTGCGCCCGGCCTTCGAAAGCCTGTGCGCCAGCCTGGGCTGCAGCGTGCCGCTGCCGACCGATCGCCAACTGATCCGTACCGAATGGTCCGAGCTGTCGTTCGTACCGCAAAACGACCACCTGATCCAGCTGAATGCCACGCTGAAGAACCTGGCCAAATACCCGCAAGCCTTTCCGGTAATGGAGCTGACGCTGAAAGATGCCGAAGACAAGGTGGTAGTACGCAAGGCGTTTCAGCCGCAAGAATACCTGAGCGCCAGCGATTACAAACTGGGCCAGTTCAACAGCAACAGCGAGCTGAAGATCCAGCTGCGCATGGCCATGGCGCAAGGCAAGGCGCTGGGCTACAGCCTGCACTTCTACTACCCGTAATACCCGTCTGCCAGCGCGGCGGCCAACCCTGGCCTGCTGCGCTGCACACTTGCATTTCCTCCGCGATAAGCCACAGTGGTATCACAAACGGAGGAAGACATGGCACTACACCCCTTTACCTATCAGGAAGAAGCCCTCGAGGTCAGCGGCAATTTCCCCGAAGCCGGCCACACGCTGCCCAGCTTCATGCTGGTGGACGAACAGCTACGCGACGTCTCGCTGGAGCGCTACCTTGGCCGCGTCAAGCTGGTGGTCACCTTGCTGTCCATCGACGCCGAGCAAGCCGGCCTCACCCTGCTGCAAGACCTGCGCCGCGCGCTGGAAGCGTGGCCACTGCTGCAGTTCATCGTGATCACGGTGGACTCCCCGTTCAGTCTGGCCCGCGCCCGCCGCGAGCACGGCCTGCCGCACGTGGTGCTGCTGTCCACGCTGCGCGGCCGCGACTTCCACAAGCACTTTGGCGTCCTGCTGCAGGATATTCCGCTGGCCGGCGTCACCTGCCCTGCGCTGTGGCTGGTGGACGAGCAGGATCACATCCACTTTGCCCAGCGTCTGGAAGCCGACGATCAAGGCTTCGACCTGCCGCGCCTGCGCGAGAAACTGGATGCCGTATTCAACCCGCCGCCCGCCCCGGCTGACACCGACGCCGGCTAGCCCGGCACAAAAAAACACCCCCTTTCCTGGGAAAGGGGGTGCTCGGTGTACGGCAGGCGGCACTCAGGGCGTGCCGAACTCCGGTTTCGGCGTGCGTCCCAGCAGACGCTCTACCACGCTTTGCGGCTTGGCCTGATGATAGAGCAGCTCGCAAACTGCCGCCGTGATCGGCATGTCTACCTCCAGGCGCTCGGCCATGCGCAATACCTCGCGCGCCGTCGGCACGCCTTCGGCCACGTGGCCCAGCTCCTGCAGGATGGTCTCCAGCGACTTGCCTTCGGCCAGCTTGAGGCCCACCTGACGGTTGCGCGACAGCGCCCCGGTGCAGGTCAGCAGCAAATCGCCCACGCCGGACAAACCCAGCATGCTCTGCTGGCTGCCACCCAGCGCCACCGCCAGACGGGTGATTTCTGCCAGGCCACGGGTAATCAGCGCCGCCCGGGCGTTCATGCCGAAGCCCAGGCCGTCGGCCACGCCGGTAGCAATGGCCATCACGTTCTTGACCGCGCCGCCTACCTCCACGCCGACCAGATCGTCATTGGCGTAGATGCGCAGCAGCGGGCTGTGCAGCTCGCGGGCGAAATCACGGGCAAAGGCATAGTTTTCCGAAGCCAGCGTCACCGCCGCCGGCAGGCCCAGCGCCACTTCCTTGGCGAAGCTGGGGCCGGACAACACGCCGATGGTTTTCAGTGCCGGAAACTCTTCGGCAACCACCTGGTGCGGCAACAGGCTGGAGCCGGCTTCGAAGCCCTTGCACGCCCACAGGATAGGCGCGTCCACCTTCAGCCGTGACAGTTCCTTGAGGCTGGGGCGCAGGCCGGCAATCGGCGTCACCACCAGCACCAGCTCGACGCCCATCACCGCCTCGGACAGGTCGGCCGACAGGTGCAGGTTGTCGGGGAAGGGGCAATCGGGCAGGTAGCGGCGATTGAGCCGGCTGGCCTGCATGTCGATCATTTGTGCGGCGTCGCGGCCCCACAGCGTGACGTGGTGCTGGCGGCTGAAGGCCATCGCCAGCGCGGTACCCCAGGCGCCGGCGCCCAGAACGGTAATCTTCATGACGCCTCTCTTACAGGCCCCACAGGCCATTGATGCGGGCGTAACCGCTGCTGCCGTCGCGGTGCTTGAGCTTGACCCAGCTGCTTTGCGGCGCTTCCACCATGTCCAGCACCAGGTCTTTTTCGGCCCAGAACAGCACGCGGGCCTTGTCGTCGGCGCTTTCGCGCACGGCCAGCTTGTCGGCCGTTACCAGTACGGTACGGCGGGTAGACAGCGCGGCAGAAGGAATCCAGGCAATACCGCCGGTAGCGTCGCGTACCCGCGACCAGTCTTTCTGCGTGGCCAGCACCTCTACCGGAAAGTAGCGGCTCACCACAAACAGTTTCTGGGCCGACAGGTTGGGCGCGTCATACAGGGCGACGCCGGTTTCTTTCACCGAGCGGAATTCCAGTGCAAAAGCCGTACCGGCCACCAGGGCCAGCACGGCTGCAAGCAATGCGTGTCGCTTCATAGGGTTCAGGCGTTGCCGGCTTCGGCCTGCTCAGCGCGTTGCTGCATGTACAGGGCTTCGAAGTTGATCGGCGACAGCAAGACCGGCGGGAAACCGGCGCGGCCAACCAGGTTGGACACGGTTTCGCGGGCGTACGGGAACAGGATGTTCGGGCAAGCCACGCCCAGGATCGGGTCGATGTCTTCTGCCGGCAGGTTACGTATCTGGAAAATGCCGGCCTGGGTGACTTCGCACAGGAACATGGTCTTGTCGCCGACTTTGGCGGTAACGGTGATGGTCATCGAAGACTCGAAGAAGCCTTCTTCCAGCTGCTGCGCGCCGTTAGCCAGCTGCATGTCGATTTCCGGCTGTTCCTGCTCCAGGAAGATGGCGGGGGCGTTCGGGATCTCCAGCGACAGATCTTTCACGTAGATTTTTTCGATGGAGAATACCGGTTGCAGCTCTTGTTGTTCGCTCATGGTTCACGTCTCTATGGCACCGGTGCGGTGCGGGGTTGGTATCAGCTGTCATCATCGCACGATTGCATGACAGCGACGAGATGCAGATCAATCTGCCAGCAGCACGTCCAGCTTGCCGGCGCCGTTCAGCGCCACCAGATCGTCACAGCCGCCGACATGGGTGTCGCCGATGAAGATCTGCGGCACGGTGCGGCGGCCGGTGATGCTCATCATCTTCTCGCGCTCGGCCGGGTCCAGGTCGATACGGATTTCATTGATCTGGGCCACGCCTTTGCTGGCCAGCAGTTGCTTGGCGCGGATGCAGTAAGGGCATACGGCCGTGGTGTACATGGTAACGGGTTTCATCTGGCTTTCCCTAGCGGTGATGGCACGATTATAAGCGCGCCGGCTGGCGCTTAGCCACCGCTCACCGCAGCGGCGGCAAGGTGGCCTGGTAACGGCGGATCACGTCGCTGACAGCGGCGTCCAGCGCCGGGGTAAGGTTGGCCGCGCGCGGCGAGTTGACCACCGCCACGATCACCAGCCGCTGCCCGCCCGGCGCCTGCCAGTAACCGGCCAGCGCGCGGGTATCGTCCAGTGTGCCGGTCTTCAGGCGCAGGCCACCGGCAAAGCTGCCCAAGCGCTTGCGCAGCGTACCGTCCTCGCCAGCCAACGGCAGCGTGGCGGCCAGCTCCGGGCCGTACGGGCCACGCGCCGCGTCGCGCAGCACCTCGCCCAGCAACCGCGGGCTGATACGCTCGCGCCGCGACAGGCCAGCGCCGTTTTCCAGTACCAGGCTATCGGCGGCCAGCTGTTTTTCCTGCAGCAGGGCACGCACCTGGGCAACGCCGTCCTGCAGCGTATCGCCGCGTTGCGGATACTGCATACCCAGCGCCAGCAGCACGCTGCGCGCCATGGTGTTGTTGCTGAACTTGTTGACGTCGCCAAGGATGGCCAGCAGCGGGTCGGAATCGGCCTGCAGCAGCAAACGGCTGTCGGCAGGCGCAGCGGCCACGCCGGCGGCTTGCGGTCCCTGCCCGCCCAGCCCCTGCCACAACGCGCTGAAGCTCTGCACCGCAAAATCATTAACCGACAGGACGTTCACATAGTTGGCCGCGCCATCGCAGGCAGGCGGCAGCTTGCCGCTAACGCGGATGCGGTTACCGTCGATGTCGGCTTTCACGTGCTGACGCACGTCGCCACAGCTGCCGGCAGTGCCGGTTTGCAGCTGGTTGTCCAGTTGCAGGCCCGGCAGCGGCGGGTCCAGCTGCACGCTTGGGCGACCGGCATCAAAGCTGTAACGCAACCACGCCACCTTGAGGTTGAGCAGGTGGGTGTCGGGCGGCACGGTAAACACGCGGTCGGCGTCGCCGGCAAAGCCGTCGGCAGTGCCGGCATTGCTGTAGGCGTGCTTGTCCAGCAGCAGGCGGCCGTCGATGCGCTGTACGCCGCGCAGGCGGAGCTGGCGCAGCATTTCGGCCAGGCGCGGGGTATCGAGGCGCGGGTCGCCGCTGCCTACCCAGTACAGGTCGCCGCGCAGCACGCCGTTTTCCAGCGGCGCGCTGGTGCGGAACTCGGTCTTCCAGCGGTAGCCGGGGCCCAAGCGGTTCAGTGCGGCCCAGCTGGTCAGCAGCTTCATGGTGGAAGCCGGGTTCACCGGCACCTCGGCGCGCCAGGCGTCAAAGACAGCGTCTTGCTCGACCGGGGCGGCCCACAGCGCAATTTCGTCGGGGCGGAAGCCGGCAGGCGCTGCCGCCGCGGCCACGCCGCAGCAGAGCGCCAGCAGGCTGGCAAACAGTGTTTTCACGTCTTACTCCAGGGGGTCGACATCCAGCGACCAACGTAACTGGCGCGGCGCCTTGCGCGCCAGCGCCTCGATTTGCGGCAGCATGCTGCGCAGCCAGCCGTGCAGCATAACGCGTTGTACGGCTTCGATAGTAAGCTGCGCACGCTCGCGCCCGGCCAACCGCGCCATCAGCGCCGGTGCCGGCCCGAACAGGCTAACGCCTTCCGGCGGCGTGCCCAGCGCCAGCATGGCGTGTTGCAGGAACAGCTCGGCGTCGGCGTAGGCCGGCGCGTCGGCGCGTAGCACCACTTGGTACGCCGCCGGCGGAAAGCCGGCCTCGCGGCGCTCGGCCAGCAGGTTGGCCGCATAACCATCAAAATCGTGCTGCTGCAGCGCCAAGTAGAGCGGATGCTCCGGCCATTGTGTCTGGATCACCACCTGCCCGGCTACGCCGGCACGGCCGGCGCGGCCCGCCACCTGCATCAGCTGGGCAAACAGCCGCTCGCCGGCGCGGAAGTCGGCCGAGTACAAGGCGCCGTCGCTGCCCAGTACCACCACCAGCGACAGCGCGCCAAAATCGTGCCCCTTGGCCAGCATCTGGGTACCGACCAGGATATCCACCTCGCCGGCGTGCACGCGCTGGTAAATGCCGTCCCACGCTGCCTTGGTGCTGGTGCTGTCACGGTCGATGCGCAGGATGCGCGCCTCGGGCAGCAGCCGCTGCAACGCCGCCTCCAGTCGCTGTGTTCCCTCGCCCAGCGGCTTGATGTCGGGGTTGCCGCAATCGGGGCACTGCACCGGAATGCGTTGTACCGCGCCGCAATGGTGGCAGCGCAGCTGGCGGGCGCTCAGGTGCAGCACCATGCGCGCGCTGCAATGGCGGCAGGCGGAGGTCCAGCCGCAATCGGTGCAGGCCAGCACCGGCGCGTAGCCGCGGCGGTTGATGAACACCAGGCTCATCTCGCGCCGGGCCAGCCGGCGCCGTAGCGCGGCCACCACCTCGGGGGCGAGGCCGTCGTCCAGGCGCTGACGGCGCACGTCCAGCAAGCCGATCTGCGGCAAGGTGGCGCCGTCGTGGGCGCGGCTGGCCAGCACCAGCTTGCGGTAACGGCCAGCCTCGGCGTTGGCGACGGTTTCCAGGCTGGGCGTGGCGCTGCCCAGCAGTACCGGCACCTGCTGGCGGTGGGCGCGCCATACGGCCAGGTCGCGCGCGTGGTAGCGCAGGCCGTCCTGCTGTTTGAACGAGCCATCGTGTTCCTCGTCCACAATCACCAGCCCCAGCTGCGGCAGCGGCGTGAACACCGCCAGGCGGGTGCCGATGACGATGCCGGCACGGCCGGCTTCGGCGTCCAGCCAGCCTTGCAGGCGCTCGCCATCGGACAGGCCGCTGTGCAGGCAGGCGATCAGCGTGGCCGGGAAACGGCAGGCAAAGCGGTGGATCAGCTGCGGTGTGAGGTTGATTTCGGGAATGATCACCAGCACCTGGCGGCCGGCGGCCAACACCTCGGCAATCAGCTGCAAATACACCTCGGTCTTGCCGCTGCCGGTAATGCCGTGCAGCAGGAAGGCCGCATAGCCGCCCAGGGCGGCGGCAACCGCAGCCCGCGCCGCTTCCTGCTCCGGGTTGAGCGGCAGCGCGTCGCACACCTGCAGCGGCGGCGCCTGCCACGGCAGCGCCACGATGTCGCCGCTGGCCAAGCCGTCAGCCAGATAGCGGTGTGCCTGCGCGTGCAGCTGGCGCAAGGCCTCACGCGTCTGCGGCTGCTGCAGCGCGTGCCACAGCAGCAGCTTCACCTTGCTGCGCGGCGGCGGCGGCGCCTGCCGGCCCTGTTCGCTCAACACGTAGCAGTGGCGATCCTGCCCAGCCACGTCGCGCGGCTCGCGCAGCGCCGTGGGCAAGGCGGTAAACAGCGCCTGCCCCGGCGGGTGCAGGTAGTAGCGGGCGGCAAACGCCACCTGCTCCAACAGCAACGGTGGCAGCGTGGGGCCAGCCAGTACCGCCAGGACGGGCTTCAGCTTGTCCGGCGCTACCTGCGGCGGCTGCTGGCTGTTGTCCACCACGCCACACAGCTCGCGCGTGCCGAACGCCACCCGTACCCGGGTGCCATCCGGCAGCGGCTGCGGGTGCAGATAGCTGAAGGCGGTACGCATCGGTACATCCAGCCATACGCTGATCATCTGTTGCTGCGCCAAGAAGGCTCCTGTTCCGCGCCAAGCCTCGCCGTTGCTGGCTTGCCGCCATTTGTGCACATTTGCTGTGGATAACTTTGTGAACAAGCTGTCGGTTTGCGGCTGCCAAGGCCGTCAAACCGGCATTTCCATTGGATTGCACAAAAATTAATCTAAAAAATAAACCATTTAAATTCAATGACTTATCTTTGATTCTATTTTTTTATCGCCAGCACTTGACAGATTGCTCACAAACTTATCGAGCGTGTGAATAAGTCATGGAACGCCTGTATGGAAAACTGTCAAGCCCCTTGCGCAAGCTCCGCTTCACAAACAAAAACGGCCACCGCTGCAAGCGATGGCCGCCATGTTACCGCGTGCTCAGGCAGCGTGATATTGGCGCGACAGGCGGTGCACCGCCTCGACCAGGGCGCCGGCGTGCGCCGGGTCGGCAAACTGCGAAATGCCGTGGCCCAGGTTGAATACGTGGCCGCTGCCGTGGCCGTAGGCGGCCAGAATGCGGCCGGCTTCCGCCTCGATCGACGCCGGGCTGCCAAACAGCGCGTTGGGGTCGAAGTTACCCTGTAGCGCCACCTGCTGGCCGACGCGGGCACGCGCCAGGCGGATGTCGGTGGTCCAGTCCAAGCCCACGCAATCGGCGCCGATGGCAGCGATGTCTTCCAGCCACTGGCCACCGCCCTTGGTGAACACGATCACCGGCACGCGACGGCCGTCCACCTCGCGGGTGAGGCCGGCCACGATCTGCTGCATATAAGCCAGCGAGAACTCGCGGTAAGCGGCATGGCTGAGCGCGCCGCCCCAGGTATCGAAAATCTGCACTGCCTGGGCGCCAGCAGCGATCTGCGCATTCAGGTAGGCGGTGACCGATTGGGCGGTGATCTGCAGGATGCGGTGCAGCAGCTCGGGGCGGGCGTACAGCATAGCTTTGACGTGGCGGAAATCGGCCGAGCCACCGCCTTCGATCATATAGCAGGCCAGCGTGAACGGGCTGCCGGAGAAACCGATCAGCGGCACGCGGCCATCCAGCGCGCGGCGGATGCTGCTGACGGCGTCAAACACGTACTGCAGTTTTTCCAGCGGCGCCACTTGCAGCGCCTGGATGGCGGCTTCGTCACGCAGTGTGCGTTCAAACTTGGGGCCTTCGCCTTCGGCAAAGTACAGCCCCAGGCCCATGGCGTCGGGTACGGTCAGGATGTCGGAAAACAGGATGGCCGCGTCCAGCGGAAAGCGATCCAGCGGCTGCAGCGTGACTTCGGTGGCGTAATCCGGGCTGGTACACAGGCCCATGAAGCTGCCCGCCTTGGCGCGCGTGGCGCGGTATTCCGGCAGGTAGCGGCCAGCCTGGCGCATCATCCAGATCGGGGTGTAGTCAACCGGCTGCTTCAGCAGCGCGCGCAGGAAGGTGTCGTTCTTGAGCTGTGTCATGTCGGCGTCAATGGGTTTGCTAAGTTGGCCGCATTATAACGCGACCGCTCCTTGCCGTGCTTTGACATAAGTCGCCCCGCTGTGGGCAAAAAGCCGGCGCGGTAACGGGTGTGATTTATTGCCATTGTTAATCCGCTTGTGAGCCCCGGACCCGTGTGCTTAACTGGAACAGCTGTAAATTCTGTCAAATAGACTTTAAAGGAGTAGCACATGAATCAGAGCGACATTTCGCAGTGGCAACAGATCCTTGGCACCTACGCACTTGACGTAGGGGGCAAGCTGCTGGCTGCCATCCTGTTCTGGGTACTGGGCCGCTGGCTGATCGGCGTGGTCGGTAACCTGGTACAGCGTGCACTGGCCCGCCAGCACGTTGACGCCACCATCATGCGTTACCTGGGCACCGTCATCAACGTGACCCTCAACATCATGCTGGTAGTGGGCATTCTGGGCTACTTCGGTATCCAGACCACCACCTTTGCCGCGCTGTTTGCCGCGGCTGGCGTGGCCATCGGCATGGCGTGGTCCGGCCTGCTGTCCAACTTTGCCGCCGGCGTGTTCCTGATCGTGCTGCGCCCGATGAAAGCCGGCGATTTCGTCACCGCTGGCGGCGTTACCGGCACCGTGCGCGAGATCGGCCTGTTCACGACCGCGCTGAATACCCCGGACAATGTGCTGACCATGGTGGGTAACAGCAAAATCCTGTCCGATACCATCCAGAACTACAGCAGTAACCCGCATCGCCGCGTGGAGCTGAAAGCCCAGCTGGCCGGTAGCGCCGACTTCCCGGCTGCCGTGGCGGCACTGAAGGCGCACATCAGCGGTGTACCCAATGTGCTGGCCAATCCGGGTGTCGAGGTGGAAATCCTCGAGTTCAACCTGGTCGGCCCGGTACTGGCCGTCCGTCCGTACTGCCATAACGACCACTACTGGCAGGTGTACTTCGACACCAACAAGGCCATTCGCGACACGCTGGGCAGCCAGGACTTCCCGGCCCCGATGCCAGCCCAAGTGGTCTACGTCAAACAGTAAGCCCCAGTCGCCGGCCTGCCCAGCAGGCCGGCTTTGCAAGCCAGCGCTTTACACGCAAAATGGCAATAAACTGATTGCCATGCTCATGCGCTACCCGACACTTCTCCCGCTTTCCCTCATCATCCTGTTTGGCTTGGCTGGCTGCGCCAGCAACAAGGCCCGCGAAGAAGCCGACCGCGCCCGCGTGCAGCTGTCTGCCGACGGCAAACGCCTGATCTACAACGGCAAGATCAAGGCGGCCACCGTCGACGAGGCGCTGGCGCTGTACAAGGCGGCCAACCCCAAACCCGACACGCTGGACATCTCCAGCCAGGGCGGCAGCCTGTACGACGGCATCCGCCTGGGCACCCTGGTATACAAGCAACAGCTGGACGTGCGCATTTTTGGCGAGTGCGCGTCATCGTGTGCCAATTACATTTTCCCTGCCGGCAAGCGCAAGTTCCTGCTGCCCAACAGCCGCCTGTTGTGGCACGGCGGCATGCTGCAACCGGACTGGCACGCGCGCATCGATAAGCTCTACGCCAAGCCGGACGAGAAACTGGCGGCGCTGGAAGATCACGAATGGATGCTGCAGCGCGAAGCGGCTTACTTCCGCATGATCGGTGTCGACCCGCTGCTGACGGTGTGCGGCCAACATGAAGCCTTGCGCGAGGCGCACCCGGACACGCACGGTTTCGATTACACGCTGGAAGATCTGGCCCGTTTTGGCGTGACCCAGGTGCAGACCGTGGGCCGCCCGTGGCGCCCAAGCGGTGACGACGGCAAGATCTTCCGCGCCAGCTACTGCACGTCGGCGCCGGCGCAAACCCAACAGTTACTGAAGAACGCCAGCAAGTATTCGTCCGAAGACGACTGATAGCACCCTGGCGGCAGGGGTTGGCCGCAGGCACACAGCACAAGGCCCGGCTGCGATAGCAGCCGGGCCTTGTGTCATGCGGGCACCCTGCGTTCTCAGTCTTGTGCCTGCGCTACCTGCTGCCCGCTCAGCCTGGCCAGCAAGCGGCGGATACGGCTGCGCAGCCCGTCCATATAGGTGTACACCACCGGCACCACGATCAGCGTCAGCACCGTCGAGGTAATCATGCCGCCGATGATGGCGTGCGCCATCGGCCGCTGCGTCTCCGACCCCGCACCGCTGGCCAGCGCCAGCGGCAGCATGCCGAAAATCATCGCCAGGCTGGTCATCATGATCGGGCGGAGCCGCACGCGGCCCGCCTCCACGATGGCGTCCAGCCGCGACATGCCCTCGCGCCGGCTCTGGTTGATGAAGTCCACCAGCAGAATGCCGTTTTTCGACGCCAGACCCATCAGCATGATGATGCCGATCACCGAGAACATATTCAGCGTGGAGCCGAACGCCAACAGCGCCACAAACACGCCGACAAAGGCCAGCGGCAGCGCCACCATGATGGTGACCGGCAAGGTGAAGCTGCGGAACTGCGCTGCCAGAATCATGTAGATGAAGATCACCCCCATCGCCAGCGCCTGCACCGCGTAGCCCAGCGACTCCTGCATGTCCTGGCGCTCGCCCTGCTGCGACAGCACCACACCCGGCGGCAGCTTCAGCTGCTTCAGTAGCTTGTCCACGTCGGCAAACACCTCACCCGAACTGCGGCCGCTGATATTGGCGGTAATGCTGATCTCGCGCATCAGGTCGGTGCGCTCGATCTGGCGCGGGCTGGTGGCCGGGCTGATCGCCGCCACCTGCGACAGCGGCACCATCTGCGCCTCGCCACCGTCGGCGCGCTTGCCCGGTACCGTCAGCACGTCCAGCAGCTCGGCGGCGCGTTCGTCACGCGGAACCTGCAGCCGCACGCTGTAGTTTTCGCCGTCCGGTGCCTCCCAGGTGGTGGCGGTACTGCCACCCAGCAGCACCGACAGCGTAGTGCCAACGCGGGACAGGTCCACCCCCAGGTTGGCCGCAGCATCGCGTTGCAGCTGCACGTTCAGCGCCGGGTCGGCGTCGCTCAGGCTGGACGCCACGTCGCTGACGCCTTTCACCTGGCGCAGCGCGGCCATCAGCTGGTCGGTCGCCTGCTGCAGCTGCTGCAAGTCGCTGCCACGCACGCCCAGGTTCACCGGCTTGCCCGGCGGGCCGTGCTGGCCGGTTTCCTCCACCGAGTCCACCTCGATGCCGGCTACCTGCAATGCGGCCTGGCGGCCCAGCGGCATCAGCGTGAACAGCGTGCGCTCGCGCTGCTGCTTGTCGCCCACGTTGATGCTCAGCCGGGCCTCGTTGCGACCGGCGCCAAAGCTGCCGCCGCCGATCTTGCTGTCGATGGTTTTCACTTCCGGCATCACGGCACGGATGCGGGCCTCCACCTCGCGCGCCTTGGCCTCGGTGTAGTCCAGCGAGGAGCCGGCCGCGGTCTTGAAGGTCAGCCGGAACTCGCCCTTGTCGGCCGCCGGCATGAATTCGCCACCGATGACCGGCACCAGCATGAAGCTGCCCACCGTCATTGCCAGTGCGCTGGCCACCACCGTTTTGCGGTGCCCCAGCGCCCAGCGGATGGCGCCCACGTAACGTTCGGCCAGCCGGTCCAGCGACGCCTCGAACCAGTCCAGCAGGCGGCCAACCGGGCCGCGGTGCTTGTCGCCGTGGTGATGCGGGTCGTGCCAGATCGACGACAGCATCGGGTCCAGCGTAAACGACACCAGCAGCGAGATCAGTACCGCCACCGTCACCGCCAGGCCGAACTGGTGGAAGAACTTGCCGATGATGCCGCCCATGAAGCCCACCGGCAGGAACACCGCCACGATGGTCAGCGTGGTGGCCAGCACCGCCAGGCCGATCTCGTTGGTGCCGTCCAGCGCCGCCTGGAAGTGGGTCTTGCCCAGGTTGGCGTGGCGCACGATGTTCTCGCGCACCACGATGGCGTCGTCGATCAGCAGGCCCACCGACAGCGACAGTGCCATCAGCGTCATCATGTTGAGGGTGAAGCCCATCGCCTGGATGGCAAACAGGGTGCCGATCATCGAAATCGGCAGCGTCAGCCCGGTAATCACCGTACTGCGCCAGCTGCCCAGGAACAGGAACACGATCAGCACCGTCAGCACGGCGCCTTCGATCAGCGTTTTTTGTACTTCGTGCAGCGAACCCTTCACGTCTTCCGACTTGTCGTAGGTGAGCCGCAACTCGGTGCCGGCCGGCGCCTGGCTGCGGTATTCGTCGATGATGCGTTTGACGCCCTCGGCCACTTTCACCACATTGGCGCCACGCGCGGCGCGGATGTCCAGCCCCACCCCCGGCTTGCCGTCGATCAGCGTCACGCTGTTGCGCTCAGCTTCACTGTCTTCTACCGTGGCCAGGTCAGACAGGCGGATGTCGCGGCCGTCGCGGCTGGCGATCACCAGGTTGCGGAAGTCATCTATCGTCTTGAGCTTGCCGGCCACGCGCACCGCCAGTTCGTTACTCTGGGTGCTGACCTGGCCCGCCGGGTAGTCACGGTTGGCCGCCGCAATAGCGTCCGATACCTCGCTTACCGACAGCCCCAGCGCCTCCAGCCGGTACGGGTCCAGATTGACGCGCACCTCGCGCTTGCTGCTACCCACCAGCTTCACCTCGCCCACGCCGGCCACCGTCTGCAAACGCTTCTTCAGCACGTTGTCGGCCCAGGTGGACAGCTCGCGCTGGCTGCTCTGCGCCGAGCTGAGCGTGTACGACATCAACGGGTCGTCGTTGGGGTTCATCTGCGAAATGGTGGGGGTATCCACCTCGCGCCGCAGGCTGCCCTGCACCGCGCCCACCTTGTCGCGCACTTCCTGCAAGCCCTGCGCGGCGTCGGTGGACAGTTCGAACTCCACCACCACCACCGAGCTGCCTTCAAACGAATAGGAGCGGATGTGCTTGACGCCGTTGATGGTATTCACCGCTTCTTCGATGGGGCGGGTGACGTCACTTTCCACCACCTCGGGCGACGCGCCCTGATAGCTGGTGGAAACCACGGCCACCGGGAAGCGGATATCGGGAAACTCCTCCACCGGCAGATTGCGCCAGGCAAACAGGCCCAGCACCGTCAGCAACAGCATCAGTACGGCGGCGAAGTACGGGTTTTGCACACTGACACGGGTCAGCCACATAGCGGGTTACTCCTCAAGGCTTGGGCAGGGTCACAGCGTCACCCGGCTTCATGCCCAGCAAGGCCGCGGCCAACACGGTCTGGCCGGCGGCCACGCCCTGCACCGCGAAGCGGCGGTCGGTATCGGAACGCAGCACCACCTGCACCGGCTGCTTCACCAGCTTGCCGTTCTGCACCAGCAGCAGCCACGGGTTGGCGCTGTCGGCCTGCTGCACCGCGGCCTGCGGCACGGCGATGGCGTCGGTCACTTCGCGTAGCACGATGCCGCCCTTGGCAAACTGGCCGGCTTTCAGGCGGCCGTCGGCATTCGGTACCCGGATATAGGCATTGAAAGTGCGGGTTGCGCTAGCCGCTACCGGATTAACGCGTACCAGTTCACCACGGAACTCGCCATCCAGACCTTCCACCTGGAAACGGGCCTGCTGGCCGGGCTGCAAACGCGACACCAGCCGCGCCGGAATGCTGGCACTGCCTTCCAGTACCGACAGGTCGGCAATGGCGAACAGCTTCTGGTTCTTGCTGGCCTGCTCGCCGGGCTGCGTGCGGCGGGCGTACACGGTGCCGGCCATCGGCGCGCGCACTTCGGTTTCGCCCAGGCTCTTTCTGGCGCGGGCCAGCTGGCTGCGACGGGCAGCCAACTCGCCTTCGCGGATCTGGTAGTCGTTTTCGATTTCATCGAACGCCAGCTTGGAGATAAAGCCTTGCTGGTACAGCTCGCGCTGCTTGTTGCGCTTGAGGCGGGCCAGCTTCAGCCGTGCCTCGTCATTAGCCAGTTGAGCCTGCATTTCCAGCACGTTCTGGCGCAAAGCTTCGCCATCGATACGCGCCAGCAACTGGCCTTTCTGTACCGTTTCGCCCTCGCGCACCAGCACCTCCAGCACGCGGCCTTCGGCCTCGGCGGCCACTTCGGCACTGTTGAGCGGGTTCAGCGTGGCGGTGAACGGCAGCAGCTCGGCCACCGCGCTCAC
The DNA here is from genome assembly GCF_046297735.1 of Vogesella sp. NCBI lineage: Bacteria > Pseudomonadati > Pseudomonadota > Betaproteobacteria > Neisseriales > Chromobacteriaceae > Vogesella > Vogesella sp. The sequence continues at coordinate 26,357 of NZ_JBKBHK010000003.1, forward strand.
CTTGGTCAGCAGCAGGTCCGCCGGCGCCAGGGCGCGGCTGGGCGCGGCGGCGGCCGGGCTGCTGGCCGACGCGGCAGCGTCAGCATTCTTGTTGCTGCAGGCAGTAGTGCCCAGCGCGGTCGCGGCCAGCAAGGCCATCCACAGCGGGGCGCGATGCAATGTATGCATGGCAGGTTCGTCCTTGGTCTGGCGCGGCCAACTGTGCCGCGCCGGCATCAGTCAATCGGTATCAGGGGTTAGCCTGCGGCTGCAGGCCACGCGGCCACAGCAGCCACAAGCGGCCGCTTTGTTTCATGCGGCCGGCGTACAGCCCGGCTTCGGTGCCGAAGCCGAAGAAAAAGTCGGCGCGTACGCCGCCACGAATGGCGCCGCCGGTGTCCTGGGCGTTCACCAGGCGGTTCAGCGGCTTGGCCGGGCCGTCGAGCGGCCAGGTAGTAGACAGGTACACCGGCGCGCCCAGCGGGATGTAGCGCGGGTCGACCGCAATGCTGTACCCGCCCAGCAGCGGCACGCCCAGCGCGCCCAGCGGGCCGTTGTCGTCGGCCGGCAGCGTCTTGAAGAACACGTAGCTGGGGTTGGCGTTGAACAGTTCGTCCTTGCGCCCGGGGTTGGCCGCGATCCACTCCTTGATGCTTTGCATCGACACATCCGACAGCTTCATCTGGCCGTTATCCACCAGCCAGCGGCCAATAGACTTGTAACCATGGCCGTTCTGCTCGGCGTAACCGGCCCGCAGATAGCGGCCGTCTTCCAGCTGGATACGGCCGGAGCCCTGCACCTGCAGGAAGAACAGCTCGGTATCGTTTTCCACCCAAGCCAGTACCGGCGCGGTGTTGACGCCCTTGCCGGCGTTGATCTCGGCGCGGGTGTAGTACGGGCGCAGCCGGCCCTGCTCGATGCGGCCTTTCAGCGCGCGGGTGCGGCTATCGATAACGAATTCTTTCGGGTACACCAGCAGCTCGCCGGCATCGGCGCGGGTCTTGCCCGGCACCACTTGCAGGCGGTTGCCGCCAGCGGGCTTGGCCACCACCACCTCGGCACCCAGCTGAGCTGCGCTGGCGTCCAGCACACGCAAGTCGGCCGGCACGCCGTATACCGGGTACGGCGTCTGCGCCGACTGTTGCACGCCGCCAGCCAGCAGCGGCTCGAAGTAACCGGTGATCAGGCCGCTGTCCTTGCCCTGCTCGCTGATTTGCCACGGCGTAAAGCGGGTTTCGTAAAAGCGGGTCACCGCCGGCAGGTTGGCCGCGTCCAGGCTGGCGGCTTCGGCACAGATGTCTTTCCACGCCGGGCGGCCCTGCAGGGTACGGCAGCTGATGCGCAGGCCTTCCAGGCTCTGGGACGCCATGCTGTTGCCCCAATCGGGCAGGTCGCTGAAACGGGCTTGCTGATAGCGCACGTTGCTGCTGGCGGAGGAACCCGACGGTGGCGACACGGTGGAACAGGCGGCCAGCAACAGCAGTGCCGACAGGGGCAGGAAAGTCTTGAGCATGGTGGTATGTGGGTGCGACGACGCCGCAATGCATGGTAAGGATGGTAGCCGGCTGACAATGGCAAAACCGGCAAGTTCAGATGGTACTGAACCGCCGGTCAGGTAGGCAAATGACAGTTGGCTGACTGTGGCAGCTTCTGCCCTGTACCGCTAGCGCGGCAAGGCAGCGCCGACGGCCTTCAGGAACTCGGCCGAATCGGGCCGCGTCAAGGAGCTGAAGGCGGTGACGGTCGTGCCGTCGGCCGAAATCACGTATTTATAGAAATTCCACTTCGGCGTGGTGCCGCTGGCCTCGGCCAGCGCTTGGTAAAACGGATGAGCGTCGCTGCCGCGCACTTTTACCCGGCTGGACATCGGAAAGCTGACACCGTAATTGCTCTGGCAGAAGCTGGCCACGTCGGCATCTTTGTCCAGCTCCTGGTTGAAGTCGTCACTGGGGAAGCCCACCACCACCAGGCCTTTGGCGCGGTAATCCTGCCACAGCTTTTGCAGGCTCTTGTACTGCGGGGTAAAGCCGCATTCGCTGGCGGTATTCACCACCACTACCGCCTTGCCGCTGTACTCGCACAGGTTGAGCTTGCCGCCCATCAGTGCCGGCACCTGGTGATTCAGCAACGGCGGACAGGCCGCCACCGCCGCCAGCGGCGCCGCCCACAGCAGGGCAAACAGGGTTCGCTTCATGATATGACTGTCCTTGTTGATTTCGGGTCTGGCTGACACGGCGCCACGTTGGCCGCATCAGGCTCAGACCCGCTGCGGCGGTGCAGGTTCGCGCCGCCACCGGTGCTCAGTCTTGCTGCGCGGCGATCTCGGCGCGCACTTTGTCCATGTCCAGGTCGCGGATGGCCTGGATCAGCTGCTCGAACTGGCCGGCCATCATGGCGCCCGCCTGGTGGAACACCACGATGCCGTCTTTCAGCGCCATCAGCGTGGGGATGGAACGGATCTGGAAATGCGCGGCCAGTTCGCGCTCGGCTTCGGTGTCGATCTTGGCGAACACGATGTCCGGGTGCTTCTGCGCTGCCGCCTCGAACACCGGGCCGAACATCTTGCACGGGCCGCACCAGTCGGCCCAGAAGTCCAGCATCACGATGCCTTCACGCTCGGCGTAGTCGTTGAAGGTATCGGCGGTAAGGTTGATATGGCTCATGAGGATTTCCTGATCGGTTAAACGACGGCGCTGCCGTCCATAGCCTGCAAGATGGCTACCTTTGGCGCCGAATACAAGCGCGAAGGGATGGTATTTTTTTATCGAGGTGATAGCGGGCGCTGTGGTGCGACGATGAACGTGCCAGGTTGGCCGCAACGGGTAGGATGGGTGTAGGCACCGCCACCCATCGATCCATCAACGCACAACGATGGGTTGCTCTGCGCTGCACCCATCCTACGAGCGGCGTCCTTCCGATCAAGTTGGCCGCAACGGTCCATCTGCGGCCAACCTTACCGCGACAGCTAGGCGTAGCGTCAGGCGCGGTGGGTAATGCGCCAGCACTGGTGGATTTTCTTGTTGCGGAAGTCTTCCGGCACCGATTGCGCGCTGATGTCGCGCACGGCGTAATCGGCCACCAGGCGTTCGTCCAGCGTGAAGCTGCGCAGGTTATTGCTGAAGTACAGCACGCCGTCTGGCGCCAGCAGGCGCATGGCGCCGTCTACCAGCTTCAGCTGGTCGCGCTGCACGTCCAGCTCGTCCATCATCTTCTTGCTGTTGGAAAAGCTGGGCGGGTCCATCACGATCAGGTCGAACTGCTTGCCCGCTACCCAGGCGTCTTCCAGGTACTGGAACACGTCGTCGCGGATCAGCACATGCTTGGCCAGGTCCAGGCCGTTGAGCTCGAAGTTGCGGCGGCTCCAGGCCTGGTAAGTGTTGGACAGGTCCACCGTCTCGCTGGATACCGCACCGCCGCTGGCGGCGTAGCAGGTAAAGCTGCCGGTGTAGGCAAACAGGTTCAGAAAACGCTTGCCGGCGGCTTCTTCGCGCACGCGGCGGCGGGTATTGCGGTGGTCGAGAAACAGGCCGGTATCGAGGTAGGCGTCGAGGTTGACCCAGAAGCGCTGGCCTTGTTCTTCCACGATGAAGTCTTCGCCTTCGCGGCCGGTTTTCTCGTACTGGTTTTCGCCTTTCTGGCGGCGGCGGGTTTTCAGCGAGATCTGCCACAGCGGCACGCCGGTAACCTCGGTGATCACCTGCTGTACGGCGGCCATCCACGCCTGGTAGTCGGCGTCTTCGATCTGCCAGCCGGTATCGTATTCCTGCAGGTGGATGCGTTCGCCGTACAGGTCGATGATCAGCGGAAACTGCGGCACGTCGCGGTCGTACACGCGCCAGGCGTCCAGGCCGTTGCGACGCGCCCACTTGCTGTAATGCTTGAAGTTCTTGGCCAGGCGGCCGGCAAAGGCCGATACGTCTACCATGTTTTACCTCTCTGAAATGCAGCGCGCCGGAGCGTGTCCGGCGCGACAAAATACGGAATGGCCAGGGTTGGCCGCAGGCCTCAGCCTTGTTGCTGGTAGTAGTTTACCAGCTTGCGGTACACCGGCTCCGGCACGTACTGGCGGATCATCTGTTCCCAGCCGTTGGGGCCCATCAGGCCTTTGACCATGGTGGACGACACTTCGGCGTACTCGCGCGGCGGCAGCAGGAAGATGGTGGTGATGTCGGCGTGCAGGTCGGAGTTGATGTAGCGCATGGTGCGCTCGTACTCGTAATCGCTGGCGGTGCGGATGCCGCGAATGATGTAGTTGGCGTCGATGCTTTGCGCGTAGTTCACCAGAAACTGGTTTTCGAACACTTCTACCTTCAGCTTGGAAAAACCGCGCGTCACCGCACGCAGCATGTCCAGACGCTCGTCCACCGAAAAGGTACAGCGCTTTTCCGGGTTGACGCCGATGGCGACCACCAGTTCGTCGAACAGCTCGACCGCTTCGCGGATCATCCACAGATGACCGTTGGTAACCGGGTCGAAACTACCGGCGTAGACAGCTCGCTTCAATTGGCGCTTTCCTTTGTGGGTATGAGGCATGGCGGAATGTATCCTGCTTGAAGCCGGTGAAACAAGGCATTTATTGCTGCGGTGCAGAAAAAAGCGCCGCAGCGGTGTTTTTCACCACTACGGCGCATTTTAGACCAGCCAGCATCAGGCGTTGATGGTTTCCGCGTGGTGGCAGGCCACCTCACGCCCCAGTACGGTGCGCAGCTCGGGCACGTCCTTGCTGCAACGCTCGCTGGCGTACGGGCAGCGCTTGTGGAAGGCGCAGCCGGTAGGCGGGTTCAGCGGGCTGGGCAGCTCGCCCTGGATCTTGATCTTCACGCGGCGGTCTTCTTCGTGAATCGACGGCGTAGCCGACAGCAGCGCTTGCGTGTACGGGTGCAGCGGCTTGTCGTAGATCACTTCCTTGGTGCCCACTTCCACCGCGCGGCCCAGGTACATCACCATCAGGTCGTCGGCCACGTGCTCCACCACCGCCAGGTTGTGAGAGATGAACACGTAGGCGGTCTGGAACTCGTCCTGCAGGTCCATGAACAGGTTCAGCACCTGCGCCTGGATCGACACGTCCAGCGCCGAGGTCGGCTCGTCGGCCACCACGATTTGCGGCTGCAGCATCATGGCGCGCGCGATGGCAATACGCTGGCGCTGGCCGCCGGAGAACATGTGCGGGTAGCGGTAGTAGTGCTCCGGGCGCAGGCCGACGCGCTGCATCATGGCACGCACTTTTTCTTCGCGTTCCTTGGCGCTGAGGGTGGTGTTGATCAGCAGCGGCTCGCCCAGCTGGTCGCCGATTTTCTGGCGCGGGTTCAGCGAGGCGTACGGGTTCTGGAACACCATCTGCACCTTGCTGCGCAGCGCTTTCAGCTCGGCCTTGCTGGCCTTGGCGATATCGACGCCGTCCAGCACCAGCGAACCGGCGGTGGGGGCTTCGATCAGCGTCAGCTGGCGCGCCAGCGTGGACTTGCCGCAGCCGGATTCGCCCACCACAGCCAGCGTCTTGCCGGCTTTCAGTTCAAACGAGACGCCGTTCAGCGCCTTCACCACGGCCTTGGGTTTCAGAAAGCCCTGCGACACCTCGTAGTGACGGGTCAGATCGCGAGCCTGCATGACGGTCTGGCTCATGAGGCCTCCTTGTCGAACAGCGGGTAGAAGCAGCGCACGGCACCGTGCTGATGCGGGGTAATGGACGGGCGGCTGTCACGACAGGCTTGCTGCACGTGCGGGCAGCGCGGGCTGAGCAGGCAGCCTTTCGGGCGGTCGTACTGGCCGGGCACAATACCAGGCAGCGTGGACAAGCGGTGCGCACCTTTGCTGTGCTCGGGAATGGACGACAGCAGCGCCTGGGTGTACGGGTGCACCGGCTGACGGAACAGCTGCGGCACCACGCCCTCCTCGGCTACCTGGCCGGCGTACATCACCGCCACGCGGTGCGCCACTTCGGCAATCACGGCCAGATCGTGGGTGATCATGATCAGCGCCATATTGCGCTCTTTTTGCAGGTTGACCAGCAGGTCCATGATCTGCGCCTGGATGGTGACGTCCAGCGCGGTGGTGGGTTCGTCGGCGATCAGCAGCTTGGGGTTACAGGCCAGTGCCACGGCGATCATCACGCGCTGGCTCATGCCGCCGGACAGCTGGTGCGGGTAGGCTTCCAGCCGGCTCTTGGGCGCCGGAATCTCCACCAGTTCCATCAGCTCCAGCGCCCGCGCTTTCAGCTCGGCTCCGCGCAGGCCCTGGTGCACCTTCAGTACCTCCATGATCTGGTAACCCACGGTGTAGCTGGGGTTCAGCGAGGTCATCGGGTCCTGGAAGATCATGGCGATATCTTTGCCGACGATCTGGCGACGCGCCTTGGGCGTGATGGTGAGCAGGTCTTTACCGTCGAATTGCAGCTTGTCGGCCACGATGCGGCCCTGCCCTTCCAGCAGGCCCATCATTGCCATCATGGTGACGGATTTGCCGGAGCCGGATTCGCCGACGATGCCGACGATCTCGCCCTGGTTGACGGTGAGGTCCAGGCCTTCCACCGCGCGGAACGGGTTGGCCGCATTGCCGAACTCGACCGACAGGTTCTTGATTTCTAGCAGACTCATGATTTCCCCTTACGCAGCGCGCTTCATCTTCGGGTCCAGCGCGTCACGCAGGCCATCACCCATCAGGTTGATCGACAGCACGGCCAGCAGGATGGTGAGGCCAGGCATCAGCACCACCCACCAGGCGCTGGTCATGTAATCGCGGGCGCCGGACAGCATGGTGCCCCACTCCGGCGTTGGCGGCTGTACGCCCATGCCCAGGAAGCCCAGGGCCGAGATTTCCAGAATGGCGGCCGAGAAGCTCATGGTGGCGTGCACGATCAGCGGCGCCATGCAGTTGGGCAGCACGGTCACGAACATCAGGCGCAGCAGGCCGGCGCCGGATACACGTGCAGCGGTCACGTAGTCGCGGTTCAGCTCGGTCATGGCCGAGGCGCGCGTCAGGCGCACGTAGCCCGGCAGGCCCACCACGGCGATGGCGATCATCGCATTCACCAGGCCCGGCCCCAGAATGGCCATGATGGCGATGGCCAGCAGCAGCGACGGCAGCGCCATCATGATGTCCATCAGGCGCATGATCAGGCCGCCCATCACCTTGGGAAAGAACGCGGCCAACAGGCCCAGCACCACGCCGGGAATCAGCGACAGCAGCACCGAGATCAGGCTGATCAGCAGCGACATCTGCGCGCCGTAGAACAGGCGCGCCATGATGTCGCGGCCCAGCTCGTCGGTGCCCAGCAGGAACTGTGCGCTACCGCCGGCTACCCACGCCGGCGGCGTCAGCAGGTGGTCGCGGTACTGTTCCAGCGGGTCGTGCGGGGAGATCAGCGGCGCAAACAGCGCACAGAAGATCACGATGGTCATGAACACCAGCCCGGCTACCGCGCCCTTGTTCTGGCGGAAGCTCAGCCAGAACTCTTTCAGCGGGGACGGATAGCTCAGCGCCGGATCCTCGTTGGCCGCCACTTGCGGCGAAACATTCACATTAGCCATAGTGCTACCTGCTTATTTGGCGTGACGGATACGCGGGTTGGCGATGCCGTACAGGATGTCGACGATGAAGTTGGTGAGGATCACCAGCGTAGCCACGATCAGGATGCCGTTCTGCACCACCGGGTAATCGCGGCGGCCGATGGCCTCGATCAACCACTTGCCGATACCGGGCCACGAGAAGATGGTTTCGGTCAGCACCGCCCCCCCCATCAGCGTGCCCACCTGCAGGCCGATCACGGTCAGCACCGGAATCAGCGCATTGCGCAGGGTGTGGATGAAGATCACGCGTGCCGGCGACAGGCCTTTAGCGCGGGCGGTACGTACGTAGTCTTCGCGCAGCACTTCCAGCATCGACGAACGCGTCATCCGCGCGATGGTAGCCAGCGGGATGGTACCCAGCACGATGGTGGGCAGAATCAGGTGCATCACCGCGTCCTTGAAGGCACCGGCGTTGATCTCCGGGTCGGCCAGCTCTGCACGCCAGGCATCGATCAGCATGAAGCCGGTTTGCGGCGCCACGTCAAAGGCCAGGTCGATACGGCCGGATACCGGCGTCCAGCCTAGGTACACCGAGAAGAACATCACCGCCAGCAGGCCCCACACGAAGATGGGCATCGAAAAGCCGGTGAGAGACAAGCCCATCACGCCGTGGTCGAAGATGGAGCCGCGCTTGATGGCGGCAATCACCCCGGCCAGCAGCCCGAACACGGTAGCAAACACCAGCGCGCACAGCGCCAGCTCCAGCGTGGCCGGGAACAGGGTGGTGAATTCGGTCCACACGCTTTCCTGGGTCTTGAGCGAGGCGCCCAAGTCACCGTGGAACAGCTTGGACAGGTAATCGAAGTACTGCACGTACAGCGGCTGGTCCAGGCCCAGTCGCTTCATGGCGGCAGCGTGCATGACCGGGTCCAGCGAGCGTTCGCCCACCATGACCTCGATGGGGTCGCCAGGAATCATGCGGATCAGTGCGAACGTAATCAGCGTAATGCCGAAGAAGGTGGGGATCAGTACACCCAGCCTGCGCAGAATGAAGGAAAACATGTTGAATGAGTCTCCCGTGCACGCCCTTGTGGGGCATGACGTGTACAGCCAGAAACGCAGACAAACGGGGAAAATGCGACAACAGCAGAAGGGGAAAGCGAGGGGTGCCGGGCAGCTTGTAACTGAACCACCCACCTATACCAGCAACAAGGCCGCCACGGCAGAACGCACTTTACGCGCGCCGGCCCTGCCCTGCCTTGATACAGATCAACTCGCCCCACTGCCAGCTATCGATAAATTCCCGTTTGCATAAACGGCTAGCCAGTGAGCAAACAAGGAGGCCGCAGCCTCCTTGTCCCAACAGGGGGCCGCAGCCCCGTGTTACCAGCTTACTTAACGCTGACACCCGCGAACGAGTAGTCGCCGAACGGGCTGATCTTGAAGCCGTTCACTTCTTTGCGCATCGGCTGGTTTACAGTCGAGTGGGCAATCGTGGACCACGGCAGGTCTTTCTTGAAGATCTCCTGGGCTTTCTGGTACAGCGCAGTGCGCTCTTTCACGTCAGTGGACTTACGGGCTTTCAGTACTGCGGCGTCGAAGTCCTTGTTGCAGTAGCGTGCGTAGTTGGAGCCACCCACTGCTTCGCAGGTCAGCAGCACGCCCAGGAAGTTATCCGGGCTGGCGTAGTCGCCGGTCCAGCCGATCAGACCGGTGTCGTGCTCGCCGTTCTTCATGCGCTTCAGGTACTCGCCCCACTCGTAAGTGGTGATCTTGGCTTTCACGCCGATCTTGGCCCAGTCGGCCTGGATCATTTCAGCCATCAGCTTGGCGTTCGGGTTGTACGGACGCTGTACCGGCATCGCCCACAGGGTGATTTCGAAGCCGTTCGGGTAGCCGGCCTTGGCCAGCAGTGCCTTGGCCTTGGCCACGTCTACTGCCGGGTTACGCAGCTTGTTGTTGTACGACCACAGCGAAGCCGGGAACGGGTTGGCCGCTTCCTGGCCCTGACCCTGGTAAACGGCGTCGATGATGGCCTTGCGGTTGATAGCCATGTCCAGCGCCTGGCGTACTTCCAGTTTCTTCAGCAGCGGTTTTTCGGTGTTGTACGACAGGTAGCCGATGTTGAAGCCCGGAGCGGTGGTGACTTTCAGGGCCGGATCGGTCTTCATCGCCGGCAGGTCCTGCGGCTTCGGATAAGACATGATGTGGCACTCGCCAGCCTTCAGTTTCTGGGCGCGTACCGAGGCATCGGTGGTGATGGCGAAAATCAGGTTGTCGACTTTAACGTCGCCTTTTTTCCAGTAATCCTTGTTGCCCTTATAACGGATCTGGGCGTCTTTCTGGTAGCGCACCAGAATGAACGGGCCGGTACCGATAGGCTGCTGGTTGATCTGGGCAGCCTTGCCTTCTTTCACCAGCTTGTCAGCGTACTCGGCCGACAGGATGGACGCGAACGGCATGGCGATTTTGGCCAGCAGGTCGGCGTCCGGGTCTTTCAGGGTGAATTTGACGGTGTTGGCGTCAACTTTTTCCACCTTGATGATGTTGGCGTCCAGGCCGGTATCGGAAGCGTACGGGAATTCAACCGGGTAAGCCTTGTTAAACGGGTGGTTTTTGTCGGTCATGCGGCCGAAAGTGAACACCACGTCGTCGGCGGTAAAGTCACGGCTGGGTTTGAAATAATCGGTGGTGTGGAATTTCACGCCCTTACGCAGCTTGAAGGTGTATTCCTTGCCGTCCGGGGACACGGTCCAGGACTCGGCCAGACCCGGGATGGTTTTGGTGGAGCCTTTTTCGAATTCAACCAGGCGGTTGAACATGGCGTGACCGGCAGCATCGAAGGTAGAACCACCGGTGTACTGGGCAGAGTCGAAGCCTTCCGGGCTGGCTTCGGAGCAGTAAATCAGTGTGCCGGCTGCGTGAGCGGCGGTGGCAGCGGCGGTCAGGCCGGCTGCAAACAGCAGATGTTTGGCAACTCGCATGGTTTCTCTATTCCCTATTTCTACTTTGATGGAAGTGATGCTTGGGCATCGCATGTCTCGTGATGCAAATGCCGTGCCGGTGTTAGCCCCGGACGTATACATTATGCAACGCACTAGAACGACAACAAGCTCGGCTTGTTATTTTTCACCACAAAGCATGAGCCAGGCAGTGCGCTTGTTGTGTTTTAGGCGCTTTCCTGATGCAGATCACGCCTTTTTATGACGTTATGTTGCAATGGATGTAGACAGACTGCAGCTCAAGCTGTCGGACAGGGTGCCTGTCCGATCGCGGCTGAGTATTTCACAGCTTTTCTTATCACATCCACTGAGTAAAATTGATGTTCTATGTGATTTTGTTATAGGCTGCTGCGCACTGCCGCTTGCGGCCAACCTTGCACGTTGACAGATAAAAATGATTCGTTTTCGCCAGATCGAGGCATTTCGTTGCCTGATGAGCTGCGGCACCACGGTGGCCGCCGCCCGCCGCATGCACATCACCCAGCCCGCCATCAGCCGGCTGATCGCCGATCTGGAAGACGACCTGGGCTTCCGCCTGTTCAATCGCGCCAAAGGCCGGCTGGAACCCACCACCGCCGCCATCCGCTTCCAGCGCGCCGTGGAAGAAAACTTTCTTGGCCTGGAGCGCTTGCGCCAAGTAGCGGAAACCATCCGCAACGAGGAAAACGAAGGCCTGGCCATCGCCTGCATGCCGGTACTGTCTACCAGCCTGCTGCCGCTGATCCTGAAAGAGTTTTTCAAGCTGCGCCCCGAGGTACCGGTACGCATCGACACCGTCGGCAACGCCGAAGTCACCGTCAAGCTGCAAGATCTGAAAGTGGACGTGGCCATCAGCCTGGCCTTTCCGGCCATTGCCGGCATCGAAGTGGAACCGCTCTTGGAAGCCGACGTACTGTGTGCGCTACCGGCCAACCATCCGCTGGCCGAACGCGACTACATCACACCGCAAGACCTGGCCGACGAAACCATCATCGGCTGGCTGCCCAACTACCCGCTAAGCCAGAACCAAGAGCAGAAGTACTTCGGCCACGCTGGCGTCAGCCCGCGCTACAACATCCGCACCCACGCCTCGCACACCCGCTACGCGATGGTAGCCAACGGCTTTGGGGTATCGATCGTGGAACCGTTTGCCAGCGAGATCTGGGCTACCCAGGGGGTGGTAACGCGGCCATTCCTGACCCCGGCCAAGCACGAATACGTGATCGCCTACCCGTCCAGCGGCAGCCGCTCCGCCATCCTGCAAGACTTCCGCCTCGCTACGCTGCGGGTGGTCAACGACCCAGAACGGGTGCCGTGGGGCCGGGCACTGACGCAAGCCTGATCATGCAAAAAGTGCGAAGTTGGACCTTGGCGCTATCTGCATTCATCGACTTGCCATTTAAAAAACAAGCCCTGGTTGCAAAGCAAACAGGGCCTGTTATCGGTATCAAGCCAAACCATTAAGCAGACACGGCTTGAAGCACAAGGTGAATATCACCCTCGCGGCATTAAAATCGGGCGTAACAAATTAGCTACCTTGATACTCTAGTGACGAGTGGTGTAGATTAATGCGCAGATTTCCTGCATCATCTTTAATATAACCCCATGTTTTATCAACTGTTGTTGCTTTTCCATTTTTATCCACAAAGTGGACTTTGCCCATGCTGATCGCGCTATTGCCATCGAGGAACAGCGCAGTATTAACAGGCTCGCACTTTTTCCACCCCTTCAGCGCAAAACCCGTATCTTTCGGGAAAGCAGTATCGCCACCAACAAAGTAGGCCAAAGCCCCTGCACGCGTGGTACGGAATGTCTGCGGGTTAACCGTCAGGGTGGGCTTGAACAGTACCACGCCCATCTGGTAAGCGTAGGCCGAGTCAATCACCTTCTCTGCCAAAGCTTTTGCTGCGGCCTTCCCGTCTTTCTCGTACGTGGCGTTAATATTGATCAAGGCATTGCACCAAGCCTGCTGCGCAGCAAGCACTTCTTTCTCGGTAATGGCCTGATTAACAACTACCGGCTCTTTAGCCAAGGCCACGCTGGCACTCATGGCAAACACGGCACCAAATAATGGGTATTTTATTTTCACGCTTTGTTCTCCTTAGGGTTAAAACTGCGCGCTCGCAGATTCAACTGTGTTTCGCGCACAAGCAGCTGGCTTTTTCGCCTTTGCTTCGGACATCGACAAATGCGGAGAGTTTTATTGACAGCGCTTATTTTTCAGCCATAGGAAACGCGTGAAGCTCGCTGCGGGGATAGAAGTTCAACGTGGTTGAAAATCAGCCTAGAGCATGCAGGCATGCTTGCTTGCCAGAAGCACAGCCAGTAACGGGTATGCGGTGATGAATAGTGGCGCCGAAATGACAACAGCCAGCCCAAAGGCTGGCCGATACACAATAACTGACAAGACAAAACCTGTGCTATCGGCAGATCAACACAAGCCGGCAGGGTGTACTTGGCAGCAAGGCCATGCCGCGGCCAACGTTTAACGCTTGCGCAGGATGACCGAGCCTACCGAGTAGCCGGCGCCAAACGACGACAGCACGCCGATATCGCCGCTTTGCAGGTCGGCGTGGTGCAGGTGCAGTGCAATCACGCTACCGGCAGAGCTGGTATTGGCGTAGCTGTCCAGAATCACCGGGGCTTCGCTGCCTTCGGCGTCGCGGCCCAGCACGCGGCGGGCGATCAGCTGGTTCATCGACAGGTTGGCCTGGTGCAGCCAGAAGCGCTTCACGCCTTGCGGCTCGATGCCGTTGGCCTGCAGGTGCGCCACAATGTGCTCGCCTACCATCGGGCACACTTCTTTGAATACCTTACGGCCTTGCTGCACGAACAGCTTGTCCAGCTGGCCGATACCACTTTCGTCGCAGCGGTTCAGGAAACCGAAGTTGTTGCGGATGTTATTGGAAAACACGGTGGCCAGCTTGCAGCCCAGCACGTCGAACACGTTGGCCGCAGTGGCGGTATCGGCCGCTTCCAGTACCACGGCGGTGCAGGCATCGCCGAAGATGAAGTGGCTGTCGCGGTCGCGGAAGTTCAGGTGGGCGGAGCAGATTTCCGGGTTCACCATCAGCACCGCGCGCGCCTGGCCGGCGGCGATGGCGTTGACGGCAGTCTGGATGCCGAAGGTTGCCGACGAGCAGGCCACGTTCATGTCGAAGGCGTAGCCGTTGATACCCAGTGCCTGCTGTACCTCGATGGACACCGCCGGGTACGGGCGCTGCATATTGGAGCAGGCCACAATCACCATATCGATATCGGCAGCGCACTTGCCGGCGTTGGCCAGCGCGTCACGGGCGGCGGCCACGGCCATCTCGGCCTGGATCGACAGTTCATCGTTGCTGCGCTCCGGCAGAAACGGCGTCATGCGTGCCGGGTCCAGCACGCCATCAGCGTTCATCAGGTAGCGCTGCTTGATACCGGACGCCTTTTCGATGAACTCGGCGCTGGACTCGGCCAGGGCCGCGATGTCGCCACGAGCAATGGCGTCCTGGTTGGCCGCGTTGAAGGCGTTTACGTAACTATTGAAAGCGACTACCAGCGCTTCGTTGCTCACCGCATGCGGCGGCGTGAACAGGCCGGTACCACTGATCACCACGTCTTTCATGGCTTCATCCTTCCTCTGGGCAGAGGGCCTGCCCGCAATTCAAACAAATGTTTGCGCGAATCATACACCAAGGCTTATAGACTGAGGCATTTTGCCTGCCACGCCGGGCGCCGCCAAGGCAAAAAACCCTGTCAAACTAGGTAAATACCGGTAAAATGCCCGGCCATTCTGCTGGACCTTTTGGCACCTTCTCGTGCCTGCCATCACCCTGCCCTGCGCCGTGAACTTCCGCCTGCAATACTTGACCAAATTACTCAGGATTGAGTTATAATCCGGTCAACCACCCAGGGAGCCCACACGATGCGCCTCACCACCAAAGGCAGATTTGCCGTTACCGCCATGCTTGACCTGGCCCTGCGCGAGGCCAACGGCCCCGTCACGCTGGCCGGCATCAGCGAACGCCAGGGTATTTCCCTGTCCTATCTGGAACAGCTGTTCGGTAAACTGCGCCGCGCCCAGCTGGTAGACAGCGTGCGTGGCCCCGGCGGCGGCTACACGCTGGCCCGCACCATCGAAGAAATTTCCGTGGCCGACATCATCGTTGCCGTGGACGAACCGGTAGACGCCACCCAGTGCGCCGGCCGCGAGAACTGCCACGACAACCACCGCTGCATGACGCACGATCTGTGGACCGACCTGAACGTGACCATCTTCGACTACCTGTCCAAGATCAGTCTGGCCAGCCTGGTCGCCAAGCAGCGCGCCAAAGAAACCACCGTAGTACAAGATCAAAGAACCCTGCGTCGCAACAGTCCCTGTAGCGAGGCTGTCGCCGGCAACGCACTCTGAGCGACACCTGGAGAACCCGATATGAGCGAGCTGAAGCAACCGATCTACCTCGACTACTCTGCCACCACGCCGATCGACCCGCGCGTGGCCGAGGCCATGATCCCGTACCTGACCGAGCTGTTCGGCAACCCGGCCAGCCGCAGCCACAGCTATGGCTGGACGGCCGAGGAAGCGGTAGAGAACGCCCGTGCCAACGTGGCGCAGCTGGTGAACTGCGATCCGAAAGAAATCGTGTGGACCTCCGGCGCCACCGAATCGAACAACCTGGCCATCAAGGGTGCCGCCCAGTTCTACAAGAGCAAGGGCAAACACCTGGTGACCCAGCGTACCGAACACAAGGCCGTACTGGACACCATGCGCGAGCTGGAGCGCCTGGGCTTTGAAGTGACCTACCTGGACGTGCAGGAAAACGGTCTGGTCAGCCTGGCCGACTTTGAAGCCGCGCTGCGTCCGGACACCATTCTCGCCTCCATCATGGCGGTAAACAACGAAATCGGCGTGGTACAACCGATCGCCGAGCTGGGCGGGCTGTGCCGTGCCCGCGGCGTGCTGTTCCATGTGGATGCTGCCCAGGCAACCGGCAAGATCGACATCGACCTGTCGGCGCTGAAAGTGGACCTGATGAGCTTCAGTGCCCACAAGACCTACGGCCCGAAAGGCATTGGCGCGCTGTATATCCGCCGCAAGCCGCGTGTGCGCCTGGAAGCGCAAATGCACGGTGGCGGCCACGAGCGCGGTTTCCGCTCCGGCACGCTGGCCACCCACCAGATCGTGGGCATGGGCGAGGCGTTCCGTATTGCCCGCGAGGAAATGGCCAGCGAAAACGTGCGCATCGCCGCGCTGCGTGACCGCCTGTGGGCCGGCCTGCAAACCATCGAGGAAACCTACCTCAACGGCGACATGCAGCAGCGCGTACCGCACAACCTGAACGTCAGCTTCAACTTCGTCGAAGGCGAGAGCCTGATCATGGCCATCCGCGACCTGGCGGTATCGTCCGGTTCGGCTTGTACTTCCGCCTCGCTGGAGCCGTCCTACGTGCTGCGCGCCCTGGGCCGCAACGACGAGCTGGCGCACAGTTCCATCCGTTTCTCCATCGGCCGCTTCACCACCGAAGCCGACATCGACTACGCCGTGAACCTGCTGCAAGGCAAGATCGGCAAGCTGCGCGAGATGTCCCCGCTGTGGGAAATGTTCAAGGACGGCATCGACCTCAACACCATCGAGTGGGCCGCCCACTAATCACCGTTTAGACGAGGCGGCCAGGGTTGGCCGCACGCAGGAGAACCGATCATGGCATACAGCGACAAGGTAATGGACCACTACGAAAACCCGCGCAACGTGGGGGCTTTCGACAAGGGTGACGACTCAGTAGGTACCGGCATGGTCGGCGCACCGGCCTGTGGCGACGTGATGAAACTGCAGATCAAGGTAGGCGAGAACGGCGTGATCGAAGACGCCAAGTTCAAGACCTACGGCTGTGGCTCTGCCATCGCCTCCAGCTCGCTGATCACCGAATGGGTGAAAGGCAAGTCGCTGGACGAAGCGCTGGCAATCAAGAACACCGACATCGCCGAAGAGCTGGCGCTGCCGCCGGTAAAAATCCACTGCTCCATCCTGGCCGAAGACGCCATCAAGGCCGCAGTGGCCGACTACAAGC
Source organism: Vogesella sp. (assembly GCF_046297735.1). Taxonomy (NCBI): domain Bacteria; kingdom Pseudomonadati; phylum Pseudomonadota; class Betaproteobacteria; order Neisseriales; family Chromobacteriaceae; genus Vogesella; species Vogesella sp. Next base: position 42,875 of record NZ_JBKBHK010000003.1, read on the forward strand.
AAAAGCACGGTCAATAACAGACGGCGGGCCGTGGCCCGCCAGCAGCACAAGGCAGACGCATCATGGCAATCACGCTCTCTGAAAGCGCAGCAAAACACGTCAGCAACTTCATCGCCAAACGCGGCAAGGGCCTGGGCATCCGCCTGGGGGTGAAAACATCCGGTTGCTCCGGCATGGCCTACAAGCTGGAATTCGTCGATGTCGCCACCGATGACGACATCACCTTCCAGAGCCACGGCGTCACCGTGTTCACCGACGCCAAGAGCCTGGCTTACCTGGACGGCACCGAGCTGGACTACACCAAGGAAGGCTTGAACGAAGGCTTCAAGTTCAACAACCCGAACGTGAAAGACGAGTGCGGCTGCGGCGAAAGCTTCAACGTCTGAGCCCTGCCTGCCACCGGCCCTGCCCGCCAGCGTGCGGGCTGGCCGGTGTTGTCGTTTCATCCTTACCCGGTTTTTGCAGAAAGCGTTCATGAGCACCGACTTCACGCAGGATCACTTTGCGCTGTTCAACCTGCCGCGCCGCTTCGGCATCGACTTGGCGCAACTGGATAGCGCCTGGCGCACCGCCGCCGCCGAAGTGCACCCCGATCGCTACGTCAGCGCGCAGGACGCCGAAAAGCGCGTAGCCCTGATGCGCGCCACCCGCGTGAACGAAGCTTACCAGACGCTGAAATCGCCGGTAGACCGCGCCCGCTACCTGCTGCAGCTGGCCGGCGTCGACACCGCCGAAGAAACCAATACCAGCATGCCGGCCGCCTTCCTGATGGCGCAGATGGAATGGCGCGAAGCCATTGGCGACGCCCGCGCCGCGGCCAACGTGGACGCGCTGGAAAGCCTGTCGCGCCAGCTGCGTGCCGACGTGAAGGCGCTGGAAGCCGAGCTGGCCGACGCACTGGATAGCCAGGCCGACCACCAGGCCGCGGCACTGGCGGTACGCAAGCTGCGCTTTCTGGAAAAACTGGATCAGGAAATCGGCGACGCCATCGAAGCGTTGCTGTACTAGAAAACCCAGCCGGCCCGTGCCGGTAAACGCATAGAGTAAGCAAGCAGCCATGGCCCTACTGCAAATTGCCGAACCCGGCATGTTCGCCGCCCCGCACCAGCACCGACTCGCCGTCGGCATCGACCTGGGCACCACCAACTCGCTGGTGGCCACCGTCAAGAGTGGCTCCGCCACCGTGCTGCCCGACGACCACGGCCGCAGCCTGCTGCCGTCCGTGGTGCGTTACGTGGGCGAAGGCGAAGTGGTGGTGGGCTACGACGCCCAGGCCGAACAAAGCCGCGACCCCAGCAACACCATCGTGTCGGTGAAGCGCTTCATGGGCCGGGGCCTGGCCGACATCCAGGACGTTGGCCGCAGCCCGTACCGCTTTGTGGATGCGCCGGGCATGGTGCAGCTGGTCACCCGCGCCGGTGCCAAAAGCCCGGTGGAAGTCTCGGCCGAGATCCTGCGCACGCTGCGCAGCCGCGCCGAAGCCAGCCTGGGGGGCGAACTGGTCGGCGCCGTCATCACGGTGCCCGCCTACTTTGACGACGCCCAGCGCCAGGCCACCAAGGACGCCGCACGGCTGGCCGGCCTGAACGTGCTGCGCCTGCTGAACGAACCCACCGCCGCCGCCATCGCTTACGGCCTCGATAACGGCGCCGAAGGCACCTACGTGGTGTACGACCTGGGCGGCGGCACCTTCGACGTATCGGTGCTGGCGCTGAGCCGCGGCGTGTTTGAAGTGCTGTCCACCAGCGGCGATTCTTCGCTGGGCGGCGACGACTTCGACCACCGCATCTACTGCTGGATTCTGGAGCAAGCCGGCCTGCACGGCCTGAGCGCCGGCGATACCCGCCTGCTGCTGACCCGCGCCCGCGAAGCCAAGGAAGCGCTGACCGAACACGTTGAAACACGCATCACCGCGCTGCTGTCCGACGGCCTGACCATCGACCTGGTGCTCAGCCAGGCCACTTTCCACGACATCAGCAAAACACTGATCGACAAGACGCTGCTGCCGGTCCGCAAGGCGCTGCGCGACGCCAAAATCGGCGCCGAAGACGTGAAGGGCGTGGTGATGGTCGGTGGTGCCACCCGCATGCCGCAGGTACAGAAAGCGGTCGGCCAGTTCTTTGGCCAGACGCCGCTGACCAACCTGGACCCGGACAAGGTGGTGGCGCTGGGCGCCGCCATCCAGGCCAATGTGCTGGCCGGCAACAAGGGCGACGACGAGTGGCTGCTGCTGGACGTGATTCCGCTGTCGCTGGGCATCGAAACCATGGGCGGCCTCACCGAGAAGATCATTCCGCGCAACAGCACCATTCCGGTGGCGCGCGCGCAGGAATTCACCACCTTCAAGGACGGCCAGACCGCGATGTCGGTACACATCCTGCAGGGCGAACGCGAGCTGGTAAGCGACTGTCGCAGCCTGGCCAAGTTTGTGCTGCGCGGCATTCCGCCAATGGTGGCCGGCGCGGCGCGTATCCGCGTGACCTACCAGGTGGACGCCGACGGCCTGCTGTCGGTCACCGCCCGCGAGCAGACTTCCGGCGTGGAGGCCAGCATTGAGGTGAAACCCAGCTACGGCCTGTCCGACGACGAGATCAGCCGCATGCTGACCGACTCGCTGACCCACGTGCAGGAAGACATTGCCGCGCGCAAGCTGCGCGAAGCCATCGTGGACGCCGAAGGCCTGATCGCCGCCACCGAGGCGGCGCTTTCCAGCGACGGCGACCTGCTGGACAGCGACGAGCGCAGCGCACTGGACGCCGCCATCGCCGCGCTGCACACCGCCATCGCCACGCAGACCACGCGTGACGTGAACGCCGCCACCCAGCGCCTGAGCCAGGCCACGGAAACCTTTGCCGCCCGCCGCATGGACCGCAATATCCAGCAGGCGCTAAAGGGCAAACACATCGGCAACCTGTAACCCCGCGGCGGCCCCGGCCGCCGTGTTGTAAAGTACTGAAAAGGAAACCAACATGCCGCGCATCATCGTGCTGCCCCACGCAGACTTGTGCCCGGAAGGCGCCGTGATCGACGACGTCGCTGCCGGTACCACCGTGTGTGACGCCCTGCTGGGCTGCGATATCGAAATCGAACACGCCTGCGAGATGTCCTGTGCCTGCACCACGTGCCACGTCATCGTGCGCGAAGGCTTCAACTCGCTGCCGCCGTCCGACGAGCTGGAAGACGACATGCTGGACAAGGCCTGGGGGCTGGAAGCGCAATCGCGCCTGTCCTGTCAGGCCATCGTCACCGACGAAGACCTGGTGGTGGAGATTCCGCGCTACACCATCAACCACGCCCGCGAGCATCACTGAGGAGCCTGGCCATGAAGTGGACCGACATCAACGATATTGCTATCGAACTGTACGACAGCCTGCCGGACGTCGACCCGAAAACCGTGCGCTTCACCGACCTGCACAACTGGGTGGTGAACCTGCCTGAGTTCGACGACGACCACAGCCGCGGCGGCGAAAAGGTGCTGGAAGCCATCCAGCAAGCCTGGATCGACGAAGCCGAATAAGCCCTCACGCCCTGCCCGCCGCAGGGCGTTTTGCCATCTGCCGGCAGCCAAAGGTTGGCCGCAGCACGAATCGTGCACGACAGCCGCATGGTGCGCCGCAAAATTGCGGGCTGGTTGACAAAAACAGTGGTCTGACACGCGCCAAGTCATTAGAATGGCGCGTTTTTTCGCTTTACAGGCAAGGGATTATGTCGACTCCGTTCATCATCGGCGTCGCTGGCGGCAGCGGCAGCGGCAAAACCACGGTGACCCGCAAGGTGCTGGAAACCATCGGCACCGAGATGGCGGCCGTAATCGTGCAGGACTATTACTACCGCGACCAGAGCCACCTCACTTTCGAGCAGCGCCTGGCCACCAACTACGACCACCCGCACGCCTTCGACTGGCCCCTGCTGATCGAACATATCGACGACTTGCGTAACGGTCGCGCCATCGAGATGCCGGTGTACGACTTTGCCAAGCACACCCGCAGCGAAGCCACCGTCACCGTGCAACCGGCACCGGTAATCGTCATCGAAGGGCTGTTCCCGCTGTACGACGCGGCGCTGCGCGAGATGATGTCGCTGAAAATCTTTGTCGATACCGACCCGGACGTGCGCTTCATCCGCCGCCTGAAGCGCGATATCGCCGAACGTGGCCGCACCACCGACAACGTGATCGACCAATACCTGAGCACGGTGCGCCCGATGCACAACCAGTTCATCGAGCCGACCAAACGCTTTGCCGACGTGATCCTGCCGCACGGCGCCAACGACCCGGCGGTAGACATCATTACCACCAAGGTAGCCAGCCTGATTACCCAGGCCTAACCTTGCTTATGGCACGGCTTGCCATGCGCTTGCCGTGCACCACGGCCGCCTGCGGCCAACCTTGCGGAGTGAGCATGACCACCATCAAACCGCGCAACCCGTTTGCGCACAGCCCGCTGCTAAAGAAAGGCGGCGCCCACCAGCGCAGCGCCAGCAGCGCACGCTTTGCCGGCCGCAAGCAACTGCTGGCCGAGCTGGACGACTGGTATCTCGACAGGGACGACGGGGTAGACACCCAGCAGCCCTCCAGCAAGGAGGACGCTGCCGGCAAACCGGGCTGCAGCCCGGTTTTTTTACGTCTGGGGATCCGGCACGGTGGCCGCCCGCTGGCACTGCCGCTGCGGGCTGGCTAAGATACTGGCCCCACTACCTCACTGTTACGCCATCATGCCTACCCGCAAACACGCGCTGCTGTTCGCCCTGTTCATGTCCGGTTACATGGCCTTTTTCATGTCCGGCATTCTCACCGCCATCAATACCGGCCTGGATAACGGCTTTGTCAGCCGCTGGCTACACGCCTGGCTGCTGGCCTGGAGCTGTGCCTTCCCGCTGGTGCTGATCGGCGCACCGCGCGTACGCGCGCTGGTGACCCGCCTGTTCGGCAATTGAGCTGCTTGCCATTCGCACTGCCATACCTCCACCGCTCCACCACAGGCGCTACTAGACGTTGTCGACATTGGCGCCACAGTCATTCACCGCCACCCCACTGTTTCATTATCGAACAATTAATTTCAATATCAGTAATATGCTAAGTTAAATCGTTGCTTTTGCTGTCATTTTTTTCATTTTTGAGCGCATACAATCGACAAATAAGCTATGATGGCGCCCCTCGAAAGAGCTTGTTTCTCTATCGAATAAAACCAAGACCATTGTAATGGCGTTCAACAACACCTTCATTCTTGAGGAGTCCCGAATGGAAGCTCTCCATAGCCTGGTCAACGCAGGCAATGATTTGATCTGGGGCCAGCTGCTGATCTACATCCTGATCGGCGTCGGCGCGTTCTTTACCGTACGCATGGGTTTCATGCAAATCCGCCTGCTGAAACGCGGCTGGCAGGAAATGCTGGGTGGCCGCAGCCATAACAGCCAGGGTACTGATATTTCCTCGTTCCAGGCATTTGCCACCGGCCTCGCCAGCCGCGTGGGCACCGGCAACGTCGCCGGCGTAGCTACCGCCATCGCCCTGGGCGGCCCGGGTGCCGTATTCTGGATGTGGATGACCGCTCTACTGGGTATGGCCAGCGCCTTTGCCGAGTCCAGCTTGGCACAACTGTTCAAGGTGAACCATCACGATGGTACCTTCCGTGGTGGCCCGGCTTACTACATCCAGAAGGGCCTGGGCCAGCGCTGGCTGGGCATTGCGTTCTCCATCTCGCTGATCATCGCTTTCGGCCTGGTGTTCAATGCAGTACAAGCCAACTCCATCGTGGCCGCTACCGAAGGCGCCTGGGGCTGGGACAAAAACCTGGTCGCTGTCGGCCTGGTCCTGATCACCGCACCGATCATCTTTGGCGGTATCCGCAAAGTGGCCCAGGTGGCCGAGTGGATGGTGCCGGTGATGGCTGCCATCTACCTGGGCATGACGCTGTTCGTGATCTTCACCAATCTGTCTGAAGTACCGGCCATCTTCATGCTGATCGTGAAGAGCGCCTTCGGTCTGGAGCAAGCTGCCGGCGGCTTTGCCGGCTACGCAGTGAGCCAAGCGATGATGATGGGCATCAAGCGCGGCCTGTTCTCCAACGAAGCCGGTATGGGCTCGGCACCGAACGCAGCGGCGGCGGCAACCACCGCTCACCCGGCTAGCCAGGGCATCATCCAGATGTTCGGTGTATTCATCGACACCATCATCGTGTGCTCCTGCACCGCCTTTATCGTGCTGCTGTCTGGTGCCTATGTACCGGGTGCCGAACTGAAAGGCGTACAACTGACCCAGGCTGCGCTGAACGCTACACTGGGTAACTGGGGTGGCCACTTCCTGGCCGTTGCGCTGTTCCTGTTCTGCTTCAGCTCCATCATCGGTAACTACGCTTACGCAGAAGGTAACGTCGAGTTCATCAAGAACAACAAGGTTGTGATGCTGGCTTTCCGCCTGCTGGTGCTGTTCATGGTGGCATTCGGTGCCATCGGTAGCTCGCCGCTGGTATGGGACATGGCCGACCTGGCTATGGGGGTAATGGCGCTGATCAACCTGGTTGCTATCGTCCTGCTGTCCAAGTATGTATTCGTTCTGCTGAAGGACTACCAGCAACAGCTGAAAGCGGGCAAGGAGAAACCGGTATTCGACGTGAAGCAATACCCGGAAATCCAGGCCAAAATCTACAAGGACGTGTGGAAGTAATCGCAGCCACGCTACCGCCTTTTACGCCTTGCCACGCTGGCAAGGCGTTTTTATTTGGCGGCCCGGTTGGCCGCAGGCGTAAAAAAACCGGCCGCAGCCGGTATTTTTTACTCACGGGCAGCGCTCAGGCCGCTTCGATGGCGGCAGCGATACGGCTTGCCCAGTCATTCGCCAACGCAGCATCGTCTGCTTCCACCATCACGCGTACTACCGGCTCGGTACCGGACGGGCGCAGTACCACGCGGCCACGGCCATGCAAGGCCGCTTCAGCCTCTCGCAGCGGGCCGGCACTGGCGGCTTTCCAGTCCTGGCCATTCAGGCGCACATTGATCATTTTTTGCGGGAATGGCGCCCAGTCGGCACAAATGGCGGCCACCTCGCAACCCAGCTCCTTGACCGCAGCCAGTACTTGCAAACAAGAGATGATACCGTCACCGGTGGAGTGCTTGTCCAGGCACAGGATATGGCCGGAGGCTTCACCGCCAACCTGCCAGCCATGCTGCCCCAGCAGCTCAAGTACGTAGCGGTCACCCACCTTGGCGCGAGCAAACGGCACCCCCTGGCGCTGCAGCGCCAGTTCCATCGCCATATTGGTCATCACGGTACCCACCACACCGCCAGCCAGTTGGCCGCGCGCAGCGCGCGCCTTGGCTACTACGTAGATCAGTTGGTCGCCGTCGTACAAATTACCGTCGCGGTCAGCCATCATCAGACGGTCGCCATCGCCGTCCAGCGAGATGCCGAAGTCGGCACCGTGCTCGCGAACCGCCTTGGCTACCGCCTCCGGATGGGTGGCACCGACGCCGTCGTTGATGTTGAAACCATTCGGCTGGTTACCGATGGCAATCACCTCGGCGCCCAGCTCGTGAAATACCTGCGGTGCAATGTGGTAAGTAGCGCCGTGGGCGCAATCTACCACCAGCTTCAGGCCTTTGAGGTCCAGCTCGTTGGGGAAGGTGCTCTTGCAGAATTCGATATAACGCTGATCGGCACCATTAATGCGTTTGGCACGCCCCAGATCGCGCGACGTGCTGGTCTGCATCGGCTGGTCCAGCATGGCTTCGATCTGCAGCTCCAGTGCGTCGTCCAGCTTTTTGCCCCCTTTGGCAAAAAACTTAATGCCATTATCCTGAAACGGGTTATGCGAGGCAGAAATCATCACCCCGGCAGACAGGCGCAAAGCACGGGTAAGGTAGGCGATACCCGGCGTCGGCAGCGGGCCGGTCAGCAGCACGTTGACACCGGCGGCGGTGAAACCGGCTTGCAGGGCAGCTTCCAGCATATAGCCGGAGATGCGCGTATCCTTGCCGATAATGACTGTAGGATGTTCTTCGTGCTCGTGATCGACCAATACTTTACCGGCAGCGTAACCCAAACGCAGCGCGAACTCCGGCGTAATCGGAAACTTGCCCACTTCGCCGCGGACACCATCGGTACCAAAATACTTGCGCGTCATCGCACGTCCTTCTGTAAAAAAACCATGACTGATTTTAACCCTATTGCACCTGACATGGCGTGATGAGGCGCAAATCAGGCCGCGCTTTCCAGGGCGGCCAGTACTTGCAGTGCCTGCACTGTTGGCTGCACGTCGTGCACGCGCAGAATGCGTGCACCATTTTGCGCGGCCAGCGTGGCCGCTGCCACGCTGGCACCCAGGCGCTGGTCGGCAGCCTGTTCGCCGGTGATGGCACCCAACATGCTCTTGCGCGACAAGCCAGCCAGCAAGGGCACCCCGCTACGCGCAATCAGCTGCGGCAAGGCACGCAATAGTGCCAGATTGTGCGCCAAAGTCTTGCCAAAACCGAAACCGGGGTCGATCAGCAGTCGTTCACGCGCCATGCCGGCATCGAGGCACAATTGCACACGACGAGACAGGTAATCGCCCACTTCGTCCACCACGTCAAGGTAATCAGGCCGCAGTTGCATGGTGTCCGGGTTGCCTTGCTTGTGCATCAGGCACACACCAACGTTGGCCACGGCCAACAACGCCAAAGCCCCCTCGTCCTCCAGCGCCGACACGTCGTTGATCAAGTCCACCAGACCTTCGGCTAACGCCGCCTGCATCACCACGGTGCGGCGGGTATCCAGCGACAGCGGCACCTGTAGCGCCACCAGCTCGCGCAAGACCGGCATCACACGCTGCAGCTCCTCCTCCGGGCTGACATAGGCGGCACCGGGGCGCGTGGACTCGCCACCGATATCGAGAATATCTGCGCCTTCGGCTAGCAGTTGGCGTGCATGAGCCACAGCAGCAGCGACTGTGTCGTGACGCCCACCATCCGAAAATGAATCCGGTGTCACGTTGACAATCCCCATTACAAGGGGGCGGGTCAGATCCAGCGTAAAGCGGCCGCAGGCAAAAGCAGACATGGCAGGCATCCACAAACAAAAGAGCCGCAGCTTAAGCTGCGGCTCCGTGGCTGGCAATAGTTGCCGGATCAGAGTTCTTGCGCCGGGGTGGCGCTGGCTTCCGGTGCCGGCGGTGCCGGCGGTTTCGGCTCTGGCGGGGCAAAACCGGCACCCGGTTTCGGTGGACGCGGCGGCTTGCGATCGATCAGGTCATTGACTTGGTCAGCATCAATGGTTTCCCACTCCATCAGTGCCGCAGTCATGGCTTCCACGATGTCGCGGTTTTCCGACAACAACTTGTAAGCCAAGGCGTACTGCTCGTCGATGACGCGGCGGATTTCCTGGTCAACCTGCTGCATGGTGGCTTCCGACAGGTTCTTGTGGGTAGTCACCGAGCGGCCAAGGAACACTTCGCCTTCGTTTTCGCCGTACACCATCGGGCCCAGTTTGTCGGACATGCCGTAGCGGGTCACCATGTCGCGAGCAATACTGGTAGCACGCTCGAAGTCATTGGAAGCACCGGTAGAGATGCGGCCAACAAACAGGTCTTCCGCGATACGACCGCCAAACAGGATAGACAGCTGGTTCAGCATCTGGTCCTTGTACAGGCTGGTACGGTCACGCTCCGGCAGCTGCCAAGTAACACCCAGCGCACGGCCACGGGGGACGATGGTGACCTTATGTACCGGATCTGTACCCGGCAACAGCTTGGCCACCACGGCATGACCGGACTCGTGATAAGCGGTAGCACGCTTCTCGTCTTCGGACATCACCATGGAGCGGCGTTCCGGACCCATGAAGATCTTGTCCTTGGCGTCTTCGAAATCGGGCATGTCTACCAGGCGCTTGTTGCGACGAGCGGCAAACAGCGCTGCTTCGTTCACCAGGTTGGCCAGATCGGCACCAGAGAAACCGGGTGTACCACGGGCGATGACCTGGGCATTGACGTCGGCAGCAATCGGCACCTTGCGCATGTGCACGTTCAGGATTTGCTCGCGGCCACGGATATCCGGCAGCGGCACCACCACTTGGCGGTCGAAACGGCCCGGACGTTGCAGTGCCGGGTCCAGCACGTCCGGACGGTTGGTAGCAGCAATCACGATCACGGTCTGGTTGGTTTCAAAACCATCCATTTCCACCAGCAACTGGTTCAGCGTCTGTTCGCGCTCATCGTTACCGCCGCCCAGGCCAGCGCCACGCTGGCGGCCGACCGCGTCGATCTCATCGATGAAGATGATGCACGGTGAATTCTTCTTGGCCTGCTCGAACATGTCGCGAACGCGGGAGGCGCCGACACCGACAAACATTTCCACGAAGTCAGAACCGGAGATGCTGAAGAACGGCACCTTGGCTTCGCCGGCAATGGCCTTGGCCAGCAGCGTTTTACCGGTACCCGGGCTGCCTGCCAGCAGGATACCGCGCGGGATGCGGCCGCCCAGGCTCTGGTATTTGGTAGGATCGCGCAGGTAATCGACGATCTCCTTCACTTCTTCCTTGGCCTCGTCACAACCGGCCACGTCGGCAAAAGTGACGGTGTTGGTATCCTGATCCAGCATGCGCGCCTTGCTCTTGCCGAACGAGAAGGCACCACCTTTACCGCCACCCTGCATCTGGCGCATGAAGAAGAACCATACGCCGATCAGCAGCAGCATCGGGAACCAGCTGATGAAGATGTTCATCAGCATAGACGGCTCTTCTTCCGGCTTGGCCGAGAAGCGCACGTTGTTCTGGATCAGTACGTCTACCAGCTTGGTATCCAGCGGCGCGTAGGTACTGAATTGGGTGCCGTCAGTACGCTTGCCACGAATGATCTGCCCGCGCAGCGGGTTGCCTTCGATGGTCAGTGCCTGCACCTTGCCGGTTTCTACGTCGCTGATGAATTGCGAGTATTCGAGCGCGTTTTGCGGCTCACGGGTCTGGAACTGCTTGAAGACCGTCATCAGTACCAGCCCGATGATGACCCAGATTGCGATGTTTTTACCGATATTGTTCACAAGAGCGTGCTCCTATGTGCCCTGGCTAGAGATGTATTTGGTTTGATTGTAACCCCCGCATGGCCGACTGTCAGCGACGACTCTTGCCTAGCAGGTAAATTTCACTGGAGCGATCACGAGAAGCCTTGGGTTTGCGCGTTACCACTTCGGTAAACAGCTCGCGCATGGACTTCAGGTAAGCCTGGAATTCGCTACCCTGAAATACCTTGACCAGAAAATGGCCGCCGGGTTTCAGGTGATCACGGGAAAACTCCAGCGCCAGTTCGGTCAGGTGAAAGCTGCGAGCCTGATCCATGGTGCTCATGCCGGAGATATTGGGGGCCATGTCGGAAATTACAAGGTCCAGTTGACGACCGCCCAGCAAGGTAACAAATTCGTCCAGTACCTCTTGCTCACGGAAATCGCCCTGAATGAAAGAGACGTCGGCAATCGGGTCCATTGGCAGGATGTCAAGTGCAAACACCTTACCCTTGTCACCCACCAACCGTGCCGCCACTTGCGACCAGCTCCCCGGAGCAGACCCCAGATCGGCCAGCACGGTTCCCGGGCCGATCAATTTATCTTTTTCGTTGATCTCCAGCAGCTTGTAGGCTGCACGGGCACGGTAGCCGTCTTTCTTGGCCATGTGCACGTAGTGATCGTTGACGTGTTCCTGTAGCCATACATTGCTGGAAGTGCTGCGCGCCATGCTTGTTTCCTGTTTTCTGTCGCTTTCCCTATCGGGAACTATAAATACAATACGCCCGAATGCCAGCTATAACGGCACTCTCGGCCAAGCCGGGGCAGGGAATGCGGTTTAACCCTGTGAACCAACCCCGTTTTTTAGTAAAATCGTTTTTTAATCTGAAACTTGAAGCGTTACATGAAAATTGAACTGACAGCCGTCGAGCGTACTTATCTGAAAGGTCTGGCCCATTCGCTGAACCCGGTGGTAATGATCGGCAACAACGGCCTGACCGACTCCGTGATCCGTGAAATCGCCATCAGCCTGGACGCCCACGAGCTGATCAAAGTCCGCGTGCTCGGCGACGACCGCGATGCCCGCGTTGCCATGTACGAACAGATCTGCAACGACCTGAGCGCGGCACCGGTGCAACACATCGGCAAACTGCTGGTGCTGTACCGCCCGTCGGACAAAAAGCTGATCGATCTGCCCAAGAGCAAGAAAGCGCTGAAGGCCCGCCCGTAAGCCGGCCCGGTAACCCAGCAAAAAGCGGTGGCATGCCACCGCTTTTCGTTTGCGCGTCAGTTATCGCTGCGTAGCAGGTACGCGAGGCCCATCAGGCTCTGTACCAGATAGATCAGGCTGGAGATGGCGTGCCAGGTAGCGAAACCGCCGCCAAACAAACCCTCGGCCGCCTGGTTCATCTGCGCCTTCAGTGCCGCAATCATCGGCGTCACACCGAAGTGATTGATGACGATGCAGGCCAGCATGCCCAGCAGCAGCCAGAACGGTGCCTGTTTCAGGCCGCGCGCGCCCTGACGCATGACGTAATCCGCCATCAGGAACACGCTGCACACCAGGCCCACCCAGGCGATAGCGGCAAACAGCCTGCCCGCCACCATGCCGGCGGTCACTTTATCCAGTGCGGCAAACAGCACCGGCGTCACGATGATGCCGATGACCCACATGCCCCCGATCCAGAAAGTCCGGGCGATGGCGCGCAAACCGTTCATGCTTTCCCCTTGATCATGCTTGCTCAAGGTTGGCCGCACCCAGCGCGGCCGGCCTCAGGCTCAGATGTACAGTACGTCCAGGATTTCGTATTCGCGGATGCCGCCCGGGGCCATCACTTCGGCCACGTCGCCAGCTTCCTTGCCGATCATGGCGCGCGAGATCGGCGAATTGATCGACACTTTGCCTTCCTTGATGTCGGCTTCGTCGTCGCCCACGATCTGGTAGGTCACTTCTTCGTCGCTTTCCAGATCCAGCAGCTTGACGGTGGCGGCAAACACCACGCGGCCGTCAGCGTTCAGCTCGGTCGGGTCGATGATCTGCGCGTTGGAAACCTTGGCTTCCAGCTCGGCGATGCGGCCCTCCACGAAAGCCTGGCGTTCTTTGGCGGCTTCGTACTCGGCGTTTTCCGACAGGTCGCCCTGGGCACGTGCCTCGGCGATGGCCTCGATCACCGACGGACGCTCTACGCTCTTGAGGCGTTGCAGCTCGGCCTTGAGCATTTCGGCTCCACGTACGGTCAACGGGACTTTGATCATGTGTCTATTCTCCGGGGGCCTCTGGCGGCCCCATGATAAAAGCGTAAGCCGCCGTACGAGACGGCGGCTTGGCAGGACGTTGGTGTCAGCCGGAATTGTAACGGGATTTCACGTGCGGTTCAAAGGTTGGCCGCACGTGACGCCGTATCAACCCTTCAGGCTGGCGTGCAGCTGCTGCACGCTGTACACATCGAAGGCGTCCACGTGGGCCAGACCGGCACACGCGGCCTTGGCACCGGCCAGCGTGGTGTACTGCGGCACACGCATCTGCAGCGCGCTGCGGCGGATGGCGTGGCTGTCCTGGATCGCCTGGCGTTTTTCGTCCACGGTGTTCACCACCACGTCGATTTCGCCGTTCTTGATCAGGTCCACGATGTGCGGACGGCCTTCGTTCACCTTGTGCACCACTTGCACCACGATGCCGGCATCGGCCAGCGCCTTGGCGGTACCACGAGTAGCACACACGCCGAAGCCGCGCTGTTGCAGCTCGCGGGCTACTTCAATACCGCCTTCCTTGTCGCCCTGACGCAACGACAAGAACACCTTGCCGGTACGCGGCAGCTTGTCGCCGGCCGCCAGCTGGGCCTTGACGTAGGCTTCCGCGAAGGTGCGACCAACGCCCATCACTTCGCCGGTAGACTTCATTTCCGGCCCCAGGATGGTATCCACCCCCGGGAACTTGATGAACGGGAACACCGCTTCTTTCACCGCGTAGTACGGCGGTACCACTTCCTTGGTGAAGCCCTGCTCTTTCAGGCTGATGCCGGCCATGGCACGGGCAGCGATCATCGCCAGCGGCGCGCCGCTTACCTTGGACACAAACGGCACGGTACGCGAGGCACGCGGGTTCACTTCCAGTACGTAGATGGTGGTGCCCTGGATGGCGAACTGCACGTTCATCAGGCCCACCACATTCAGCGCACGCGCCATCGCTTCAGTCTGGCGGCGAATCTCGTCCTGCAGCTCGGCCGACAGGCTGTACGGCGGCAGCGAGCACGCGGAGTCACCAGAGTGCACACCGGCTTGCTCGATGTGCTGCATGATGCCGCCGATCACTACGTCGCTGCCGTCGGACAGGCAGTCCACGTCCACTTCGATGGCGTCGTTCAGGAAGCGATCCAGCAGTACCGGGCTGTCGTTGGACACTTTTACCGCTTCGCGCATGTAGCGTTCCAGGTCGGCCGGCTCGTGCACGATTTCCATCGCGCGGCCGCCCAGTACATAGGACGGGCGCACCACCAGCGGGTAGCCGATTTCTTCGGCCAGACGCATGGCGTCCACCGGGTTGCGCGCGGTGCGGTTCGGCGGCTGTTTCAGGCCCAGGTCGTTCAGCAGCTGCTGGAAGCGCTCGCGGTCTTCCGCGGCGTCGATCATGTCCGGGCTAGTACCGATGATAGGCACACCGTTGGCTTCCAGCGCGCGCGCCAGTTTCAGCGGGGTCTGGCCGCCGTACTGCACGATCACGCCGAACGGCTTTTCGATGCGGCAGATTTCCAGCACGTCTTCCAGCGTCAGCGGCTCGAAGTACAGGCGGTCGGAGGTGTCGTAGTCGGTAGACACGGTTTCCGGGTTGCAGTTGACCATGATGGTCTCGAAACCGGATTCGCGCAGGCTCAGCGCAGCGTGCACGCAGCAGTAGTCAAACTCGATACCCTGGCCGATACGGTTCGGGCCGCCACCCAGTACCATCACCTTCTTGCGATCGGTCGGCTGGGCTTCGCACTCTTCCTCGTAGGTGGAGTACATGTAGGCAGTGTTGGTCGCGAACTCGGCGGCGCAAGTGTCCACGCGCTTGTACACCGGGTGCAGTTTCAGCGCCCAGCGGTGCGCGCGTACGGCGGCCTGGTCGGTGCCCAGCAGCTCGCCCAGACGGCGGTCGGAGAAGCCTTTGCGCTTCAGGCGACGCAGCTCGTCGTAGCTCAGGCTGTCTACCTTGCGGCCGGCCAGCGCTTTTTCTTCGCCCATCAGGTCTTCGATCTGCGCCAGGAACCACGGGTCGATCTTGCTGATGGCAAAAATTTCGTCGCGGCTGAGGCCGATACGGAAGGCGTCGGCCACGGCCAGGATGCGGTCCGGGCCCGGGGAGCCCAGCTCGTGGCGGATGGCCGCTTCGTCGGTGCTGCGCGGGTCGAAGCCGGACAGGCCGGTTTCCAGGCCGCGCAGGGCTTTCTGCATCGATTCCTGCAGCGTGCGGCCCATGGCCATCACTTCGCCTACCGACTTCATCTGGGTGGTCAGACGGTCGTCAGCCTGCGGGAATTTCTCGAAGGCAAAACGCGGGATCTTGGTCACGACGTAGTCGATGGACGGTTCGAACGAGGCCGGGGTCGCGCCGCCGGTGATGTCGTTCTTCAGTTCGTCCAGGGTGAAGCCCACGGCCAGCTTGGCGGCGATCTTGGCAATCGGGAAGCCGGTAGCCTTGGACGCCAGCGCGGACGAACGCGACACACGCGGGTTCATCTCGATGACGATCATGTCGCCGGTATCCGGGTTCACCGCAAACTGCACGTTGGAGCCGCCGGTATCCACACCGATTTCACGCAGTACCGCCAGGCTGGCGTTACGCATGATCTGGTATTCCTTGTCGGTCAGCGTTTGCGCCGGGGCCACGGTGATGGAGTCGCCGGTGTGCACGCCCATCGGGTCGAAGTTTTCGATCGAGCAGATGATGATGCAGTTGTCGTTGCGGTCACGCACCACTTCCATCTCGTACTCTTTCCAGCCCAGTACCGACTGCTCGATCAGCAGCTCGTGGGTGGGCGAGGCTTCAAAGCCGCGCTCGCAGATGGCCAGGAATTCTTCCTTGTTGTAGGCGATGCCGCCGCCGGAACCACCCATGGTGAACGACGGGCGGATCAGGGTGGGGAAACCCACCTTGGCCTGGGCTTCCAGCGATTCTTCCATGGTGTGGCACACGAAAGACAGCGGGCAGGACAGGCCGATCTTGGCCATGGCTTCCTTGAAGCGGCCGCGATCTTCGGCTTTGTCGATGGCGTCTTCGGTGGCACCGATCAGCTCAACGTTGAATTTTTCCAGCACGCCGTTACGCGCCAGGTCCAGCGCGCAGTTCAGCGCGGTCTGGCCGCCCATGGTCGGCAGGATCGCGTCCGGGCGCTCCTTGGCGATGATCTTCTCTACCACTTGCCAGGTAATCGGCTCGATGTAGGTCACGTCGGCCATGTCCGGGTCGGTCATGATGGTGGCCGGGTTGGAGTTCACCAGGATGACCTTGTAGCCTTCTTCGCGCAGCGCCTTGCACGCCTGGGCGCCGGAGTAGTCAAACTCGCAGGCCTGGCCGATGACGATCGGGCCAGCGCCAATGATGAGAATGCTCTTGATATCAGTACGTTTCGGCATGGTTATCGCTCAATTCAATTCAATTATTCAATTCACAGACTGGCTGCGGCCAACTTGGCGCCAAAGCCGATGAACATCGCCCCGACCGAGCCGCCCATGGCGGCCGACAAGCGGCGGCGGCGGCGGAAGGCATCGGCCAGATGGCTGCCGGCCAGGATGATCATCGTCAGGTACAGCAGGCTGAAGCACTGCACGATGGCGCCCAGCACGGCAAACGTCAGCGCCGGGTAGGCATAGGCCGGATCGACGAACTGCACGAAGAACGATACGAAAAACAGGATCGCTTTCGGGTTCATCAGGCTGATCAGCAGCGCCTTGCGGAACGGGTTGGCCGCATCGACCTGCCGCGCTTCGGCGGTCGCCTGCGGCTCGCCGGCACGGCGCCACGCCTGCCAGCCGCCTTTCAGCATGTTCAGGCCGATCCAGGCCAGATAGCCGCCACCCAGGTACTTCACGATGGCAAACAGCGCCGGGTTGGTCTGCAGCAGGCCGGCAGCACCGGTGGCTGCCAGCGTCATCAGGATCAGGTCGCCGGCAAACACCCCGGCGGCACCGGCAAAGCCGGCGCGCGCACCACGCTGGGCCGCGACGGACAGCACGTACATCGAGTTGGGCCCCGGCAGCAGGATGATGAAAATGGTGCCGAGGATGTAAGTGGTGAGGTCGGTAATGCCCAGCATGATGGTCTCCCGATCAGGCGCGTTCGGCCATGGCGGCGATGAAACGGTCAAACAGGTAGGCGACATCTTCCGGGCCCGGGCTGGCTTCCGGGTGGCCCTGGAACGAGAACGCCGGACGGTCGGTCAGCGCAATGCCCTGCACGGTCTGGTCGAACAGCGAACGATGCGTCACACGCACGTTGGCCGGCAGGCTGGATTCGTCTACCTGGAAACCGTGGTTCTGGCTGGTGATCATCACGCGGCCGCTGTCGAGGTCCTGCACCGGGTGGTTGGCACCGTGGTGGCCGAACTTCATCTTGGACGTCTTGGCACCACTGGCCAGGCCCAGCAGCTGGTGACCCAGGCAAATGCCGAATACCGGCAGCTTGGTGTCGAGGATCTCGCGGATGGCGCTGATGGCGTAGTCACACGGTTCCGGGTCGCCCGGGCCGTTGGACAGGAACACGCCGTGCGGGTTGAGCGCCAGCACGTCCTTGGCCGGGGTTTGGGCCGGCACCACGGTCAGCTTGCAGCCACGCTCGGCCAGCATGCGCAGGATGTTGTGCTTGACGCCGAAGTCGTAGGCCACCACGTGGAACGGGGTGTCGGTCTGTTCGGTGTAGCCCTGGCCCAGGCGCCACTCGCGCAGGTTCCAGCTATAGCTTTCCTTGCAGCTCACCACCTTGGCCAGATCCTGGCCTGCCATGCTGCCAAAACCGCGGGCCAGTTCAACGGCACGGGCTTCGTCGATGTCACCGGCCATGATGCAACCGGCCTGGGCACCTTTTTCGCGCAGGATGCGGGTGAGTTTGCGAGTATCGATGTCGGCAATGGCGACAACGTTGTTCTTCACCAGATAATCGGACAGCGAATCTTCCGAACGGAAGTTGCTGTGCAACAGCGGCAGATCGCGAATGATCAGGCCGGATGCAAAAACGGCGCCGGACTCGGTATCTTCCGAGTTGGCGCCGACGTTTCCAATATGGGGATAGGTCAGAGTGACGATTTGCCGGGTATAGGACGGATCGGTGAGGATTTCCTGATAACCGGTCATGGCGGTATTGAATACCACCTCTCCGACGGTGTGGCCGCTGGCTCCGATGGCAACGCCTTTGAAAAGGGTGCCGTCAGCCAAGGCTAGAATCGCGGGTACGGTTGTCACTGGCTGGCTCCTGAATAATGGTCTTTTGAATCGCTTTATATAACAAACGGGACACCACGCCGTAGCGCTTGTCCCGTTCGGTTAAACTTTTCGATTATAACCCGATTTTCTGTTTTTTCAATGGTTTTGGCGGAACAATTTTTCGCTTATCAACAAAAACAGGCACTTGCTGCGGCCAACCTGTCCGGCAGGCACAGTTGACGAAAACGTCAACGCAGCTGCCAGGCCACGCTGGTGGGCCCGTTGGGCTGCCCCAGCATCAGCAATACCGGTTTCAGCGCCTCGTAATCGGCCGCCTCGCTGGCAGCGGTGCCGGCAAACTGCAGGCCGTTACCACTATAGCTGCCCTGCCCCTGCATTTGCAGCGGGCCGTGCACGGTACGCAGGGTCAGCAGTACCTGGCTGCCCTGCCCTTGCGCGTCCAGCGCATAGCTGCCAAACGGCTGCAGTCGCGACAACGGCGAGCTGGCCGCCTGCCAGCCCAGCGTCGCCACGCCTTGCACCTGGCCACCGGCCAGCTGCCACTGCGGTACGTTCAGCTGCAGCATGCCACCCAGCCGCGCGCTGTGCCAGCGTGGCGAAAAGGCGGTCACCGCCGCCACCGGCACCTGCAGCTGCAGGTTTTCCACCGTCACACCGCCCCACTGCAGCCGCGCCTGGGCTATCGTGCCGTCGCTATCGATCTGCCAGCCCAGTGCCAGCTGCCGCAAGGCGGCGGGTTGCCAGCGCCACGCCAGCCGTGACATCGGCAGCACCTCGCCCGACGCCGCCACGTACATCAACTGCCCCTCGCCCTGCCACACGGTGCCACTGGCCGCCGCCAGCCGCCAACGCTGGCCAGTAGCCGCCGCCAGCCGTGCGTCCAGCAGGCTGGCCGGCAGATGGGCCAGTAAAGAAGCGCTGCCCACCAGCAGCAGCATCAGCCACGCACCACGCCTCATGCTTCCCCCCCGGCGTGCGCCAGCACCGCGTCCAGCTTCACCCGCCCCGGGCCGGCGGCATCGGCTTGCAAGCGCAGTATGCGCACTTGCTGTGCCGCCAGCGTACCGGTGGCTTTCACCCAGTCGTCAAACGCCACCTCGCCGCTGACGCGCACGCCAAAACCGCCCTCTTCCGCCAACTGCAAGTTACCCAGCCCGGCCTGCTGCAACAGCGGTTGCAGCATCAGCTTGAGCTCGGCGGCGGCCAACGGCGCCACTTCGGCTTGCGGCTTCAGCCCGCGTGCCTCGCTGGCCAGCGTCGCCACCAGCTGTTTCTCGGCCTGCAAGCCGGCGACCGAGGCGGCCAGCCTGGCCGACTGGCGATGCGCCGGCTCCCATAGCGCCACATAGAACAACGCCCCGCCCAGCACGATGGCCATCAGCAGCAACAGGCGCTGCTCGCGCTGCGACAGCTGCTGCCAGCGCTGTCGGCCTTGATTGATCAGGTTCTGCATTACGGCTTCCTTGTCAGTATCCACTCGCGCTGGCCCTGCTCGGTTTGCGCCGAGCTCAGCAGCCACTGCCGCGCCGCCAGTTGCTCGCGCCAGCGCGCGGCCACCTCGGGTGCCAGCGTCGGCGCCACGAACGCCAGGCGGCCAGCCTCATACCGCAGCTGAGCCAGCTGCAGTTGGCCGCCGCTGACGGCAGCCAGCTGCGCCATGGCCGCCACTGCATCGTCGCGCGCCGGCAGGCCGCGACTGAGGCGCAGGCGGTCGACTGCGCGCAGCATCGGCAAGGCGCTGCTCCCGGCCACCGCCTGCGGTGCCCACGGCTGCACCAGCTGGCGGATGTCCTGCTGCAGGCTGCGCTTTTGCCACGCGTACCAGCCCCACTGGCCGCACACCAGCGCCGTCTGCGCCAGGATGAGCGCACCCAGAATCAACCCGCTGCGGCGCAGCAGCGGTGCCAGCGCACGCCACTGGCGGTCTGCCGCCAGCTCGCCCTGGGCAAAATTGACGCCCTGATGGCGCCCGAGCTGCCACTGCCAGCGCGGCAGCGCTTGCACCTCGACCGCCGGCAAACCGGCCGGCGCCTCGCCCAACAGCGTAATGCTGGCCGGGGCCGGCGCGGCGGCCAACCGGGGCAGCAGTAGGCCGACGCTGGCCGCCGGCAAGAAGCCGGCCTGGCCGTACGGCTGCCGCAGCAAATAGCCGTGCTCGCCCTGCGCCAGCACCCAGCCGTCGGCAGCGGGCACGGGCAGCAGGTGTTCTTCCGGCACGATGCGATCGGCCAGCCGGCCCAGCTGGCGCAGCATGGCCACCGCGCGGCGCACCGGCGCCGCCTCGCACACCCCCACCACCCGTTTGCCATCCGGCAGCCGCTCGCCCGGCGCGTACAGGTTGGCCGCCGGGTCGTTGCCCAGCTGTTCTTCCAGCGCGTAGCCGATCACGGCCGGCTTCAGCTCGCGCCCGGCCGGCAGGCTGGCGGCGATGAACAGCGTGCGGCCAGCCGGCAACACCAGCTCCAGCTGCTCGCTGCGCGGCCACGCCGACGGCGGGCCGTCGCCCTGTTCGCGGCACTGGCCGTGGCGGTCCAGCAAGGCCCACGGCAAGCCGGGCTCGCTATCGGGCCAGCCCGGCCGCCAATACAGTCTCAATACACTCATGGTTCCCCCGCGCCTGCCGCTGCGGCCGGCACGACGCCTTCGTCGCGCCACCACACCTTGCTGGCTTGTTCGTTACGCTGCAGCAGCGCCTGCACCCGCAGCACGCTGCGCGGGTGACGGATGGTGCTGTCCAGCAGGAAGAAATCGCTGCGCACGCCGTAGTCCACCGCCAGCGGGGTCAGCCCGCCGGTGAGACGCAGGCCGAAATCGGCGCGATCCTTGAAATAGTTGCTCTGCCGCTGATTCGCCAGCGCCTGCGCCTGACCGCGCCCCAGGCCCGGCACCAGGGCCATCAGCAGCGGCAGGCTGGCGGTGTTGACGTTGATGGCGGTGCGCTGCGGCAGCACCGCCAGGTGCGGTGCCAGCGTAGCCAGCACCTGCGGCGTATAGCCCTTGACCCAGCGCAGCTGCTCGACGCGGCGCAGGCTGGCCAGCGGCGGAATGGCGTACGGTGCGGGCAGCGCGGCGTACCAGTCGGCCTCGGCGCCTTGGGCGCGGGCGTCGTTATCGTCGTCCAGCCAGTCCAGCAAGGTGTCGGCCAGCGCTGCCGGCAATTGCAGCTGCTGCAACAAGCGGCGGTAGAGCTGGGCTTGCAGCTCGTCCGGCTTGCCGTCCTGCTGCATCAGGTTTCGCACGTTGAAGCGGCCTTGCGCGTCGGACAGTTGGCCGCTGATGCGCGTCTGCTCGGCTTCGGTTTGCGGCAGCGGCTGCGCCCACAACTCGCCAAGGTAATCCACCGCGCCGCTACTGCGCGCGTCGAAGGCCAGGATGTCGCCGGCCCAGCCGGTACCGGCATCGGCAATCAGGCGGATATCGGCGCGGGCACGGTCGTTGTCGGCCTGGCGCCACCACAGGCTTTGCTGCCATAGCACCGTTGCCGCAGCAGTGGCGGCCAGCGCCACGATCAGCAGCGCCATGATGATGGCCATGCCCTGTTGCTGCCGCTTCATGGCAAGGCCCAGACGCGGCGCACCGCTTCGTCGCCCGGCATTGCCACGCGCATTTCCAGCGCCCGCGCCTGCGGCCGCTCGCTGATCACGGCCGGCGGCCACTGCGTGTGCCACTGGCCGTTAGCCGCCAGCACACGCCAGCTGATGCGGTAATCGCCGGCCAGCAGCGGCAGGCTGCCGGTTGCGGGGGTACTGCCGGACGGGCCGGCCAGCCACTGCAAACCGGCGCCGGCGCGGTACCACACGCGCTCCTCGCCGTCCGGGTAGCGCTGCGACGCCAGCTGCAACTGCAGCGCCTGGCCCTGACCATCGCCCTGCAGTTGCAGCACGGCCTGGGGTTGGCCGCTGTCGTCGGAAGCCGGCTGCCGCGGCAGGCGCTGCAGGTCGGCCTCGACGCGGCGCAGCACCCGCGCCAGCTGTATCCAGCGCTCGCCGGTCTGCATGATGTGTTCGCGCGCGTTCAGCAGGTTGCCGAAGGCGCGGTAGCCCATCACGGTGAGGATGGCCAGCAGGCTCATCGCCACCAGAATCTCGATCAGGGTCAGCCCGGCTTGCCGCTTCATGGTTGCACCGCCGGGTTGCGCACAAAGCCGGTCATCTCGGCCAGCACGTAGCGCTGGGCGCCGGGCTGCAGCACGCGGATGACGACCTTGCGAAAGTTGCCGTTAGGGGTGTCGCTGACTTCGCGCTCCCAGCGCAGGCGGCGGCCGTCGCTGTCGGTTTCGCCTTGCTGCAGGCCGGGGCCGGGCCATTCGCGCTGTGCCTGCAACAGTGCCAGCTGGTTTTGTGCCTCCCAGCTGGCGATCATGCGCTGCTTCATCTGTTCGCTATTGTCGGCAGCCACGCCGCCGGCGCGCAATAGCGCCGACAAAGCCACCGCCATGATGGCCAGCGCCACCAACACCTCGAACAAGGTGAAACCGTGCTGCCGCCTCATGGCGCGGCCTCCACCGTGACGGTACCCACCGGCGACAGCTGGATGCTGCGCGCGCCGCTTTCGGCACGCAGCTGGATAGCCAGCGCCGGCGGGCGCCCGTCTTGCCACAGCAGGATGGCGCCACTGGCCGGTTTGCCGTCCAGCAGCAGGCCGTCACCGCGCAAGCCCTCCGGCAACGGGCGGTCGGCAAAGAAGGCGTCGCGGCTGGGCTGCCAGCCGCCCTGGCTGTCGGCCACGCGCCAGTGCGCGCCGTCGGCTTGCCAGTCCAGCGCCAGCGCCTCGCCCATTTCGGCGGCGTCCACGGCTTGTTCCAGAATGCGGGCCAGCCGGTAGCTTTCGTCTTCCAGCTGGCGGTGGCTGTCCGGGCGCAGGCTGAAGCTGACCGTGGTCGCCATCACGCCGATGATGAGCAACACCACCATCACCTCGATCAGCGTGAAGCCGCCTTGCGGCCAACGTTGGCCGCAGCCTGCGCACAGCATGCCGGTTTACAGCGCCCAGGAGCCGATATCGGCGTCGTTGCCCTCGCCGCCCGGCTCGCCGTCGGCGCCCAGACTGAGGATATCCACCTCGCCGTGGCTACCCGGCGACGCGTACTGGTAGGGGTTGCCCCACGGGTCGTTCGGCAGGCGCTCCAGGTAGCCGCCCGGCTTCCAGTTTTTCGGCGCCGGGCCGCTGGCCGGCTTGCTCACCAGCGCTTGCAGGCCCTGCTCGGTGGTGGGGTAGCGGGTATTGTCGAGCCGGTACAGCTTGAGCGCCTGCATCATGGCGCCGATGTCCTGCTTGGCGGCCACGATGCGCGCCTCGTCTGGGCGGCTCATCACCTTGGGTACCACCAGCGCGGCCAGCACGCCGAGGATGACGATGACCACCATGATCTCGATCAGGGTAAAGCCGCGCTGGGCGGCGGGTTTGAGGCGTTTCATGTTAGCTCCCTTGTGCATGGATGGCCGGCAACGGTGGCCGGCCTGATATCAGTTGCGGTGCGCCGCCGTATCCGGCAGCAACACCAGCAAGTCGGTCACGCCCACGTCCACGCCAGCCTGGCTCAGCAGGGTGCTGGCCTGGCCACGATGGTGGGTCTGGTGGTTGAAAAAATGCAGCAGTACGCCGCCCAGCGCCTTGACGCAGGCATCGCCGCGCATCGAACGGTAGGCCAGGTCTTGCGCCAGCACGCGCTCGTCCTGCGTGGCGGCCCATTGCTCGATATAGCTATCCAGCTGCTGGCGTAGCGCGGCCAGCTCGGCAAGGTTGGCCGCAGGCCGGGCGTCCAGTGCCGCCGGCTGCGGCCACGCCAGCAGCGGCTGCAGCACGTCGGCGCCGACAGGCAAGCTGGCGAAGCGGCGCAGCCAGACGGTATCGCCCACCACGATGTGGCTGAGCGTGCCGAACAGCGAACCGAAAAACGCACCACGTTCGGCGTGCAATACCTCGTCCGGCAGGATGGCGGCAGCCTGGTACAGTTTGTCGTTCATCCAGCGGTTATAGGCGGCCAACTGGCGGGCAGCGGCGGGGGTCAGCATGGCGTGGCTCCGGTATACCGTTCGGCCAGCTGGCGGCGGCAAACGGCCAGCTGCGTTTGCTGGCGGGCGTAGCGCTGCCAGCGCCACAGCCGTAACGACAGGGCCAACGGCAACGGCAGGGCCAGCAAGGCCAGCCACAGCACGGGTTCGGCCACGCTGTGGCGCTGCGCGTACAACCACGCCAGCGCGGCCAGCTGCAACAGCAAAGGCCAGAGCAAGGCAGCCAGCGTCAGGCTTGCCGGCGGCGATACCGCCTCGGCCAGCAGCCGTTGCTCCTCTGCCAGCAAGCGGCCGGTACGTTCAAGATCTATTGGCGTCATGGCATTACCTCACCATCTGGTTCATGTCGATGATCGGCATCATGATGGCCATCACGATCAGCAGCACCAGCCCGCCCATCACCAGAATCAGCAGCGGCTCCATCAGCGTGGTGAAGGTGGCCAGCTTGCGTTCCACTTCCTGCTGCTGCTGGACGGCGGCGCGATCCAGCATGTCGGCCAAGCGGCCGCTGGCTTCGCCGCTGCCGATCAGGTGGATCAGCACCGGCGGAAACTGGCGCGTACTGCCCAGCGCCCGCGACAGCGCCGTGCCCTCGCGGACTTTGTTCATGGTGTCGGTCAGTGCGTCCTGCATCGGGATCAGGCTGACAATGCCGCGCGCGGTGTCCAGCGCAGTCAGCAACGGCACGCCGGAGCCCACCAGAATCGACAGCGTGCTGGCCATGCGTGCGGTGTTGAGCGCCTGCAGCAGGCGGCCGATCACCGGCAGGCGCAACAGTTGGCCGTGCCAGGCGCGGCGCAGGGCCGGCACCTGCAACAGGCGCCAGCTCCCTGCGGCGGCAGCCACCAGCAGCAACAGCAACACCACGCCCCAATCGCGCAGGAAGTGGCTGCTGGCCACCAGCATGCGCGTCAGCAGCGGTAGCGTCTGCTTGCTCTGGGCAAACACGCTCACCACCTGCGGCACCACGTACGCCATCAGCCCGCCCACCACCAGCAGTGCCACCACGGTGACTACCGCCGGGTAAGCCATGGCCAGCGCCACTTTCTGCTGCGTGTGCTGGCGCTGGTCCAGGTAATGCGCCAGTCTGGCCATCACCTCGCCCAAGTAGCCGGATTGCTCGCCGCCCTGCACCAGCGAACGGTACAGGCTGTTGAACACGGCCGGCGCCCCGGCCAACGCCTGCGCCAGCGATTTGCCTTCCAGGATGTCGCTGCGCACCTGAGCCAGCACGGCACGGGTGCGCGGGTGCTCGCTTTGCTCGGTGATGGCGGCCAGCGCGCGCTCCAGCGGCAGGCCGGCGTCCAGCAGCGTGGCCAACTGCTGGGTGAACATCACCAGCTCGGCACGCGGCAGGCCACGCGCCAGCAGCGAGTGGCCACTGCGCGGGGCAGCCACGCTGTCGATTTCCAGCGGCAACAGGCCACGCTCGCGCAGCTGGGCGCGGGCAGCGCGAGCGGAGTCGGCCTCCAGCAGGCCGCTGTGCTCCTTGCCGGCAGCGTCGAGGGCGGTGTACTTGAATGCGGCCAACTCAGCTCCTCGTCACGCGCAGGATTTCTTCGAGGCTGGTTTCGCCGCCGCGTACCCAGCGCAGACCGTCGTCGCGCAGGCTGCGCATGCCGCACGACAGCGCGTGGGCGCGCAGTTCGGCTTCGCTGGCGCGGTCGTGAATCAGCTTTTGCAGCGTGTCGTCCACCTGCAGCAGCTCGTACACGCCGTAACGGCCGCGATAGCCGCTGTTGCTGCACGCCGGGCAGCCCACCGGGCGGTAATGCCGCACGCCCGGCTCGCCATCCAGCGGCAGCGGGTGCGGCTGCTTGCACTGCGGGCACAGGCGGCGCACCAGCCGTTGTGCCATCACGCCCAGCAGGCTGGACGCCAGCAGGAAGGGCTCCACGCCCATGTCGGTCAGCCTCGTAATGGCACTGGCAGCGTCGTTGGTGTGCAGCGTGGCCAGCACCAGGTGGCCGGTGAGCGAGGCCTGCACGGCGATCTGCGCGGTTTCCAGGTCGCGGATTTCACCGATCATCACCACGTCCGGGTCCTGGCGCAGGATGGCGCGCAGCGCCTTGGCAAAACTCATGTCGATCTTGGCGTTGACCTGCGTCTGGCCGACGCCGTCCAGGTGGTATTCCACCGGGTCTTCCACCGTCATGATGTTGGTGTGGCGCGCGTCCAGCCGCGATAGCGCGGCGTACAGCGTGGTGGTTTTGCCGGAGCCGGTGGGGCCGGTCACCAGCAAGATGCCGTGCGGCTGGCGGATCAGGCCGTCCACTTGCTGCAAGGTATCGGCGGCCATGCCCAGCGTGGCCAGGTCCAGCCGCGCCGCTTCTTTATCCAGCAGCCGCAACACCACGCGCTCGCCGTGGCTGGTGGGCAGCGTGGATACCCGCACGTCCACCGGGCGCCCGCCCAGCCGCAGCGAGATGCGGCCATCTTGCGGCAGCCGCTTTTCTGCGATGTCCATGCTGGCCATGATCTTCAGCCGCGACACCATGGCGGCGTGCAGCGCGCGGTGCGGCGTCACCACGTCGCGCAGCGTGCCGTCCAGCCGGAAACGCACCAGGCTGCGGTCTTCGAAGGCTTCGATGTGGATGTCGGAGGCGCCGTCGCGCAGCGCCTGCGTCAGCAGCGCGTTGATCATGCGGATGATGGGCGCGTCGCCTTCGGACTCCAGCAGGTCTTCCACCTCAGGTAGGGAGTCCACCATCGCGTTCAGGTCCAGGCTGTCGCCGATATCGTCCACCACGCCGGCGGCGCCGTCGCTGCGGTTGGCGTACAGGCTGGACAGGCGACGGTCCAGCTCGTCGGCGGCCAACGTTTCAACCAGATCGGGCGCACCGTGCAGGCGCAGCACCTCGCTGATGGCGGCCGGCGGCGTGGCATCGTCCAGCAGCAGGACGCGGCCGTCGGGGCCGTCTTCCAGCACGATGCGCTGGCTGCGGGCAAAGGCAAAACCCAGCACCGGGTGGCGGGCCACGCTCATGGCGCTACCGTGCCGCTATTGCCCGGCAGCGGCAGTTGGCCGCGCTGCTGCAGCTGTTGCAGCAGGCCGCCGGCTGGGGTGGACTGGTAGGCATCGGCCGCATTCAGCGGCAGCTTGCCGTCCTGGCGCTGGCGCTCGCCGATCACGTAGTCGTAGCGGTCGCCGGCCACGTTTCGCGCCGCGGCGTCATCGCGCAGGATGGTGGGCTTCAGGAACACCATCAGGTTGGTTTTCTTGCGCTGCTTCTGCTGGTATTTGAACAGCCAGCCCAAGACGGGAAGGTCGCCCAGCAGCGGCACCTTGTTTTCGCCGTCGCTTACCGACTCCTGGATCAGGCCGCCGATGGCGACGATGCTGCCGTCGTCTACCGTCACTGTGGTTTCAATGGCGCGCTTGTTAGTGGTAAGGCCGGCCGGGTTGTTGCGGCTGGTCTCCTCTACCGACGATACCTCCTGCAGGATCTTCATCTTCACCAGGCCGCCTTCGGAAATCTGCGGCGTCAGCTTCAGCGTCAGGCCCACGTCCTTGCGTTCGTAGGTCTGGAACGGCGACGACACGCTGCTGTTACCGCTACCGCTAGCGTTACCGGTATTGCTATAGCTGCCAGTAAGGAAGGGCACGTTCTGGCCGATAACGATCTTGGCTTCTTCGTTGTCCAGCGTCATCAGGTTCGGTGTGGACAGCACGTTGCCGTCGGCTTCTTTTTCCAGTGCCCGCGCCAGCAAGCCCAGGTTCAGTACCTGGCCAACACCCGGAATATTGACCGTGCCCTTGCTGATGCCGATGGTCATGCCGCTGCTGCCGGCCAGCGCGCTGATGCCGGCAGTACCACCGGTAGCCACGTTGAGAATGCCGGGGTTGCTGGTGCCGGGGAAGTTGGTGCCGCCGATAACGCTGGTGCCGCCGTTACCCAAGCCGGACAACGACTGCCACTGGATACCCACTTCCTGCGCCCGCTCGGCCGACACCTCCATCACCAGCGCCTCGACAAACACCTGGGCGCGGCGACGGTCCAGCATGTCGATGACGTTGCGCAGGTTCTGGTACATGGCGTCCGGCACGTTCATGATCAGCGCGTTGCTGGCGCTGTCGGCCTGGATCATATTGCCCAGCGGGCCGCTATTGTTGTCGGCGGCCTTGCTGGCCTGCGCGGTGTTGTTGCCGGCGTTGGCCGCCGGCGTAGTTGACGCCTGGTTACTGCCCGCCTCGCTGGACAGCAGGCTGCGCAGCGTCTGCGCCACGCGGCTGGCTTCGGCGTTGCGCAGGTACACCACGCGCACGTTGGCGCCGGCCTGGCTGGGCTGGTCCAGCAGCGTCAGCAGGCTGCGGATCTTGCTGAGCCTCCCGGCGGTATCGGCGCGCACCAGCAGGCTGTTGCTGCGCAGGTCGGGCACGATGGTGATACGGCCGCCATCGGCAGCGTTGGCCGCACCGGTGCTGGCTTCCTGCATCAGCTTGTTCAGCTGGCTGGCCATTTCCACTGCCGACGCGTACTTCACCGGCAGCACCACGGTATCGGCGGCGCTGGCGCTTTCAATACTGTCGATGATGGCTTCGATGCGGCGGATGTTGTCGGCGTAGTCGGTCACCACCACGGCGTTGGCCTGCGGCATGGCCGCCACGGTGTTGTTGGGCGAAATGAGGGGGCGGATTACCGGCACCAGCTGGTTGGCGCTGCCGTGGCGCAGGATGAACACCTTGGTGATCAGGCGGTCGCCGTCACCACGGCGCGCATTGCCCACCCGGGCGTGCAGCTTGGCATCGGCCTCCGGCACGATCTTGATCACGCCATCGCCTTCCACCGCCGTAAAGCCCTGCATGCGCAGGCTGGACAGCAGAATCTGGTAAGACAGCTCGCGCGGTACCGGCCGGGCCGACACGATATTGACCGTGCCCTTTACCCGCGGGTCCAGCACGAAGTTTTTACCGGAGATATCGCCGATAGCCTTCACCACGGTGTCGATGTCGACGTTGACGAAGTTCAGCATTACCGGCTCGTCCGGCGCGGCATAGGCTTGGCAAGCAAATACCAGCGCCAGGGCACCGGCCAATCGTGCTATCTGCATCATGAGTGTTGTCGTTGTTGTTTGTGTTGTGTCAGTACGGTAAACAGTCACCGCGCCAGCGGAAGCGCCAGCCTAACGCCGCGCCGGGGTTTCGATAAACCCTCGCGCCGCAGTCAATCCTTGTTGATGGGTTCGGCGCGTGGTGGTGATGCCTGGCTACCGTCAACCGGCGCGGCCTGCAGGTACTGAGGGGGGACCACCGGCACAGTTTGCTGCGGTGGCGATATCGGCACCATGCTGCTACTGGTAGCAGGCAGCGTCTGCGGTACAGCCGTGGCAGGGGTTCGCTCCAGCGCCACCCTTACCTCTCCGCCCCCCTGCTGCTGAATGACGATGCCGCGGCCATCCACCTTGCGCAGCCACCAGCCGCCGGGCGACTGCTCGCCCATGCGCAAAGGCAGCATCTGGCCGTTTTCCAGCACGATGGCAAAGTC
The DNA here is from genome assembly GCF_046297735.1 of Vogesella sp. Taxonomy (NCBI): domain Bacteria; kingdom Pseudomonadati; phylum Pseudomonadota; class Betaproteobacteria; order Neisseriales; family Chromobacteriaceae; genus Vogesella; species Vogesella sp. Next base: position 72,756 of record NZ_JBKBHK010000003.1, read on the forward strand.
CTGCCGCGAGCCGTGGCCGCCGCCCAGCACGCCCAGTACCTGCAACGGCGGCGCAGCCTGGGCCACGGCCTGCTGACTGCTACCGAACCAGGCTTGCTGTGCCACGCTGCCAGCAGCGGCCTGCGGTTGTGGCATGTCCAGCGTACGCAAAGCAGGCGCAGACGGTGCCAGCAGCTGGGTGGCGGTGGCGACCAGCCACCAACTCGCCAGCGCAGCAGCCAGTAGCGGCAAGCCGGCAGGCAACTGCCGCGCAAGACTGCGAATGTTGTGTATCGGCATCATGTCAGGGCAATCGCAAGGGGAAACAAAACAGAAAGAGTAATGAAGACGGCATGGATGGGCAAGCATCCTACACTGGCCGCATTGCCAGCAGATGAAAACGCCGGTGCGCTCGATAGTAATCGACCATGAAAAAGCCCCGCCGGCAAACGGCGGGGCGGTGTTGGTGACGGTGTGGCTGTCGCGGCTTAGAACAGGGCCTCGTCCAGCGCCAGCACGCTATCGGCGCCATGCAGGATGGCCGCGGCCAGACCGCCGGTTTGCGGCAGCAGGTGCTCGGCGTAGAAACGGGCGGTCACTTGCTTGGCGGCCAGGAAATCGGTATCGGCGTCTTCCTCGCCCTGCTGTGCTTTGGCGATCAGCGCGGCACGGCCCATCATCCAGCCGCCCAGCGTGATACCCATCAGCTTCAGGAACGGTACCGAACCCGCAGCGGCCAACTGGGGCTGGCTGCCGAAGGTGCCGACGATGAAATCAACGCAACGCTCGGCGTCTTTCGCCGCCGCTTCCAAGTTGGCCGCGATGCTGTCGAAGCCGGCTGCGGCCAGCTTGGCCACGGTGCTGCGTACTTCTTCCAGCAGCCAGCGTGCGGTGGCGCCGTTTTCACTGGCGGTTTTACGGCCGATCAGGTCCAGCGCCTGGATGCCGGTGGTGCCTTCGTAGATGGCGGTAATGCGCGCGTCGCGGCAGTACTGCGCTACGCCGGTTTCCTCGATGTAGCCCATGCCGCCGTGGATCTGCATGCCCAGGCTGGTGATTTCGTTGGCCTGCTCGGTGTTCCAGCCTTTGACGATCGGGATCAGGAAGTTCACCAGCGCCTGGTTGCGCGCGGCTTCGCTGGCCACCGGGTGGCGGGCAGCGCGGTCGAGCGCGGCGGCAGCGTAAAAGGCCAGTGCGCGCTGCGCTTCGATCTGGGCGCGCATGGTCATCAGCATGCGGCGTACGTCCGGGTGGCGGATGATGGCCACACCGGCCGGGTCCGGGCTGCCGACGGCGCGGCTTTGCACGCGGTCGCGGGCGTATTCCACTGCCTTCTGGTAGGCACGTTCGGACACCGCCATGCCTTCGATGCCCACGCCCAGACGGGCGTGGTTCATCATGGTGAACATATAGCCCAGACCCTTGTTCGCCTCGCCCACCAGGTAGCCGATGGCGCCGCCTTCGTCACCGAAGCTCATCACGGCGGTGGGGCTGCCGTGGATGCCCAGTTTGTGTTCCAGCGACACGCAGCGCACGTCGTTACGTTCCCCCAGGCTGCCGTCGGCATTCACCAGGAACTTGGGCACGATGAACAGCGAGATGCCTTTCACGCCCGCCGGGGCGTCGGGCAGACGGGCCAGCACCAGGTGGACAATGTTGTCCGCCATGTCGTGCTCGCCCCAGGTAATGAAGATTTTCTGGCCGCTGATCTTGTAGCTGCCATCGCCTACTGGGATGGCCTTGCTGCGTACCTGGGCCAGGTCGGAGCCGGCTTGCGGCTCGGTCAGGTTCATGGTGCCGGTCCACTCGCCGGTAGACATGCGCGGCAGGTAGACGGCTTTCAGTTCTTCGGAGGCGTGATGGTTGATGGCCTCGATGGCGCCCAGCGTCAGCATCGGCGCCAGCGAAAACGCCAGGTTGGCCGAGCACCACATTTCCTCTGCGGCCAACGCCACCAGCGCCGGCAGCCCTTGGCCACCGAATTCGGCCGGGGCACGCAGACCCACCCAGCCGGCTTCCACGTACTGCTGCCACGCTTCCTTGAAGCCTTCGGCGGCGGTAACGGTAAAGTCCGGCGACCACTTGGCGCCCTTGTCGCCCTGCTTGTTGATCGGGGCCAGCACGCCTTCGGCGAACTTGGCGCCTTCTTCCAGAATGGCGTCGACCAGCTCGACCGAGCAGTCTTCGTAGCCGGGCAGGCTGCACACGGCCGGCAGCTCGGCCAGCTCGTTCAGGGCAAAACGGATTTCCTTGGCGGGGGCCTTGTAGATCATGAGATTACTCCTCGATTAACTCGTCATCGTGCAAAAAAACCGGCAACCGATCCGGCTGATGGCAAGCCCGCGCTGCAAGCAGCGCGTATTTCCCCAGACGAACCGGTACACCGGTTTTCTTGTGTGGCGTGGCACCGTAGCGCCACGCCTTGTTTTATTGATACAGCTTGCTACGGCGTCTTACTTGGACAGCTCGGCCATCAGTTCCGGCACCACGGTGAACAGGTCACCCACAATGCCGTAGTCGGCGATCTGGAAGATCGGCGCTTCTTCGTCCTTGTTGATCGCCACGATCACCTTGGAGTCTTTCATGCCGGCCAGGTGCTGGATGGCACCGGAGATGCCCACCGCCACGTACAGCTGCGGGGCCACCACTTTGCCGGTCTGGCCAACCTGGTAGTCGTTCGGCGCGTAGCCGGCGTCAACCGCAGCGCGCGAGGCACCCACGGCCGCGCCCAGCTTGTCGGCCAGCGGCTCGATCACGGCTTTGAACTGTTCTTCGGAGCCCAGCGCGCGACCACCGGACACGATGATCTTGGCAGCGCCCAGTTCCGGACGGTCGGACTTGGTCAGTTCCTGGCCCACGAAAGCAGACAGCGCGGCGTCGGCAGCGGCGGCCACGCTTTCCACGTTGGCCGCACCGCCTTGTGCCGCCGCTTCGAAAGCGGTGGTACGCACGGTGATGACCTTGATCGCGTCGGCGGACTGTACGGTAGCCAGCACGTTACCGGCGTAGACCGGGCGGACGAAGGTGTCAGCAGACTCGACAGCGATGATGTCGGAGATCTGGGCTACGTCCAGCAGCGCGGCCACGCGCGGCAGCAGGTTCTTGCCGTAGGAGGTAGCCGGGGCCAGCACGTGGCTGTAACCACGGGCCAGGTCCACCACCAGCGGCGCCAGGTTTTCGGCCAGGCCGTGGGCGTAGGCGGCGTTGTCGGCCAGCAGTACCTTGGCCACACCGGCGACTGCCTTGGCGGCATCGGCAGCGGCAGCGGCGTTGTGGCCGGCTACCAGCACGTGTACCTCGCCAAGCTTGGCAGCGGCGGTAACGGTATTGAGGGTGCCTGCTTTCAGGCTCTGGTTGTCGTGTTCAGCGATAACGAGAATAGCCATGGCTTACAGCACCTTTGCGTCGTTTTTCAGTTTGGCTACCAGCTCGGCGGCATTGGCAACCTTGATACCGGCGGAGCGCTTGGCAGGCTCGGCCACTTTCAGGGTTTTCAGACGCGGGGTCACGTCCACGCCCAGGTCGGCCGGGGTGGTTTTGTCCAGCGGCTTTTTCTTGGCGGCCATGATGTTCGGCAGCTTGACGTAGCGCGGCTCGTTCAGGCGCAGGTCGGTGGTCACCACCGCCGGCAGACGCAGCTTGACGGTTTCCAGACCGCCGTCCACTTCGCGGGTCACGTCCACGGTTTCGGCGGACAGGTCCACTTTCGACGCGAAGGTGCCCTGACCCCAGCCCAGCAGCGCGGCAGCCATCTGGCCGGTCTGGTTGGCGTCGTCATCGATCGCCTGTTTGCCCACGATCAGCAGCTGCGGCTGCTCTTTGTCGGCAACGGCTTTCAGCAGTTTGGCTACTGCCAGCGGCTGCAGCTCGGCGTCGGTTTCCACCAGAATGGCGCGGTCGGCACCCATGGCCAGTGCGGTGCGCAGGGTTTCCTCGCACTGCTTCACGCCCATGGACACGGCGACGATCTCGGTGATCTTGCCGGCTTCTTTCAGACGCACCGCCTCTTCCACGGCGATCTCGTCGAACGGGTTCATCGACATCTTGACGTTGGCCACATCCACGTCGGTGCCATCGGCCTTGACGCGTACTTTCACGTTGTAATCGACAACGCGTTTCACAGCGACTAGAGCTTTCATATTCCTCCAGCAGACTCTTCAGGTTTCAACGACTCGCCCCGAGCGGGCAGCGGTTGCATTGTAGCGCGCCGCCAAGTCAAACGAGCGTTTAATTGGTAAACTGACCACAAAAAAAACATGCAGTACAACAGGGGTGTGCAGATATTACGCCATTTCCCCGCAATTTGCATTTGGGGCAAAGCGTGTCAGAATGCAGCGCAACATTGAGCATGTCATAAGCAGAAAAACAGGCAGGAACACCTTGAAAGTGGCGCCGGCGCTGGGCTGGCGTTGCATACCGCCTTCCGCAAAGGAGTTGTGATGACAGTCTATTTCGAAGACATCCAGATCGGCGATTCCGCCGAGTACGCCAAAACCATTACCGAAGCCGATATCCTGATGTTCAGCGCCGTATCCGGCGACGATAACCCGGTACACATCAACCAGGAATACGCCGAAAGCTCGATGTTCCAGAGCCGCATCGCGCACGGCATGCTCACCGCCAGCCTGATCTCCACCGTGGTCGGCACCCGCCTGCCGGGCAATGGCACCATCTACCTGTCGCAATCCACCAAATTCAAAGCCCCGGTCAAGATCGGCGAAACCGTCACCGCCCGCGTCACCGTCACCGAGCTGGACCCGGCCAAAAAGCGCGTGAAGTTTGCCACCGCCTGCCTGGTAAAAGGCAAAGTGGTGCTGGAAGGCGAATCGCTGGTGATTGCCCCGTCGCGCCCGGCCTGATGACCGCGCTGGACATCGTGCCGCTGTGCGACGACAGCGGGCACGTCCTGCGCGCCGACCTGGCCGATGCCTTGTGTGTGCTGCATCGGCAATTGCGACCGATGCTGCCGGACAACGGCGCCGCCTACCTGGCCAAGATGCAGCGTGTCTGCCACTACGGCGCGCGCCTGGTGGCAGCGCTGGACAGTGACGGGCGGCCGGTCGGCATGGCGCTGTACCGGGTGTACGAAAATACCTACGAGGACCTGCGTCTGTACGTGGACGACCTGGTCAGCGACGAGGCCGCCCGCTCGCAAGGCGTGGGCAGCCAGCTGCTAGCGTGGTGCGAGGCGCAAGCGCGCACGGCCGGTTGCCGCTTCATCGTGCTGGATTCCGGCACCTGGCGCACGCAGGCGCACAAGCTGTACTTCCGCCTGGGCTTCAGCATTACGTCGTTTCACTTCACCAAGCCGCTGTAAGCGCCGCAAGGCCCGTCACCGCCTGAAGCTTGGCCCGCTGCGGCCAACCTTCAGGCTTTTTGTTGCTGTTGCTGCAAGGCCCAGGCTACCGATTCGCGCACGATGTCGGCCGTATCGTCGGCCCTGCCCTGCAACGCCTGGACAACCTCGGCGCTGTACGGTGCATTGCCCAGCGCAATGGCAATATTGGACAGCCACTTGGCGTAGCCGATGCGATAAATGGGGCTGCCCGCCATGCGCTGCTGGAAGTCCTGCTCACCCCAGGCAAACAGCGCCAGCAGGCTGACGTCGTCCAGGCCGTGTCGCACGGCAAAGTCGGCCTCGCGGCTGGGCACCACGAAACGGTTCCACGGGCACACCAGCTGGCAATCGTCGCAACCGTAGATACGGTTGCCGATCAGCGGGCGCATCGGTTCGGGGATGGCGCTTTTAAGCTCGATGGTGAGGTAAGAAATGCAGCGCCGCGCGTCTACCGTGTACGGCGCCACGATGGCGCCGGTGGGACAGGCCTCGATGCAGCGCGTGCAGCGTCCACAATGGCCGTCTTCGGCCTCGTCTTCCGGCAACGGCAGGTTGGTGAGGATCTCGCCCAGAAAGAATAGCGACCCCTGCTTCTTGTTCAGCAATAGCGTGTGCTTGCCGCGCCAGCCCTGCCCGGCTTGCGCCGCCAGCGCCACCTCGGCCAGCGGTGCGCTATCGGTAAACACGCGGAACTGGTGCCCCGGTACCGCGGCACTGATCTGCTCCGCCAGCTTCTGCAGCCGGTTGCGCAGCACTTTGTGATAGTCGCGCCCCAAGGCGTAGCGCGAAATGTAGGCCTGCTGCGGTCGCGTCAGCACCTGCTCGGCGTCGGCGGCGGCTTCAGGCCAATAATGCATGCGCAGGCTGATGACGCGCAGCGTGCCGGGCACCAGCTCCGCCGGGCGCACCCGCAGTGCACCATGACGCGCCATGTAGTCCATCTCGCCGTGGTAAGCTGCGGCCAACCACGTTGCCAGTTGCTGTTCGGCTTCTGGCGGCAGCTCGGCGCGGGTGATACGCGCCTCGGCAAAGCCCAGATCCTGCGCCCAGCGCTTGATTTGGCCTGCCAAATCGCGATAATTCTCGTTTTTACAGGATATTTCACTCATGGCCATGGATGATACCAGTGTCGCAAGCGGCCACCTGGCCGACGAAGCCGCCACCCTGCAACTGGGTTCCCGCATCGCCAGCGTACTGCGCGGCGGCGTACAGTTGCAGCTGCACGGCGACCTGGGCGCCGGTAAGACCACCTTTACCCGTGGCCTGCTGCAAGGCCTGGGGCACCAGGGGCGCGTAAAAAGCCCCACTTACACCCTGGTGGAAAGCTATCCGCTGCCGATATTCAGTGTGCACCACTTTGACTTGTACCGCTTCAACGACCCGGAAGAATGGTACGACGCCGGCTTTGCCGATTATTTTGCCGACGATACCGTCTGTATCATCGAATGGCCAAACAAGGCCACCGGCGTACTGCCGGCGCCCGATCTGGTACTGGAACTTGACGTGGCAGGCGATGGTCGCAATTACCGCCTTCATGCCCACAGTGAAACAGGACAAGCATGTCTCAACCGCTTCATGACCCACTGCGCCGCAAGCTGATCGGCGCCGCAGCGGCTACCTTTCTGCTGACCGTCAGCCGCGCCGGCCTTGCCGCCGGCAGCCAGGTGGTGGCAGTACGCGTGTGGCCGTCGTCCACCTACACGCGGCTGACCATCGAGGCCAGCAGCGAAATCCGCTACAAGCACTTTAGCCTGGCCAATCCCAACCGGCTGGTAATCGACCTGGAAGACGTGCAGCTTACCGGGGTGCTGCAGGATGTCAGCGGCCAGATCCAGTCGGCCGACCCGTTTATCCGCACCGCGCGCGCCGGCCAGTTCAACGCCAGTACCGTGCGCCTGGTACTGGACCTGCGCAATGAAGTAAAACCGCAGATCTTCTCGCTGAAGCCGGTCGCCGAGTATCAGCACCGGCTGGTAGTGGACCTGTACCCGGCCAACGGCCCACAGGATGACCCACTGCTGGCGCTGCTGCAGGATTACAACAAGGGCCAGCTGGATAACAATGCGCCACGCGGCAACAAGGGCAAGGCCGACCCTGGCAGGCCTGTGGTGATCATGATCGACCCCGGTCACGGCGGCGAAGACCCCGGCGCCATCGGCCCCAGCGGCACGCGCGAGAAAGACGTGGTGCTGCGCATTAGTCGCCAGCTGAAGAAGCTGATCGATGCCGAAAAGAACATGAAGGCTTACCTCACCCGCGACGAAGACGTGTTCCTGCCGCTAGGCGTGCGGGTAGCCAAGGCGCGCAAGATCGGCGCCGATCTGTTCATTTCGGTACACGCCGACGCGGTAGAAAACCGTACCGCTCGTGGCTCGTCGGTGTTTGCGCTGTCCGAAAACGGCGCCACCAGTACCATGGCGCGCATGCTGGCCAAATCGCAAAACGATGCCGACATGATTGGCGGCGTGAAGATTGCCGGCAAAGACCGCTATCTGGCGCATACCCTGTTCGACCTGACGCAGACTGCCACCATTAACGACAGCCTGAAACTGGGCAAGGCGGTGCTGGGCAAAATGGGCGAGCTGAACAAGCTGCACAAACCCAAGGTAGAACAAGCTGGCTTTGCCGTGCTGAAGGCGCCGGATATTCCGTCCATTCTGGTGGAAACGGCCTTCATCAGCCATCCGGAAGAAGAACGCAAGCTGGTCGACCCGGCGTTCCAGCAGGATATGGCCGAGGCCATCCTCGCTGGCGTACGCAGCTACTTTGCCCAAGGTGCGGTCATCGCCCGCACCTGACCCTGCTTGCGGCCAACCTTGCGGCCAAACAAAAAGCGCTGCCCTGGCAGCGCTTTTTTCGTGGGCAATACCCTGCTAGAGAGAATCCAGCTCGCGCATCGGGTCGTCGCCCGACACCGGCACACGGTACTCCTCATTGGCCCACTGGCCAAGGTCGATCAGGCGGCAGCGTTCGCTGCAGAACGGGCGGTACGGGCTTTGCGTGCCCCAAGGTACCGCAGTCTTGCACTGCGGACAGGGCACGATACGGGGAGTCGTAGTCATGGTCAGAACTTGCAGTAGGTCAGCGAGAAATCCACATCTTCGTCCACCTGGCGGGCACGTACCTCGCCAGTGGCCGCGTGGATGAAGCGCACATTGATCGCATACTTGTTGGCCGATACTTCAGGCACCAGCTGCAGGGCGTTGTCGAAACCGACGCGTATCAGCTGCACCACCTTGCCGCCGGACATCTGCTGAAACGCACCTCGGCGGGCGGTGTACTGATAGGTCTTGCCGCTGTCGCGCAGCAGCTTGAGCAGGATGTTGGCCGCAGAGGCAGTAGGCATCAATGGTGCGGCCCAGCGTTGCAGGTCGGCCCGACGCTGTTCACTGTCCCGCTGCAACCACAGGTGATAGGACGGCAAATCAAACTGGCAGGTACCGCCGGGAATGACGGCACGCTGCTTGATGGTCATCAGCCATTCGTTTTCACGCAGGTGCTGGCCGAACTTGCCGGTAATGTCGAGCAGGCTGGCCATAGTGCGCTCAATGTCATCGAGCTGCTGTTCCAGCACCTCTTGCTGCACCACCGGGTTGTCACGCAGACTTTCCAGCCCCAGCTTCTGCCGCTCCAGCTCCTGCAGCAAATCGGACTTCAGCTCGGTACGGCCCGCAGCCTCCAATACCTCGAACAGCGCCATCAGTGCCGCATGGTGGGCATAGGTTTCGTCCTGCCCGATGAAAAACACCAGACGCTGGTAGACCTGCTCCAGGCGGAGCAAGGTTCGCGTACGTTCGACAAGGGGAAACTCGAAACTGGTCACAGCGGCGGTCCGTGGTTGAAATGTCATGCCGGCGCGGCAAGGCCAAAGCAGGCTAGATAATAACGGTGTTTGGCGTCGACTTGAAGCGCCAATGCATCGAGATCGGCGTCGTTGCTGATCACGTCGTCAGCCAGCAATAAACGCTGCTCGCGCGGCATCTGCGCCGCAATGATGGCGCTAACTTGCGGCGCAGGCAGGCCATTGCGTGCCATCACCCTGGCGATCTGGGTTTCCGTCGGACAATCTACCACCAGCGTTCGTGCCACCAGATCGCGGTAACGTGCACTTTCGAACAGCAAAGGTACCGCCAGTAAACGGTAAGGGGCGTCCAGTGCGGCCAACTGGCGCAGGCTTTCCTGATGGATAAGCGGGTGCAGAATGGCTTCCAGCTGCTGCCGTGCGGCGGGCTGCGCAAACACCAGCGCGCGCATGGCGGCACGGTCCAGCGCGCCGTCTTGCTGGCGCATGGCGGGGCCAAACGCCGCCACAATGGCCGGCATGGCAGCGCCGTCTGGCGCGGTGAGCTGGTGCGAGACGGTATCGGTATCGATGCAGGGAATGCCATGCCCGGCGAACAGGCGGGCCACCGCGCTCTTGCCGCTGCCGATGCCGCCGGTCAGGCCAACAATCGGGCTAGCCACCCAGATACCAAGCCACAATGGGCTTGCCCCACACAAAGGCGATCATGCCAGCCGCCGCCAGGTACGGGCCGAACGGCATGGTCTGACCGGCGCGATGGCGCTGCAGCGCCATCATGGTCACGCCACATACGGCACCTACCAGCGACGATAGCAGAATCACCAGCGGCAGCAAGCTCCAGCCCAGCCAGGCGCCCAATGCGGCCAACAGTTTGAAGTCGCCGTAGCCCATGCCTTCCTTGCCGGTGGCCAGCTTGAACAGCCAGTAGATCGACCATAGCGACAAATAGCCCACCATAGCCCCGGCTACGGCATCGGCCAGCGGCACGGTCACACCTAACAGACTAAAAAACAGGCCGGCCCATAGTAGCAGCAAGGTCAGGTCGTCTGGCAGCAGCTGGGTCTGGGCGTCAATCAGCGCCATTGCCAACAGCAGCAAACAAAACACACTGGCGGCCAACCACGGCAGCCCCAAGCCCAGCTGCCAGGCAAACCCGCCCAGCAACAAGCCGGATACCAGCTCTACTAGCGGGTAACGCCAGGCGATGGCACCGCCACAGCTGGCGCACTTGCCACGCTGCAGCAAGAAACTGAATACAGGGATGTTCTGCCAGGCGCGGATCGGCGCCTGGCAATGTACGCAGGCAGAAGGCGGGTACAGCAGGTCGTAACGGGCTGGCACCTCGGGCGTTTGCCCTTGCAGCACGGCGCACTCCTGTTGCCACTGTCGTTCCAGCATCAAGGGCAAGCGATGAATGACAACATTCAGAAAGCTGCCAAACAGCAAACCCAGCAGCACCGCGATGGCGGTTTGCCACAGCAAGGGCAACAATTGCAGGTTTTCCAACATCAGCCCACCACCTGACCCATCTTGAAAATCGGCATGTACATGGCCACCACCAGGCCGCCGATCAGCACCCCCAGAATCACCATGATCATCGGTTCCAGCAGGCTCGACAGCGCCGCTACCGCGTTGTCTACCTCTTCTTCGTAAAAGTCGGCCACCTTGTCCAGCATGTCGTCCAGCGCACCGGACTCTTCGCCGATAGACGTCATTTGCAACACCATATTGGGGAACAGGTTGCTGCGTTGCATGGAGAAGTTCAGCGTAGAACCGGCGCTAACGTCGGCCTGGATGATTTTGGTAGCGTCGGCGTACACCTGGTTACCGGCAGCACCAGCCACCGAGTCCAATGCCTCTACCAACGGCACCCCGGCAGTAAACAGCGTCGACAAGGTACGCGACCAGCGCGCGATGGTCGCTTTGCGGACGATGTCGCCAATGACTGGCATACGTAACAACAAGCGGTCCATGCCTACCTGCATAGAAGGTGAACGCTTGTAGGCGGCCGCTACCCCCCAGATGGCTCCACCGATGCCACCAAAAATGATCCACCAGTACTCGACAAACAGGTCAGATAGCCAGATCACCATTTGCGTCGGGGCCGGCAGGTCGGCACCAAAGCTGGAGAACAACTCTTTGAACGCCGGTATCACGTAAATCAGGATGACCGCAGTAATGACAAAGGCGGTCACGATGATGGCTGCCGGGTAAATCATCGCCGATTTGATCTTGCCCTTGATGGCGATGATCTTTTCTTTGTAAGTGGCCAACTTGTCCAGCAGCGAATCCAGTACGCCACCAGTCTCACCGGCAGCAATCAGGTTGCAGAACAGGCTGTCGAAATACAGCGGGTATTTGCGGAAAGCATCGGCCAGGTTGCTACCGGTCTCTACCTCGGAACGCACATCGAGCAGGATCTTGGTAAAAGCGGCATTGCTGTGGCCTTTGGCACTGATATCGAACGCCTGAAGCAGCGGCACACCTGCTTTCATCATGGTGGCCAGTTGCCGGGTAAACAAGGCAACGTCGCGCTCGGTAATGCGCTTGCCAAAACCAACCCGCTTTTTGCTGATCTTGGTGGCGTTAACGCCCTGACGCCGCAGCTGCGCCTTGGCAACGGTTTCCGACTCGGCACGGATCTCGCCACGCATCATCTTGCCGGTCTTATCCTTGCCTTCCCAGCTCCAGATGGCGGCACTGGGTTTCTTCAACGCTTCAGCCATGCTCTGCCTGCTTCCTGTTATTCATTGGTGACGGCTTCAATTTCGGTGAGCGAGGTAAGACCACGCTTCACCTTGATCAGCCCGGCGTGGCGCAGATCGATCATGCCTTCACGACGAGCCAGATCGGCAATGTCTACCGCATTACCATCTGACATGATCAAACGCACCATGGCATCGGTAATGGGCATGACCTCGTAAATGCCGGTACGCCCTTTGTAGCCAGAGCCACGACACTCGTCACACCCTACCGGACCGTACGGCTGCCAGCTGCCATCCAGCTCTTCTTCGGTAAAGCCGGCACGAAGCAGCGCCTCGCGCGGGATGTCCACCGGTGCCTTGCAATGCGGACACAGCTTGCGGGCCAGACGCTGTGCCATGATCAGCAACACCGAGCTGGCAATATTGAACGGCGCCACTCCCATGTTCAGCAAGCGAGTCAGGGTAGCCGGTGCATTATTGGTATGCAAGGTGGAAAACACCATATGGCCGGTTTGCGCCGCCTTGATGGAAATGTCGGCCGTTTCGTAGTCGCGAATCTCCCCCACCATGATCACGTCCGGATCCTGACGCAAGAAGGAGCGCAAGGCGGAGGCAAAGGTGAGACCGGCACGCTCGTTGACGTTAACCTGGTTGATGCCGGGCAAGTTAATCTCCACCGGGTCTTCGGCAGTAGAGATATTGGTATCGGGCTTGTTCAGGATATTCAGGCAGGTGTATAGCGATACAGTCTTACCGCTACCGGTAGGGCCCGTGACCAACACCATGCCGTAAGGACGGGCGATGGCACGCAACAGCAGCGCCTTCTGCTCCGGCTCGAAGCCCAGCTGCTCGATATCCAGCGTGGCTGCTGACGCATCGAGAATACGCATCACGATTTTCTCGCCAAACAGCGTGGGCAGCGTGCTGACCCGGAAATCCACGGCTTTGGTGCTGGATATCTTGAGTTTCAAGCGGCCATCCTGCGGCACGCGCTTTTCCGAGATATCCATTCTGGACACCACCTTGATGCGTGAGGCGATTTTTTCCTTGATCGCCAACGGCGGCTGCACAATCTCTTTTAAATTGCCATCAATACGATAGCGTACGCGATAGAAGCGCTCATAAGGCTCGAAGTGGATATCGGAAGCACCGCCATTGATGGCATCCAGCAATACCTTGTTGACGAACTTCACCACCGGCGCATCATCGACGTCCGGCATGCCGTCTGGCACCGACTCCGTGTCGGGGTCGGCGATTTCCAGTTCGCCAAACTCGTCGGCAGCCATACTGTTGAATGCCGCCACAGCCGCATTTTCGGAATAGCGGCCAACCAGCTTGCCTAGTTTGTCGTCTTCAACTACCACCACATCCAGCGTCAAGCCGGTCTTGAAGGTGATGGCATGAAAAGCTGCGGACTGAGTGGGGTCGGAAGTACCAACAAACAACCTGCTACCCCGTTTGAATAGCGGTAATAGACGTTTGCCGACCAGCAGCTCCTCGTCGATGACATTCTTGGGCAAGCTATCGGGGCTGATGGCCGCCAGGTCCAGCAAGGGTAAGCCGAACATGGTGGACGCAAACCTGGCTATCTGCAGCGGAGTGAGCTTCTTGCTCAGCACCAGCTGTTCGACAAACGAGATATTGGACGCCTGCGCCTGCCGCTGAATGCTTTCAGCATCCTGCACCAGCAGGTGTTCGCTCTGCACCAGGGCACGACCCAGACCGGAAATCGAAGCAGCATCCATACGCATCAATACTTGAAAGTGAGTTAAGCCGATTATACGGCTGAAACAGCCATTTGATGAGCTGCCATCTCTTACTTTAATGCAAAGAATATACAGGCAAGGCAATAAAAAAAGGCTGCCGAAGCAGCCTTTTTTACAGTCAAACCGTTTGCAAGAAACGATTAGAACTTGGTACCCAGATAAACGGTAGCGGTGCGCAGCGAACCTTCGCCAGCAGCATCGTAGTTCGCTTTGGCAAACTCAACACCGGTACGGGTGCGTTTGGACAGAGCGTATTCAACGCCAACTGCGAAAGCTTTGTGGCCATCGTTAGCAGTTACGCCGTTGGTTTTGGAATCGCCTTCGCGCCAGTAGCCGAACTTCGGAGTAACGTTACCCATTGCGTAGGAAGCAGCTACACCCCAGCCTTTAACTTTAGTGTTAGAAGCTTCGCTCTTACCGCTAGCAAAACCAGCTTGCAGGGTCAGAGCGTCCAGAGTTACGGAACCGTTCAGCTCATGAATTTTGAGTTTCTTACCCTGAGCGTTCTCTTTTTCAGCAGCGGTATCGTAGGAAACGGCAAAGTTGCCTGCTTCGTAGGAAAGGCTTACAGCATCAGCGTAGAACTTAGCGTTTTCGTTGGCTTGGTTGGAGCCAAAGGAGTGCTGAACGGTTGCAGTAAAGCCGGCCAGATTAGGCGACTTGTAGGATACAGTGTTGTTGAAACGAGTACCCTGGTCGTAAATGGCAGATTCGAAGGTAGCGCTGTTGTTTTCGAAGATAGCCATAGCGCCGGAATTCGGCATCAGGTAGATGTTACCCGCTGTAACACGACCAAAAGAGCCGTCCAGACCTACGTAAGAGTCGCGACCGGCCCACAGGTTGTCACGGGCATTGTTGGACTGGTCAGCCAGGTTGATACGGCTGGCGATCTGCCAAACAGCTTTCAGGCCGTTGCCCAGATCATCAGAACCAGCAAACTTGATTTCGCCGTTAGTGCGGTTCTCAGTGGTCAGCGAACCAGCACCAGTTGCCTTGGTGTTCACAATACCAACAGCCAGGTTACCGGAGATGGTAACGTCAGCCATAGCAGCAGCCGGCAGCGCAGCCAGAGTAGCCAGAACGATCAGCTTCTTCATGTGTGTTCCTTTCGAGGTCATGTACACTGCCCGATTAGGTAGCCGGCGCGTTTTAAACGCCGGGCGGGCTGTCTTGCACCGCCATGGAACTGGCGGTATCTGGAGTGGACTATAAATGCACCGTTGCAAAAATACAAAGGTTTGCTGCGGTTTTTTTGGTCTCTGAAGTTTGTATACAACAGCAATGATAAATACAAGTTGCTGTTTTTATTGAAAAAAAACACAAACTCACGAGTTGCGAGCACACCACACTTCTGAAGCCAACTTTACCTCTGTTGCAAATTGAGCACACCCGATCATGACTACTACCAACGCAAGCCTGCTGTGGTTTCGGCGTGATTTACGCCTTTTCGATAACACTGCCTTGATGGAAGCGGCTGCTGCAGGCGGCCGCCTGTTCGCCGTCTTCATATTTGATCGCGCCATCCTGCAGCACCTGCCAGCCGACGATGCCCGACTGCCGTTCATTCACCATGCCGTGGCGGAGCTGAAAGCCGGCTTGCAGGCCAGAGGCGGAGATTTGCTGATACTGCATGACGAGGCAGCCAGCGCCATTCCGGCCCTGGCTACCGCGCTGGGTTGCCAACGCGTCTATGCCAACCGTGATTACGAACCCTACGCGCGCCAGCGCGACGCCGCGGTTGCCGCATCACTGGAAAGGCAAGGGGCAGAGCTGGTGCTGTGCAAAGATCAGGTGGTGTTCGAATGCAGCCAGTTGCTCACCGGACAAGGCAAGCCGTATACGGTGTTCACACCCTATATGCGCGCTTGGCGCAAGGCCTTTCACCCGCAGTTGGCCACACCGCTGGGCGAACCGGCACCGGCACAGTGGCAGCCTGCGCCGGCAGCGCATCGCGCCTTGCCCCCCCTGGCAGCGCTGGGCTTTCCGGCCAGCAGCATCACACCGGCAGCCAAACCAGGGCGGGAAGCCGGCCTGCAGCTACTGCAACGCTTCGCCCGCAAACTGCCGCACTATAAGACGCTGCGTGACTACCCTGGCGAGCCGGGGGTTTCCGGCTTGTCGGTACATTTGCGCTTCGGCACTGTTTCGGTACGCGAAGCCATGTCACTGGCACTATCACAACAAAATGAAGGGGCCGACTGCTGGCTGAACGAGCTGATCTGGCGCGAGTTTTATCAACAGCTACTGTGGCACTTTCCGGAGGCGGCAACGCAAAGCTTCAAACCCGAATACCGCCAGCTACAATTTACAGGCCTGGATAGCTGGTTCGACGCCTGGTGCGACGGGCGCACTGGCTACCCGATCGTCGACGCGGCCATGCGGCAATTGAACCAGACCGGTTATATGCACAACCGGCTGCGGATGATCGTGGCCAGCTTTCTGGTGAAAGACCTGCTCATCGACTGGCGCCGTGGCGAAGCTTACTTTGCTGCCAAGCTGATGGATTTCGACTTGGCGGCCAACAATGGCGGCTGGCAATGGGCGGCGTCTACCGGCTGCGATGCCCAGCCCTACTTCCGCATCTTCAACCCGGTTACCCAGTCGGAGAAATTTGACCCGGAAGGCCGCTTCATTCGCCGCTATCTGCCCGAGCTGGCCTGCCTGGACAACAAGGCCATTCACGCCCCTTGGCAGGCCAAGACATTGCCGCCGGGTTTCGTGCTGGGGCAAAACTACCCGGAACCGATTGTAGACCACGCCGTTCAACGACAGCAGGCACTGGCTTTGTTCGGCAAACAAGACTGATTGCAGTGATGCTGCAGGCTGTCAAATCAGTTTGCTGCCGGCCGTGGCAGCGGTGAAAAGAAAAAGCCCGGCGAACCGGGCGACAACGTGAACGGATGTGCAATCAGGGCTTGGGGGCTGCTGGCGGCGTAGTTGCCGGCTTGGCAGCGGCCTTGGCTTGCTTGGCAGCTTGCTGGGCGCCAGCCGGCGTAGTGGCTGTGGCAGCTGTAGCCTTGGCCGCCGCCTTGGTACTGGCACCGCTAAATGCCAGATCAGGCTTCAGTTTCTCGACTGTCTTTTCACCGATGCCCGGCACATTCACCAGATCGGCCGGCGATTTGAACGGGCCATTCTTGCTACGGTAATCGATGATGGCTTTGGCCTTCACCGGGCCAATGCCTTTCAAGGTTTCCAACTCTTGCTGACTGGCCGTATTGACGTTGACCGCGGCCAGCGCAGCAACCGATACCAGCATGGCGAACAGGGCAAATAACCATTTTTTCATAACCGCTCCTTATAAATAGGAAAACACGGCACGGGATGCCACGCCGCCAATCCAATATGCCAAATGCTCAGGCGCGGTGTAAAACAAACTCCAGTACAACCTTGCTACCGATATACCCAAAAAGTAACAGTGCAAAACCGGCCAGCGTCCAGCGTATGGCGAGGCGGCCACGCCAGCCATGCAGCTTGCGGCCAACCAGCAAGCTACCGAAGACCAGCCAGGACAAGATACCGAAGACTACCTTGTGACTGAGCGGTATGGCCTTGCCGAATACCTCCTCGGCAAAAAACACACCACTGATCAAGCTAAGCGTTAGCAGGATGAAGCCGGTACCTAGCGTCTGGAACATCAGGTTTTCCAGCACCAGCAGTGGCGGCATGCGGCGCGCCAGCGCAAAACGCTTTTGATGCAAGGCGTGTTCCTGCCACAGCATGAGAATGGCCAGCAAGGCACCGATAGCAAACAAGCTGTACGCCATCAGCGACACCAGCAGATGTAGCATGAAGCCGGGGCTGTCTACTGGGTAGAGCGTGTGCGGAATGGGCAAGACTTCAGCCATCAGGACACCCGCTGCGGCCAATGGCACCAGAAAAATCTGCAGCCCTTCCATGCGGGCAAAGTAGCTACCTGTCCAGAAGATCAGCAACATCAGCCAACTCAGCAGCGACAGCACCGACCCGACGCCCAGTCGCACCCCCCCGTCCTGCAGTACCGGCACGGTCAATACAGCGGCGTGCAGCAAGAGCAGCACACCGAGCAGGGAATGCTCGCGAAAGGCCTGGCGCTGCCACGATGCCACACCGCGCCAATGCGCCAGAAAATGCCAGGACAGGCCGGCATAACCGGCGGCCAGCAGGATCAGCAAAATCAACAGGAATCCGCTCATGGAATGTGGGAGCTCAACGAACCGGGACCGGGTCGTGGTAAAATGAACGATTACAGAAGTCTACACCAAGCCGCAGATGCTTGGCAGACCATAAGGATACCCCATGCTTGACAACCTTACCTCACGCCTCACCAGTGCGCTGAAAACCTTGCGCGGTCAGGCACGGATCACCGAATCGAATATCCAGGACGCGCTGCGTGAAGTACGCATGGCCTTGCTGGAAGCCGACGTGGCACTGCCCGTCGTCAAGACCTTCATCAGCCAGGTCAAAGAGCGTGCGCTGGGCCAGGAAGTGATGGGCAGCCTTACCCCTAGCCAGGCCCTGATCGGCGTCGTCAACGAAGAGCTGGTCAAACTGATGGGCGAGAAGAACGACGCCCTCAACCTGGCCGCGGTGCCGCCGGCCATCATCCTGATGGCCGGCCTGCAAGGTGCCGGTAAAACCACGACGGTCGGCAAGCTGTCCAAGCTGCTGAAAGACACGCAGAAGAAAAAGATTCTGGTGGTGTCTGCCGACGTGTACCGCCCGGCCGCCATCGAGCAACTGAAAATGCTGGCCGAACAGGTCGGCGTAGAGTGGTTCCCGTCGCAGGGCAACCAGAAACCGCTCGAGATTGCCCAAGCTGCGCTGGATTACGCCAAGCGTCATTTCTTTGACGTGCTGATGGTGGATACCGCCGGCCGCCTGGCCATCGACGAAGCGATGATGGCCGAAATCAAGGCACTGCACGCCTTCCTGAAACCGGTAGAAACCCTGTTTGTGGTGGATGCGATGCAGGGCCAGGACGCGGTCAACACCGCGCAGGCCTTCAACGAGGCGCTGCCACTGACCGGCGTGGTACTGACCAAGATGGATGGCGACTCGCGCGGCGGTGCGGCACTGTCGGTGCGTCACATCACCGGCAAGCCGATCAAGTTCATCGGTGTTGGCGAAAAGATCAACGGTCTGGAGCCGTTCCACCCCGACCGTCTGGCTAGCCGTATCCTGGGCATGGGTGACGTGCTGTCGCTGATCGAGGATGTGCAGAAGGGCATTGATCAGGAAGAAGCGGCCAAGATGGCCAAGAAGCTGAAGTCCGGCAAAGGTTTCGACCTGGAAGACTTCAAGGCCCAGATGCAGCAAATGAAGAAGATGGGCGGCATGACCAACCTGCTGGAAAAAATGCCCGGCGAAATTGGCCAACTGGCCAAAGGCGTACAGGGTGCCGAGGCCGAAAAGTCGATGCGACGCATCGAAGGCATCATCAACTCGATGACCATGGAAGAGCGTCGCAAGCCCGAGCTGATCAAAGCCAGCCGCAAGCGTCGCATTGCTGCCGGCTCCGGCGTCTCGGTGCAGGAAGTGAACCGCCTGCTGGCCCAGTTTGAACAGACGCAGAAAATGATGAAGGCGTTCTCCTCCAAGGGCGGCATCATGAAACTGATGAAGGGCATGAAAGGCATGCTGCCTGGAATGTAAGCTTGCAACGGGCGTCGTGTACGCCCGTTTTTCATGCGCCTTAGAAAGCTAACCGATGCAATTCGATATCGTCGTTCTTACCGACAACGCCCTGCTCGCCCTGGACGAGCAAGACTGGTACAGCCGCCAAGTCCACCTGGAAGATGGTCTAGTGGTAAGCGCCTTGGAGCAGCACGGGCTGAAGGTTGGCCGCAAGGATTGGGCCGAGCCCGGTTACGACTGGTCGCAATGTCGTGCCGCGGTATTCCGCACCACCTGGGATTACTTCCACCGCTTTGATGAATTCGCCCCATGGCTGGCACGCGTCAGCCACAGCACCCGCCTGTTCAACGAAGCCGCACTGATTCACTGGAACCTCGACAAGCACTATCTGGCCGATTTGCAACAAGCCGGTATCAATACCGTGCCCACCTGCTATATCGAAGTGGGCGATCGTCGCACCCTCGCCCAGGCCATTGCCGATAGTGGCTGGCACGACGTGATCCTGAAACCGGTGATCTCCGGCGCAGCCCGCCACACCTACCGCTTGCAAGCCGAGGATGCCGCCGCGCTGGAATGCACGTTTGCCGAGCTGGTACAACGCGAGGCACTGATGCTGCAGCCGTTCCAGCACGACATCCTTAGCCAGGGCGAGCTGTCGCTGATGGTGATTGATGGCCAGTACACGCACGCCATCCGCAAAACCGCCAAAGCCGGCGACTTCCGCGTGCAGGATGACCATGGCGGCACCGTGCATCGCTACGACGCCAGCGCCGAAGAAATCCGCTTTGCCGAAGCCGCCGTCGCGGCGGTGCCGTTCGACGTGCTGTATGCCCGGGTGGATATGGTGCGCGACAACCGCGGCCAACTGGCCATCATGGAACTGGAAATGATTGAACCCGAGCTGTTTTTCCGCTTCCAAGCGGAAGCAGCCAGCAAGTTGGCCGCCGGCATCGCCCGCCGCCTGCAAGCCTGAGTAATACGCCGATTTCTTTTTGAAGCAACCGGCCAGCCCCGCTGGCCAGCAACCTGGAAGCACTGAGTGATGAATCTGACCACGCTGACCGCCCTCTCCCCGCTCGATGGCCGCTACTCCGGCCAGGCCGAACCGCTGCGCGCCACCTTCTCCGAATACGGCCTGATGAAAGCCCGTATCAAGGTAGAACTGGAATGGCTGAAAATGCTGGCCGCCGAACCGGGCATCGAGGAAGTGAAGCCGTTCTCCGACGCCACCATCCGCGAAATCGACGACGTGATCGCCAATTTCTCCGTTCAGCACGGCGAAGAAGTGAAAGCCATCGAAGCGCGCACCAACCATGACGTGAAAGCCATCGAGTACTGGCTGAAAGAGCGTCTGTCCGGCAACCCGGAAGTGATGGCCGCCAGCGAATTCATCCACTTTGCCTGCACTTCGGAAGACATCAACAACCTCAGCCACGCGCTGATGCTGAAAACCGCACGCAACACCGTGATGTTGCCAGCGGTAGACGAAGTCATCACCAAACTGAGCCAGCTGGCGCACGAACTGGCGGCCGTACCGATGATGTGTCGCACCCACGGCCAACCTGCCACCCCGTCCACCATGGGCAAAGAGCTGGCCAACGTGGTGTACCGCCTGAAGCGCCAACGCGAGCAGCTGGTGAAGCAGGAGCTGCTGGGCAAGATCAACGGCGCGGTAGGTAACTACAACGCCCACATCGTGGCCTACCCGAACGTGGACTGGGAAAGCCTGGCAGGGCGTTTTGTCAGCGGCCTGGGCCTGACTTTCAACCCGTACACCATCCAGATCGAGCCACACGACTACATGGCCGAGCTGTACCAGACACTGACCCGCATCAACACCATCCTGATTGATCTGGACCGCGACATCTGGGGTTACATCTCGCTGGGCTACTTCAAGCAGAAAGTGAAGAAGGACGAAGTGGGCAGCTCCACCATGCCGCACAAGGTCAACCCGATCGACTTCGAAAACTCGGAAGGCAACTTCGGCCTGGCCAACGCCATCCTGCAGCACCTGGCTGAAAAACTGCCGGTGTCCCGCTGGCAGCGCGACCTGACCGACTCCACCGTGCTACGCAACATGGGCGTGGGTTTCGGTTACTCGCTGCTGGGCTTCAAGGCGCTGATGAAAGGCCTGAACAAGCTGGAAATCAACCCGGCCATGCTGGCCAGCGATCTGGACGCTACCTGGGAACTGCTGGCCGAGCCCATCCAGACCGTGATGCGCCGTTACGGTGTGCCCAACCCGTACGAGCAGCTGAAAGAGCTGACGCGCGGCAAGGATGGCGTAACCCGCGAGACCCTGGCCGCCTTCATCAAGGGCCTGGAGATTCCGGAAGCCGAAAAAGTACGCCTGCTGGCCCTGAGCCCGGATAGCTACCTGGGCAAAGCCGAAGAACTGGCGCGCCGCATCTGAACCTGCACCCTAGCAAACAAAAAAGCCACCGCGAGGTGGCTTTTTTATTGAACAGACTTCGGGCTCACCAAAGTGGACACGAGTGCACAAGAATGGTGCAAACAAAAAAGCCTCGCTTGAAAGCGAGGCTTTTTCATCGAAACTTGGTTGCGGGAGCAGGATTCGAACCTACGACCTTCGGGTTATGAGCCCGACGAGCTACCAGACTGCTCCATCCCGCGACAGAGAGAACGCATAATAGATCACCCAGCCGCTGGTGTCAAGCTTTTTATACGTGTTATACGTGCCACGCTACCCAGCCAAAATACCATGTTGCAAGAATCACCAGACCAAACACAATCCGATACCAGGCAAAGATCTCGTAAGTATGGTTGGCCACAAACTTCACCAGCGTACGTACCGCCAGCAAGGCGCTGAGAAAGGCAGCAATGAAGCCGACAGCAAACATCGGGAAATCTGCCAGCGACAATAAATCACGGTGCTTGTACAAGTCGTACACCGTGGCGGCAAACATGGTGGGCACAGCCAGAAAGAAGGAGAACTCGGCAGCCACCTTACGATCCAGACCAATGAACATGCCACCAATAATGGTAGCGCCGGAACGCGAGGTTCCGGGAATCATCGCCACCACCTGAGCCAAGCCAACTTTCAGCGCATCCAGCGGCTGAATGTCATCCACATCATGCACCCGGGCAGTACGCGGGCGACGCTCTGCGTACAGGATGATGAGACCACCAATAATGAGCGCAGTGGCCACACTGATGGGATTGAACAGATAGAGTTTGATCTGCTTGATGAACAGCAGGCCCATGATGGCCGCCGGTAAAAAGGCAATCAGCAGGTTGGCCGCAAAACGCTGTGCCTTACGGTCATGGCCGATACCGGTAGCCAGTGCGATGAAACGATCGCGATACTGAAACAATACCGCCAGGATGGCACCGAACTGGATGGCAATCTCGAACACCTTGCCATCGTTCTGGAAATTGATCAGATCGCCAACCACGATCAGGTGGCCGGTACTGGATACCGGCAGGAATTCGGTCATCCCCTCGACAATGCCAAGCAACAGTGCCTTGGCCAACAGCAGGTAATCCACGGTAATCCTTTGATGAAGTACAAACAGACAGGCCGCACCGGAGTGCGGCCCGCAAGCAGTAGCAACGCTTACTTGCCGCGTGCCTTGACGATCAGTTCGTTCACTACCTGCAGCAGCCGTGCCGGCTCGGCAGCCATGGTAGCGTACTTGCCAGCCACCACAATGGTAGGCGTGCCCTGAATGGCGTAGTCACGGGTCATTTTGTCGGCACGGGCAACCTGGGCATTGATACCAAACGATTTATAGGTCTGCATGAATGACGTCACGTTCACACCCGGCTGACTGGCCAGCCAGCTACGCAAGGTAGCCTCATCGGCGAGATTAACCTTCTTTTCCACCATGGCGTGCAATGCCGGGGCATGCAGTTTGTCGAGCGTGCGTGTGGCATTGATGGTGGCGTACAGCCTTGCCAGCGGCTCCATCTGCTTGCCCCACACGATCTGCTCGCGGCGGAAGCTTACGTCTGCAGGCAATTTTTTGGCCCAAGTGGCCAGTACCGGCTCCAGATGCATGCAGTGCACGCAGTGGTAGGAAAAGAACTCGATCACTTCCACCTTGCCGGGCGTGGCTACCGGCTGTGGTTTGGACAGCACGGTATAATCCTTACCCTCTACGATGGCCGCTTGGGCCAGGCCGGAAACAGCAAACATCAAAGCGAACAACCACTTCTTCATGAGTCGACTTTCGTATTATTTGGGAGGTAATTTGACAACGGAGGCGTCAACGCCGTCCTGACGCAAGCGAGCCTTAAGCGCGTCGACATCTTCTTGGCGTTCAAACGGGCCGATACGGACTCGGTGCATCAACCCCTTGTCCGGCAGCGACAGCGACTGGATCTTGGCTTCTACCCCCATCAGGGCGAGCTTGGCTTTCATATTGTCAGCATCGCTTTCAGACTGGAAAGCCCCCACCTGCAGGAACAAGCGCGGCGCTCCCACCGGGGCAGTATCCGCCGCTTTAGCATCTTGAGGTATCGCCTCTTGCTGGCCAGGAAGGATCTTGTAGAAGTCGAATCGTTCCCCATCGGCATCCGCCGGTGCCGGTGGTATCGGCTTCGGCTTGGCAGGCACCGGTGCTGATGCCGGCGCAGCCTGTACCACTACCGGCACAACCACCGGCGGCGTCGGGGTCATGGTGGCAAGCTTGCTACCAGGCTCCAATAACTCGGCAGCCGGCAACGACGCCTCTTGCTTACCTTGCAACCTTTCCAGATTGCTGAACGGAGTACTAGCACGGTTAAGGTACATCGTCATGCCGACTGCAATGCCGACACCGACAATCAGACCTACGATGATACCGGTCATCATGCCGCCACCACTGCGCTTTGCAGGCGGGTTGCTGCGGCTGCTGCCGCGGGAAACATGCTTCAAATCTCTGTTACTCATAAGCCCACTGAATTCATAAGGTATTAACCTTGTTATTTATTTGTTGTTGCTGCCCACCAGCCCACGGCGAAACTGTATGGCCTGCAACAGGTGCTGCCGCTGCACATCGCTACTATCAGCCAAGTCTGCCAGCGTGCGCGCTACCCGCAGTACGCGAAAATACGCGCGCGCCGACAGGTCCAGCCGCTCCAGCATAGCCTGCACTTGTTGCTGCAATTCAATCGGCATACAGCAATGACTCGTCAATTCGGTAACGCTGAGGGCGGCATTACATTTTTGCTGCCGCAGCCACTGCCGCTCGCGCGCGGCATCGACACGGGCGCGTACTGCGGCACTGTCTTCCGCAGCAGGCAAGACTTGCAGCTCTTCTAGCGTCAGTGCACCGACCTCCACCATCAGGTCGAAACGATCCAGCAAAGGGCCAGACAGTTTACCGCGATAGCGGCTGACCTGCTCGGGCGTGCAACGACAAGCACGGCGCGGATGCCCAAGGTAACCGCAAGGACAAGGGTTCATGGCAGCCAGCAACTGGAAACGGGCAGGAAAGCATACCTGACGCGCTGCGCGCGATATATGAATCTCGCCGGTTTCCAGAGGTTCCCGCAGCACCTCCAGCACCTTACGGTCAAACTCGGGCAACTCGTCAAGAAACAGCACGCCATGATGCGCCAATGTGATCTCGCCAGGACGAGGGTCAGAGCCACCGCCAACCAACGCTACGGCTGAAGCAGTGTGGTGCGGATGGCGAAAAGGCCTTACGCACCAAGAGCGGGCATCAAAACCGCTACTCGCCAATGACTGCACAGCAGCACTTTCTAGCGCTTCATCCTGGTTCATCGCCGGTAGAATACCTGGCAAGCGTGCGGCCAACATCGATTTACCGGTACCAGGCGGCCCCTGCATCAACAGATTATGCCCCCCGGCTGCGGCTACTTCCAACGCCAGTCTGGCCAAGCCCTGCCCTTTGACCTCTGCCAGATCCGGGTACGCACTGGCCAGTATTGGCGGGATGTCTGCCTCCAACACAGGCAAGCGCACCACGCCAGCCAAGTGCGCACACACTGCCTGCAAATTATCTGCCGCCAGCACCTGAACACCTTGCACCAATGCGGCCTCACTGGCACTCAAACGGGGCAGGATAAAACTGCGACCGCTGCCACGCGCGGCGGCAACCATAGCCAACGCGCCACGTACCGGCCGCAACTCGCCGCCCAGCCCCAACTCGCCAGCCAATTCGTAAGCATCCAGCGCCGCTACAGGCAGCTGACCGTCTGCAGCCAATAGGGCTATAGCAATCGGCAGATCGAAACGTCCAGACTCCTTGGGTAAATCGGCAGGTGCCAGATTGACCGTAATGCGCCTGGCAGGAAAATCAAAGCCGGACTGCACGATGGCGGCACGCACCCGCTCCTTACTTTCCTTAACCTCAGTATCCGGCAGCCCCACCAAGGTAAACGCCGGCAAACCGTTGGCGAGATGTACCTCCACTGCCACTTCCGGTGCGCTTACGCCGGCAAGCGCCCGGCTGACACACACCGCCAGTGACATGGCGATTATTCCCCGCTGGCCGGCGTAGCTGGTGCGGTGGGCTCAACCGGCGCCGGCTGCGGCTCCAGCAAGGCCAGGCGCTTTTCCAGTGCCTCCAGTTGGGCACGGGTCTGCGCCAGCACTTCCTGCTGAATATCAAACTCCTCACGGGTCACAAGGTCCATGCGGCTAAAAGTCGCCGCCATCATGGCCTTCACGTTTTTTTCCAGATCCTTGGCAGGACTGGCAGCAATGGTTTCGGAAATTTTATTGCTGATTTCGTCGAACAGTTTTTGGCTAAGCATGATGCAACCTTGTAATTGGCATGAGAAACAGGGGAAGTTTAGCAAAAAAGCCGCGACACCTGCAGGCAAGCGTTTGCACCAAGAAGGCGCAATAGCAGTAACGGCTTATAGATTCCATTATTACTTATCGAATAAAAGCAGCACTGAGACGGCAAATCATTGAAAAGAAAACAAAATATGGTTCTGGCACAGTTCATGCATAGGCGAAATTGTCACACTCTCATTACCTAACTGAGCAGCAAGGAGCCGTCATGAAACTGGTTAGCGCCATTATCAAGCCCTTCAAGCTTGACGAAGTCCGTGAAGCCCTCTCCGCCATGGGCGTACAGGGTATTACCGTCACCGAAGTAAAAGGCTTTGGTCGCCAAAAGGGCCATACCGAACTGTACCGTGGAGCTGAATACGTGGTGGATTTCCTGCCCAAGGTGAAGCTGGAAATCGCCATCAGCAACGAACTGCTGGATCAGGTGGTAGAAGCGATCGAAACCGCCGCGCGCACAGGCAAGATCGGCGACGGCAAGATCTTCGTGTACGACCTGGAACAGGTAGTGCGTATTCGTACCGGCGAAACCGGTGCCGACGCGGTCTGAACATAAGAAGAAAGGGATCAACATGAGCAAGAAACTCCTGACCTTGGCCGCACTTGGCTCACTAACAACCGCCCTACCTGCTTTTGCTGATGGCGCCCCCACGCTGGTAGCAACCAGTGCCATCAGTGCCGGTGATACCGCCTGGATGATGACCTCTACCGCGCTGGTACTGTTTATGACCATTCCTGGTCTGGCTTTGTTCTACGCTGGCATGGTTCGTAAAAAGAACGTGCTGGCGACCTTGATGCAAAGTTTCGCCATCTGTGCACTGATCACCGTGCTATGGACCGTTATCGGTTACAGCTTGGCTTTCACTCCGGGCAACAGCCTGATCGGGGGTCTTGACCGCGTCCTGCTGGATGGCATGGTATTTCTTAAGGATGAAGGCAAGCTGACGGTACACCCGCTCGCTGGCACCATCCCGGAAGCGGTATTCATGATGTTCCAGATGACGTTTGCCATCATTACCCCGGCACTGATCACCGGCGCTTTTGCAGAACGTATGAAATTCTCCAGCATGCTGGTATTCATGGTGCTGTGGTCGCTGATCGTATACGTACCAGTTGCACACTGGGTGTGGGCGCCGGGCGGCTGGATGTTTGACCATGGCGTGCTGGACTTTGCCGGTGGCACTGTCGTACACATCAACGCCGGTATCGCAGGCCTGGTAGCTGCTCTGGTACTGGGTAAGCGTGTCGGTTTTGGCCGCGAAGCCATGCCCCCGCACAACCTGGTGCTGACGCTGGTAGGTGCTTCGATGCTATGGGTAGGCTGGTTCGGTTTTAATGCCGGCTCGGCTGTAGCCGCTGACGGCCGCGCAGCCATGGCCATGGTTGCCACCCAGGTTGCTACCGGCATGGCCGCCCTGTCGTGGATGGCAGCAGAGTGGATTGCAAAAGGTAAACCGTCGGTACTTGGCATTGTTTCCGGTGCCATCGCAGGTCTGGTTGCCATTACCCCGGCTGCTGGTTTCGTGGATGCGAAGGGCGCACTGGCCATCGGCCTGATCTCGGGTGCCCTGTGCTACTGGAGTGCTACCTCGCTGAAACACATGCTGAAGTACGACGATTCGCTGGATGCTTTCGGTGTACATGGTGTCGGCGGCATCATCGGTGCACTGCTGACTGGCATCTTTGCCGTGAAGGAAATCGGTGGTGTAGAAGGCGATCTGATGACTCAAGCCATCGGCGTGGTGGCCACTGCCATCTACTGCGGCATCGTCACCTTCATTCTGCTGAAGCTGATTGACGTGATCATGGGTCTGCGCGTCAGCGAAGAAGAAGAGCGCGAAGGCCTGGACGTGGTTCTGCACGGTGAGCGTGTGGAATAACATTACCAGTGGCTGCTGTGCGGCCAACCTGGCAAGCCGGCCCTTGTGGCCGGTTTTTCATTGCCGATGCGCTGCCCAGCAAACAGCACGATACTGCCGTACACAAAACAACCCCCGCTTGCACCGCAAACGGGGGTTGTTTTGCCTTGGCCGCCTTGTAGCTGCGCTAGCCGGGGGGTTTAGCTGCGGCGGCCAGGGAAAGTGATGACTTTGGCACCCTTGGCGTCATCATCGCTAGCCGGTGCTTGCGCTACCGGGCTGACAGGCGATACCGGTTTGGCTACTGGCTTTTCCAGTTTCTCCAACTCGAACCCCATCCCCTCACCAGAATCACGCGAGAAAATGGACAATACATTGCCTACCGGAATCCAGATCTCGCGCGAAACCCCGCCAAAGCGGGCCGAAAACGAAATCCAGTCATTGTCCATGTTCAAGCCTTGGGTAGCACCATAGCCGACATTGAGCACGATTTCATTGTTCTTCACGAACTCCATCGGCACCTGAACGTTTTCATCGACCCAAACCACCATATAGGGAGCCTGCCCCTGATCAGTACACCATTGGTGAATGGCACGGATCAAATAAGGGCGGGTACTGACTGTCATGGCAACTCCTCGCTGGTTGGATAACGCTTATTTGCGCATGGCCTTTTCGGCCGGGGTCAGCGAATCGATGAACGACTGGCGCTGGAACAAACGCTCGGCATACTTCAGGATAGGCGCCGCATTTTTGCCCAAGTCGATACCGTAATGTTCCAGACGCCACATCAGCGGTGCAATCGCCACGTCGATCATGGAAAAGTCATCACCCAGCATGAACTTCTGCTTGGCAAAGATCGGGGCAATGGTAACCAAGCCATCGCGGATGGCTTCGCGTGCCTTGCTGGCTTCCTTGCCGCTGGCACCGTTCTCCAGCGTCTTCACATGCACGAACAATTCCTGCTCGAAGCGGAACAGGAACAAACGGGCACGAGCGCGCATCACCGGGTCGGCTGGCATCAGCTGCGGATGTGGAAAGCGCTCATCGATGTATTCGTTGATGATGTTGGATTCGTGAAGAATCAGGTCGCGCTCAACCAGTACCGGAACCTCGTTGTACGGGTTCATCACGGCCAGATCTTCAGGCTTGTTGTGGATGTCCACATCAATGATCTCGAAGTCCATGCCCTTTTCGAACAACACGATGCGGCAGCGTTGACTGAAAGGACAAGTGGTACCGGAGTAGAGGGTCATCATGAGGCGTAGATTCCTTGAACAGGCTTGTTGATCAAATAACAGGCAATTCTAGCACTTTCGGAGCAACACTTTCCACAAAAGTTGCATAAGTGCATGATACAAAAAGAAAAAGCGGCGCCGAAGCGCCGCTTTGCTTGACTACCTAACACCGTTTTAGTGGATGTCTTTCCAGTATTCCTTTTTCAGGAAGTAGGCAAACGGCAGCAGCAGCAGGAACAGGTACAGCAGCACGGTGTAGCCCACCTGGTGACGTTTCACCTGCACCGGCTCACCGACATACACCAGGAAATTGGTGAGATCGGCCATACGCTTGTCGAACTCGGCCGTATTGGCCTTGCCGTTTTCCAGCTTGGTCAGCGTACCGGCTTTCACCAGCTGCAAAGACTTCTCTTCATGGCCATCAGCACCCTTATGGGTCTTCAGAACCTGCTCACCTTGCCACTCCCACAGGATGTGCGGCATGCCCACCTTGTCGAATACCAGGTTATTCCAGCCGGTAGGACGGGTTTCGTCACGGTAGAAGCCACGCAGGTAGCCGTACAGATAATCGGCACCACGGGAGCGCGCGATCAGCGACAGGTCCGGCGGAGTAGCACCAAACCACTGTTTGCCATCCTTCTTGTCCATGGCGATGTTCATCGGGTCACCAATCTTGTCGGTGGTGAACATCAGGTTGGCCTTGATCTGCTCTTCGGTGAGACCGATGTCGGTCAGCCGGTTGTAGCGCATGGCGCTGGCAGAATGACAAGACAGACAGTAGTTGACGAAAATCTGCGCACCACGTTGCAGGCTTTCGGTGTCCTGAATATTGATGGGCGCCTTTTCCAGCGCCGGGCCTTCCGAGGCGGCAATGGCGCCGGCAGCCGGCAGCATCAGGGCAACGGCGGCAAGCAGTTGACGGATAGTCTTGTTCATATTGCCCCCTTTATCAGATGAATTTCGCAAACAAGATGGCCGATACCAGCGTGACCACCACCAGAACCACAAAGCGTACCTGACGGGCCGGCGTGCTCATGGTCACGCGGGTCGGAACCGGCGTGCTGCCAACGTCGTTCTTGGTATAGAACGGCATGCCCAGGAAGAACACGAAGTAGATGATGGACAGTACTTGAGCCACCACGGTACGCAGGTTGGTGGACGGCAAGGCGCCCAGGATACCCAGACCGATAAAGGAAGCGATGAACAGTACCAGCATGAACTTGAACTTCGGACCACGGTAGCGGATAGACTTCACCGGCGACTTGTCCAGCCAAGGCAGGAAGGCGATCAGCACCACGGCAGCACCCATGGCCAGTACGCCCCATACTTGGGTACCGGCAAACGACGGTACGGCACGCAGGATGGCGTAGAACGGGGTGAAGTACCATACCGGGGCGATATGCGCCGGTGTCTTCAGCGGGTCAGCCTGATCAAAGTTCGGTTTTTCCAGGAAGTAACCACCCATTTCCGGGGCAAAGAATACGATGCTGGAGAACACGATCAGGAACACGGCTACGCCGAGCACATCTTTCACGGTGTAGTACGGGTGGAACGGAATGCCGTCCAGCGGCTTGCCGTCTTCGCCCTTCAGTTTCTTGATTTCCACGCCATCCGGGTTATTGGAGCCCACTTCGTGCAGAGCGATCAGGTGAGCAACCACCAGCGCCAGCAGGATCAGCGGCACCGCGATCACGTGCAGTGCAAAGAAGCGGTTCAACGTGGCATCGCCCACCACGAAGTCACCACGGATGAACACGGACAGGTCCGGACCGATCACCGGAATGGAAGCAAACAGGTTCACGATCACCTGTGCACCCCAGAACGACATCTGGCCCCACGGCAACAGATAGCCCATGAAAGCTTCTGCCATCAGTACCAAGAAGATCAGCGTACCGAACACCCATACCAGCTCGCGCGGCTGTTTGTACGAACCGTAGATCAAACCGCGGAACATATGCAGGTAAACAACGACAAAGAACATCGAGGCGCCAGTGGAGTGCATGTAGCGGATGATCCAGCCGCCTGCCACGTCGCGCATGATGTACTCAACCGAAGCAAAAGCCACCGGAATGCCCTGTGCGTTCAGGCTGCCGTCCGGCTTGTAGTTCATGGTCAGGAAAATACCGGTCACGATCTGGATGACCAGCACCAGCAGGGCCAGCGAACCAAAGAAGTACCAGAAGTTGAAGTTTTTGGGGGCGTAGTACTCGGTGACGTGCTCTTTCATCATCGAGGACAGCGGGAAACGCTCATCCACCCAATTGAGAATTTTTTGGCCAGTGCTCATATGTTCTCCCCTCGCTTATTTGTCTTCGCCGATCAGCAGCACGGTATCGGACAGATATTTGTGCGGCGGGATCTCCATGTTCGACGGTGCCGGTACGCCGCTGTATACGCGGGCGGACAGGTCGAACTTGGAACCGTGGCACGGACAGTAGAAGCCACCAACCCACTTCGGCCCGAGGTCAGCCGGGGCGATGTCGGGGCGATGGGTCGGCGAACAGCCCAGGTGGGTACAGATGCCCACGGCAACCAGGATCTCCGGTTTGATGGAGCGGGTTGCATTTTTGCAGTACTCCGGCTGTTGTGGCGCTTCGCACTTCGGATCCAGCAGCTCACCTTCGATGGTGGCCAGGTTCTTCAGCTGCTCCGGCGTACGCGACAGTACCCAAACCGGTTTGCCACGCCATTCGACGTTGATCTTCTGGCCGGCTTCCAGCTTGCTGATGTCCACCTCAACCGGGGCACCGGCAGCCTTGGCACGCTCAGAAGGCGCAAAGCTCATCAAAAACGGCACAGCCACACCGGCCGCCGCCACACCACCAACCGCGCTGGTGGCCACCGTCAGAAAGCGACGGCGCCCCGCATCAACGTGTTGTTCACTCATTACAGTCATCCTCAAACGTGGAAACCGAGCTATAAACTTGAAACCTTACAATTCTACCCGATTCCATGAGGGAACTTGAAGCGCATATGCGACAAATCGCCTCATTGACAGCATGGGCATCGTTGTTAGACCGGGTTAAAGAGATCGATAAATTGCACATCCAGGGCAAATTCATCCGCCAGCCACTGCCCCAAGGCCTTGGCGCCATAGCGTTCCGTGGCGTGATGCCCCGCCGCGATGAAGCTTACGCCGCTTTCATTCGCCAAATGCTGATTTTGCTCAGACACTTCGCCAGTAATGAACACATCCACGCCCAAAGCGATGGCCTGTTCAAAAAAACCCTGCGCGCCACCGGTACACCAGGCCACACGCTTTAGTGTCTTGTCCGCATCACCCAGCAATAGCGCCTCGCGCCCCAGATTGCGGCTGATGTGCTGGCGCAGCGCCTCGCCAGCCATCGGCTGCGCCAGTTGGCCGCACCATAACAGCGGCTCGCTCTGGCTGGGCGCGGCGTCGACAAAGCCCAGCACCTGCCCCAGCTGGGCGTTGTTGCCCAGTTCCGGATGGGCATCCAGCGGCAGATGGTAGGCAATCAGGTTGATGTTGCTTTGCAGCAACGCCGCAATACGCTTGCGTTTGATGCCGGTGATGGGCGCCGCCTCGCTTTTCCAGAAGTAACCGTGGTGCACCAGAATGGTGTCCGCCTGCAGGCGGATGGCTTCGTCGATCAAGGCCTGCGAGGCCGTCACGCCAGTAATGATGCGGCGAATCTCGTCGCTGCCTTCCACTTGCAGCCCGTTCGGGGCGTAGTCCTTGAAACGCCACGGCTCCAGCTTGCCGTCCAGCGCCTGTAACAGTTCGTTCCGGTTCATGCTGACTCTCCCGCAAAGAAAGCGGCATTGTGCCAGACTGCGCGCGCAAAACAATGCGGCCAACCTGGCAAGGTTGGCCGCAGCACATGAAAAAACCCCGCACCGGGGTGCGGGGTTCTGGCTTCGCAAGGGCGAGGCAGCTTACATCATGCCGCCCATGCCACCCATACCGCCCATGCCGCCCATGTCAGGCATAGCCGGCTTGTCTTCCGGCAGCTCGGCTACCATGCAGTCGGTGGTCAGCATCAGGCCGGCTACGGAAGCAGCATGCTGCAGCGCGGAGCGGGTCACTTTGGCCGGGTCCAGTACGCCCATTTCCAGCATGTCGCCGTACTCGCCGGTAGCGGCGTTGTAACCGAAGTTGGCCTTGCCTTCCAGCACCTTGTTCACCACCACGGACGGCTCGTCGCCGGCGTTTTGTACGATCTGGCGCAGCGGAGCTTCGATGGCTTTCAGTACGATCTTCACACCAGCAGCCTGGTCGGCGTTGGCGGTTTCCAGATCGGCCAGGGTGGAACGGGCACGCAGCAGGGCTACGCCACCGCCAGGTACCACGCCTTCTTCCACTGCCGCACGGGTAGCGTGCAGCGCGTCTTCCACGCGGGCTTTCTTCTCTTTCATTTCCACTTCGGTCGCAGCACCAACCTTGATCACGGCAACACCGCCAGCCAGTTTGGCCACGCGCTCTTGCAGTTTTTCACGGTCGTAGTCGGAAGTGGCGGCTTCGATCTGCTGGCGGATTTCGCCAACGCGAGCCTGGATCTGGGCAGCATCGCCAGCGCCGTCGATGATGGTGGAGTTTTCCTTGCCCACTTCAACGCGTTTGGCTTGACCCAGCATTTCCAGGGTCACTTTGTCCAGGGTCAGGCCCACTTCTTCAGCAATCACGGTACCGCCGGTCAGGATGGCGATATCTTGCAGCATGGCTTTGCGACGGTCGCCGAAGCCCGGTGCCTTCACGGCAACCACTTTCAGGATGCCGCGGATGGTGTTCACTACCAGGGTAGCCAGCGCTTCGCCTTCCACATCTTCAGCGATGATCAGCAGCGGACGGCCGGACTTGGCCACTTGCTCCAGTACCGGCAGCAGGTCGCGGATGTTGGAGATTTTCTTGTCGAACAGCAGGATGAACGGATTGTCCAGTGCGGCAATCTGTTTTTCCTGGTTGTTGATGAAGTACGGGGACAGGTAGCCGCGGTCGAACTGCATGCCTTCTACGACGTCCAGTTCGTTTTGCAGCGATTTGCCGTCTTCAACGGTGATCACGCCTTCCTTGCCCACTTTTTCCATGGCGGTAGCGATGATTTCACCGATGTCGCTGTCGGAGTTGGCGGAGATGGAGCCAACCTGGGCGATTTCCTTGGTGGTGGCGCACGGCTTGGCGATCTTGGCGATTTCGCCTACCAGGGCCACAACAGCCTTGTCGATACCACGCTTCAGGTCCATCGGGTTCATGCCGGCGGTCACGAACTTCATGCCTTCGTGCACGATAGCCTGAGCCAGTACGGTAGCGGTGGTGGTGCCGTCACCGGCAACGTCGGAAGTCTTGGAAGCGACTTCTTTCACCATCTGGGCGCCCATGTTTTCGAACTTGTCTTTCAGTTCGATTTCTTTGGCCACGGACACACCGTCCTTGGTGATGGTCGGCGCGCCGAAAGAGCGGTCCAGAACCACGTTGCGGCCTTTCGGGCCCAGGGTTACTTTAACGGCGTCAGCCAGAATGTTGACACCCACTACCATTTTTGCACGGGCGGAATCGCCGAAGCGTACGTCTTTAGCTGCCATTCTTGAAATTCTCCAGAATCAGTTAGTACAAGCGGGATGGGGACGGATTACTCGACGATGCCCATCACGTCTTCCTCGCGCATCACGAGGAGCTCGTTACCGTCAACCTTGACGGTCTGGCCGGAATACTTGCCGAAGATAACCTTGTCGCCGACTTTCAGCTCCAGGGCACGGCGTTCGCCGTTTTCGAGGATCTTGCCGTTACCTACGGCAACCACTTCACCCATGTCCGGCTTTTCAGCAGCGGCGCCCGGCAGAACGATGCCGGAAGCGGTTTTTTCTTCAGCCTCGAGGCGTTTGATAACAACACGATCGTGCAGAGGACGAATTGCCATTTATCTCTCCTAATAGCAGTGGCTGTTGAAAGATGATTACCTATCAATTCAGCGGTGTTGGACAGGTGCATTAGCACTCTGCCCTTGCGAGTGCTAATCATAGGGACGGCATACGCGGTTTTCAAGAGGGGGCAAGGCAAGATTTTTAGCGTTGGCCGCCGCCGGAAATGACAAAGCCCGCCGGGCGGCGGGCTGGGGCAAGGTTGGCCGCATGGGCCAGCTGCGCGGTTTACCAGACTTGCAGATAGGCCAGCATGCCCTCGGCAGCCTGACGGCCTTCGAATACGGCACGCACCACCAGGTCGGCACCGCGTACCTGGTCGCCGCCGGCAAAGATCTTGGCGTTGGCGGTCTGGTACTTGAACTTGCCGTTGGCCGCGGCCAACGTACGGCCGTTGGCCGCCACGGTAACGCCCTGGCGCTCGAACCAGCTGGCGGCTTCGGCCTGGAAACCGAACGCCACGATGACGTGATCGCACTCGATCACTTCTTCGCTACCTGGCACGATTTCGGCGTTGCGACGGCCCTTGGCATCCGGCGCGCCAAGGCGGGTTTCTGCCAGTTTCAGGCGCAGGCTGCCGTCGGCGGCTTGTTCAATGCCCATCGGCTGGCGGTTCCACAGGAACTCGACGCCCTCCTCGCGCGCGTTGGCCACTTCGCGCTTGGAACCCGGCATATTGGCCTCGTCACGACGGTAGGCACAAATCACCTTGCTGGCGCCCTGGCGGATGGAGGTGCGGTTGCAGTCCATCGCGGTATCGCCACCACCCAGTACCACCACGCGCTTGCCGGCCATCGACACCGGCGCATCGCCTGCCGGCAGCGTGTCCATGCACTGGCGCACGTTGTTGATCAGGAACGGCAGCGCTTCCAGTACGCCCGGCAGGTCTTCGCCATCGAAGCCGCCTTTCATGTACTTGTAAGCGCCCATGCCCATGAACACGGCGTCGTACTCTGCCAGCAAGGCTTCGATTTCGACATCGCGGCCGATTTCGGTATTGAGGCGGAACTCGACGCCCATGCCTTCCATGATCTCGCGGCGACGCTTCACCACGCTCTTTTCCAGCTTGAACTCGGGGATGCCGAAGGTGAGCAGGCCGCCGATTTCTTCGTAGCGGTCAAACACCACCGGGCGCACGCCGTTGCGTACCAGTACATCGGCACAGGCCAGGCCCGCCGGGCCGGCACCGATGATGGCCACTTTCTTGTCGCTCCAGATCACCTTGGACATGTCCGGGCGCCAACCGGCCTTGTAGGCCTCGTCGGTAATGAATTTTTCCACGCTGCCGATGGTCACGGCGCCAAAACCGCCCTGCTCCAGCGTGCAGGCGCCTTCGCACAGGCGATCCTGCGGGCAAACGCGGCCGCAGATTTCCGGCAGGCTATTGGTCTTGTGCGACATCTCGGCCGCTTCGAACAGCTTGCCTTCCTTCACCAGCTTCAGCCAGTTGGGGATGTAGTTGTGTACCGGGCACTCCCACTCGCAGTAGGGGTTGCCACAGGACAGGCAGCGGCCGGCCTGGTCGCCCGCATCTACCGCGTGCAGCGGGGTGTAAATCTCTTTGAATTCGATCTTGCGCACCGCGACTTCTACCTTGTCGCCGGGGTTGCGCGAGAGCTTCATGAACTGGAAAACGTCACCCATGATCATCGATCCTTTGCCCCTGCGGCCAACGTTGGCCGCAAGGTGCTTTCATTGCTATCAAGGGGCGGACAAACCCGCCCGTCCCTATCAGTCTTTCAGCAGGCTTTCCAGCTTGGCCGCCTTGGGCTTCACCAGCCAGAAGTAGTCCACGTAGTCGTCGAAGTTTTCCAGCATGGCGCGGCCGGTTTCGGAACCGGTAAGCTCCACGTGCTTGGCAATCTTCTCCAGCAGGTAGGCACGGTACATGCCCATCGCTTCGCCGTTGATCAGGTTGATGTCAACCAGCTCGTTGTTGTAGCGGTAGGCAAACTTCTCGGCACGGTCGTAGACGAAGGCAAAGCCCCCGGTCATGCCGGCGCCGAAGTTGTAGCCGGTTTCGCCCAGCACGATCACGCTGCCGCCGGTCATGTATTCGCAGCAGTGGTCACCGGCGCCTTCGATCACGGCCAGCGCACCGGAGTTACGCACCGCGAAACGCTCGCCGGCCACGCCCGCGGCAAACAGCTGGCCGCCGGTAGCGCCGTACAGGCAGGTGTTACCGATGATGATGGACTCGTCCGACTTGTACGCCGCGTCCTTCGGCGGGTAGATGGTGACGCGACCGCCGGCCATGCCCTTGCCTACGTAATCGTTGGCGTCGCCTTCCAGCTCCAGGTGCAGGCCCGGAGCGTTCCAGACGCCGAAGCTCTGGCCGGCGGAACCGGTGAACTTCACCTTCAGGCAGCCGAACGGCAGGCCGGCCGCACCGTGTACGCGGGCGATTTCGCCGGACAGGCGAGCGCCGATGGAGCGGTTGATGTTCTCGATCGGGTAGCTCAGCTGCAGCATCTGCTTGTTGTGGATGGCTGGCAGCGCATCGGCCAGGATCTGCTCGGCCAGCTCGCCCTTGTCGAAGGACGGGTTGGAATCGCTGACGCAGAAGCGCGGCACGCTATCCGGCACAGTACCTTGCGACAGCAGCGGCGCCAGGTTCAGGCGCTGTTGCTTGGCGGTGTTACCGTCGGCCAGGCCCAGCAGTTCCATGCGGCCGATCAGCTCTTCCATATTGCGTACGCCAAGCTTGGCCATCCACTCGCGGGTTTCCTGGGCGATGAACAGGAAGTAGTTCATCACCATTTCCGGCAGGCCGATGAAGTACTTGGAACGCAGCTTCACTTCCTGGGTGGCCACGCCGGTGGCGCAGTTGTTCAGGTGGCAGATACGCAGGAACTTGCAGCCCAGCGCCACCATCGGGCCAGTACCGAAGCCGAAGCTCTCGGCGCCCATGATGGCGGCCTTGATCACGTCGAGGCCGGTTTTCAGGCCGCCGTCGGTCTGCACGCGCACGCGACCGCGCAAGCCGTTGGCACGCAGCACTTGCTGCGCTTCGGTCAGGCCCAGCTCCCACGGGCTACCGGCGTACTTGACGCTGGTCAGCGGGCTGGCACCGGTACCGCCGTCGTAACCGGAGATGGTGATCAGGTCGGCGTAAGCCTTGGCCACGCCGGCGGCGATGGTGCCCACGCCCGGCTCGGCCACCAGTTTTACCGACACCAGCGCCTTCGGGTTCACCTGTTTCAGGTCGAAAATCAGCTGCGCCAGGTCTTCGATGGAGTAGATGTCGTGGTGCGGCGGCGGCGAGATCAGGCTGATACCCGGCTTGGAGCAGCGCAGCTTGGCGATCAGCGGCGATACCTTGTCGCCCGGCAGTTGGCCGCCCTCGCCCGGCTTGGCGCCCTGGGCTACCTTGATCTGCAGCACTTCGGCGTTCACCAGGTAGTGCGGGGTCACGCCGAAACGGCCGGACGCCACCTGCTTGATCTTGGACATTTTCTCGGTGCCGTAACGCGCCGGGTCTTCGCCGCCTTCACCGGAGTTGGAGCGGCCGCCCAGGCGGTTCATGGCGGTAGCCATCGCCTCGTGCGCTTCCGGCGACAGGGCGCCCAGCGACATGCCGGCGGAGTCGAAACGCTTGAGGATGCTTTCCACCGGCTCCACTTCGTCGATGGAGATCGGGGTGATGCCGTCCAGCTGCAGCTGCATCAGGTCGCGGAACATCGCCACCGGGCGGTTGTTCACCAGGTCGGCGTACTGCTTGTAGGCGTCGTAGTCGGTGTTCTGTACCGCTTTTTGCAGCGTCTGCACCACGTCCGGGTTATAGGCGTGGTACTCCTCGCCGTGCACGTACTTCAGCAGGCCACCGTGGGTAACCGGGCGCATCGGGTTGAATGCCAGACGCGACAGTTGTTTCTGGTCGTCCTCGAAGTCCTCGAAGCTGGCGCCGGAGATACGCGATACGGTGCCCTTCAGGCACAGCGTTACCAGGTCTTCATGCAGGCCGATGGCTTCGAACAGCTGGGCACCGCGGTAGCTGGCGATGGTGGAGATACCCATCTTGGACAGCACCTTCATCAGGCCCTTGTTGATGCCCTTGCGGTAGTGCTGCAGCGCTTCGTTGACGCGCAGCTGCACGTCGCCGGTCTGCACCAGATCGACGATGGTCTGGTATGCCAGGTACGGGTACACCGCGGTGGCGCCGTAGCCGATCAGACAGGCCATCTGGTGCGGATCGCGTACGGTACCGGTTTCGGCAATGATGTTGGCCTTGCAGCGCAGGCCGGCGTCGATCAGCGCGTGGTGCACGGCGCCGACAGCGAACAGCGCCGGAATCGGCAGACGGTTGGCCGCAATGGTGCGGTCGGACAGCACCACGATGACGGTGCCTTCCTGTACCGCTTCCACCACGTGCGCCGCCAGGCGCTCGATGGCCTGCTGCAGGGTGCGCTCGGACGGGTCGAAGCACAGGTCGAAGGTGGTGGCTTTCAGGTACGGCTCGGTACGCGTGGTAATGCGGATGAATTTCTCGCGCGACAACACCGGGCTGCGCACTTCCAGCCGTTTGGCGTGCTCGGCGGTTTCCTCGAACATATTGCGCTCGGGGCCGAACACGGTATTCAGCGACATCACGATGGCTTCGCGAATCGGGTCGATCGGCGGGTTGGTCACCTGGGCAAACTGCTGGCGCAGGTAGTCGAACGGCGAACGCACTTTCTGGCTCAGTACCGCCATCGGGGTGTCGTCACCCATCGAACCTACCGCTTCCTGGCCGTCTTCGGCCAGCACGCGCAGGATCTGGTCGCGCTCTTCAAAGCTGATGTTGTACAGCTTCTGGTAAGTCAACAGCTGGTCTTTCGGCCACGCTTCCAGGCCGGCGTCATCTTCGATGGACAGCTCTAGACGCGAACCGGCGTCCTTGATCCACTGACGGTACGGTTTGGCCGACTTCAGCTGCGCGTCGATGTCCTCCGGGTACAGGATCTCGCCGGTTTGCAGGTCGGCCGCAAACAGCTGACCCGGCTTCACTCGGCCCTTCTTCACCACGTCTTCCGGCTTGTAGTCCCACACGCCTACTTCGGACGCGATGGTGAGGATGTTGTCTTTGGTCAGCACCCAGCGCGCCGGGCGCAGGCCGTTACGGTCCAGCATACAGCCGGCGTAGCGGCCGTCGGTCAGCACGATACCGGCCGGGCCGTCCCACGGCTCCATGTGCATGGAGTTGAATTCGTAGAAGGCACGCAGGTCTTTATCGGTGGAGTCCACGTTCTGCCAGGCCGGCGGCACCAGCAGGCGCAGCGCACGGAACAGCGGAATGCCGCCCATCAGCAGGCCTTCCAGCATGTTGTCCAGGCTCATGGAGTCGGAACCGTCGGTCTGCACGATCGGTCGGATGGCGTCCATGTCGATGTGCGGCGAGGTCATGATGCGTTCGCGCGCGCGGGCCCAGTTGCGGTTGCCCTGCACGGTGTTGATCTCGCCGTTGTGTGCCAGGAAGCGGAACGGCTGCGCCAATTTCCACTGCGGCCAGGTATTGGTGGAGAAGCGCTGGTGGAACACCGCCAAGCTGGACTCGAAACGCGGGTCGGACAGGTCCAGGTAGAACTTGTGCAGGTTGTCCGGCGTTACCAGGCCCTTGTACGACAGCGTGTGCGGCGACAGGGTCGGCAGATAAAAATAAGGGTCGTCTGCCTTGTTGGCTTTTTCAGCCTGGCGACGACCCATGTACAGACGGCGTTGGAACGACAGCTCGTCCATGCCGAAGGGGCAGTTGACGAATACCTGATAGAAGCTGGGCAACGATGCCATTGCCTGCTCGCCACAGGCGCCGATATCGATTGGCACCTGGCGGAAGCCGGCCACTTCCAGGCCCTGGCTTTCGAGGTATTCTTTCAGGCGGTTGCGGCTGCGCTCGCCCTGGGCGGCGTCCGGGTGGGCAAACACCAGGCCCGCGGCATACACTGCCTTCAGGGCAAAGCCGGCTTCGGCGGCAACTTCACGCAGAAAACCGTCCGGCTTGCGGAACAGCAAGCCACAGCCGTCACCCGATTTGCCGTCGGCAGCCACGGCGCCGCGGTGGGTCAGTTTGGCCAAGGAGGAAATGGCGGTATTGACCAGCCAGTGGGAAGGTTTGTCGTCCAGTTGGGCGATCAAACCGAAGCCACAGCTGTCTTGTTCGAAATCCGGGCTGTATAAAGTGCCCTCCAGCCAGCGCTGTCTGTCCATCTTTTGTCCCTGCTTATAATGTGATGCGAATGTTTCGATTCTAAGGTCAAGAATGCTGACCCTGCAACCGCTTTTTGTGCGACGCATTATCACTTAACAAACAAGCACTTACTGTTATTTACACACTACAGTGCTGGGGAAAACCCGTAGCCGGCTTTACATTTTAGAGACATCAACATTCATAAATACGACCAGCATTTTTTGCGCCAGCACCCCGACAAAATACTGCATTTTTAATACTGTCAGACAATAGCCAATGAGCAAGCCACTGCCCTCGTCCGCCGATAGCCAACTGTTCCGCCAACTGGCCGAGCAGGCGCTGGCGCGTTCGGCCGGCGCACCGCTGGTAGGCGGCAATGACGTCGCGCTACTGTTCGATGCGGCAGCCAACTTCAGCGCCTGGACGCAACGGTTGGCCGACGCCGGCGACTACATCCTGATCGAGATGTACCTGTTTGCCGACGACCCGTTTGGCCGCCAGCTACGCGCGCTGCTGCTGCAAAAGCTGGCCCAGGGGGTGCAGGTGTACTTGCTGTACGACTGGCTGGGCTGCTGGCGCGAGCACTACACCGGCTTCTTCAAGCCCCTACAGCAGGCCGGCGCCCAGGTGCGGGCCTGGCAAGCGCCCGGCTGGCGGACCGGGCTTAACCTGCCGGGGCGTGATCACCGCAAGCTGATCGTGGTGGATGGCGACATCGCCTTCATCGGCGGCCTGTGCGTCAGCTCGCGCTGGGAGGGCTGGCGCGATACCGGGCTCAGCCTGCGCGGCCCCTTGCTTGCCGATGCGCTGGCCGCGTTTGCCGACAGCTGGCAGGCCAGTGGCGGCACCCTGCCCCCGCTGGCGGCCAACCCGGCGCCGGCCGGCCACGTCAGCGCCCGCCTGATTGCCACCACCCCCTCCACCGCCAAGCTGATGCGGCTGGATTTGCTGATTGCCGGCTTTGCCCGCGAACGGCTGTGGCTGACCGACGCCTACTTCATGGGCACCAGCGCCTACCTCAGCGCGCTGCAGAACGCGGCTCGCGACGGCGTGGACGTGCGCCTGCTGGTTCCACGCAGCAGCGACATCGGCTGGATCGCCACCGTATCGCGTACCTTGTACCGCCCGTTGCTGGAAGCCGGCGTGCGCGTGTTCGAATGGAACGGGCCGATGATCCACGCCAAGACCGCCGTGGCTGATGGACGCTGGGCGCGCATCGGCTCCACCAACCTCAACATCTCCAGCTGGCTGGCCAACCGCGAACTGGACCTCGCCATCGAAGACGCCGCGCTGGCGGCCGAGATGGAAACCCGCTTTCTACAGGACATCGACCACGCCACCGAAGTGGTGCTCAGCGGCGTGCACAAGCGGCCGGCGCTGGCCAAACCACGCCAGCAAGGCCCGCGCCTGCCCTTGCGTCAGCACGCGGCGGTGAGCGCAGCGGCAGCTGCGCGCCAGGCCGCACGGCTGGGCAACGTGCTGGATACCGCCATTCGCGGTACGCGCAGTGTGGAGGACAGCGAAGCCAGCGCCTTTGCCAGCATCGGTCTGGTATTTCTGCTGCTGGCAGCAGTCGTACTGTGGTTTCCCTACCTGGTCGCGCTGCCGCTGGCACTGGGGTTGCTGCTGGCCGGAGGCAGCGTGCTGCTGCGTGCCTGGCCACGACTCTGGCGGCGAGGCAAAGGGCGCCGTGACAGTGCCTCACCACCGGATAACACACCATAACAAACGCCTGTTTTAGCAGGTTTTTTGATCAAATCCCCCCTGCCAGGGCAATGCGGCAAAAACTTTTTCCGGCTGTAATACTGCCGTGCAACATGAACGCCCACAATGCCGCTACAATGCGCGCTTTCTTGGGTTATTCGAAGGTGTTTTCCGTTGCGGCCAACCTCATCAGGGCCACCCGGACGACAACACCCTAAGCCGGCAGACGTGAAGGAGGCGTGCCTCCCAGTGCGGACCGCGGTGCAAAGCGCCCCTTTGTTCCGTCGTGCCTTGGCATGGCGGATAAACAATCGCGCCTCAAGGCCAGCCATCCAGGGCGGCGGCATCACGTCGTACGTACAGAACTGTGCCCCAACGCGCACCGAGTGACACTTCCGGCCCTGCCGCGAAGGCCAGCTTTGGCGTTACAGGTGCACAGAACCACACCGATGCACCCGGCGTGGCTCACGCGCTGCCCAAGCGGCCCCACGGCAGCCTGACGTGTCCGAGTTAACAGCAACAAGGACTCAGGTATGCGTTTTCACTTCCCCATCGTCATCATCGACGAGGACTTCCGTTCCGAGAACACCAGCGGTTCCGGCATCCGTGAACTGGCCGCCGCCATCGAAGCGGAGGGCATGAGCGTCATCGGCTACACCAGCTACGGCGACCTCACCTCGTTTGCGCAACAGCAAAGCCGCGCCGCCGGCTTCATCCTGTCCATCGATGACGAGGAATTCCACACCGACGACTCGGCCGAAACCGCGCTGGGCGGCCTGTACGGCTTTGTGGCGGAAATCCGCC
The DNA here is from genome assembly GCF_046297735.1 of Vogesella sp. Taxonomy (NCBI): domain Bacteria; kingdom Pseudomonadati; phylum Pseudomonadota; class Betaproteobacteria; order Neisseriales; family Chromobacteriaceae; genus Vogesella; species Vogesella sp. The sequence goes on from NZ_JBKBHK010000003.1 coordinate 116,373, forward strand.
GCCGCAACCCGGACATTCCGGTGTACCTGTACGGCGAAACCCGCACCGCACGCCACATCCCGAACGACATCCTGCGCGAGCTGCACGGCTTCATCCACATGCACGAGGACACGCCGGAGTTCGTGGCACGCCACATCATCCGCGAGGCCAAATCCTACCTCGACAGCCTGGCGCCGCCGTTCTTCCGCGCGCTGGTGAACTACGCCTACGACGGCTCCTACAGCTGGCACTGCCCGGGCCACTCCGGCGGCGTGGCATTCCTGAAGAGCCCGGTGGGCCAGATGTTCCACCAGTTCTTCGGTGAAAACATGCTGCGCGCCGACGTGTGCAACGCGGTAGACGAACTGGGCCAGCTGCTGGACCATACCGGCCCGGTAGCCGCCTCCGAGCGCAACGCCGCCCGCATTTTCAGCTGCGACCACCTGTTCTTCGTCACCAACGGCACCTCCACCAGTAACAAGATCGTATGGCACAGCACCGTGGCCGCCGGCGACATCGTGCTGGTAGACCGCAACTGCCACAAATCCAACCTGCACGCCATCATGATGACCGGTGCCATTCCGGTGTTCCTGATGCCTACGCGCAACCACTACGGCATCATCGGCCCGATTCCGAAAAGCGAGTTCTCGCTGGACAGCATCCGCGCCAAGATTGCGGCCAACCCGTTCGCGCGCGAAGCACTGGCCAAAAACCCGAACGCCAAGCCGCGCATCCTCACCATCACCCAGTCCACCTACGACGGCATCCTGTACAACGTGGAAGAGATCAAGGGCATCCTGGATGGTGAAGTGGACACCCTGCACTTCGACGAAGCCTGGCTGCCGCACGCCAGCTTCCACGATTTCTACGGCGACTTCCACGCCATCGGCGAAGGCCGCCCGCGCTGCAAGGAATCGATGATTTTCTCCACCCAGTCCACCCACAAGCTGCTGGCCGGCATTTCGCAAGCCTCGCAGATCCTGGTGCAGGACCCGGAGAACCGCCAGCTGGACACCATGAGCTTCAACGAAGCCTACCTGATGCACACCTCCACCAGCCCGCAATACGCCATCATCGCCAGCTGCGACGTGGCCGCGGCCATGATGGAGCAGCCGGGTGGCCAGGCACTGGTGGAAGAGTCGCTGGTAGAGGCACTGGACTTCCGCCGCGCCATGCGCAAGGTGGACGAAGAGTACGGCGACGACTGGTGGTTCCGCGTGTGGGGCCCGGAGGCGCTGTCCGACGACGGCATCTGCGACCCGATCGACTGGACGCTGAAGCCGGAAGACAGCTGGCACGGCTTTGCCGGCATCGAAGACGGCTTCAACATGCTGGACCCGATCAAGGCCACGCTGCTCACCCCCGGCCTGTCACTGGATGGCAGCTTCGAAGAACTGGGCATCCCGGCCGCCATCGTCACCAAGTACCTGACCGAACACGGCGTGGTGGTGGAAAAAACCGGCCTGTACAGCTTCTTCATCATGTTCACCATCGGCATTACCAAAGGCCGCTGGAACACGCTGATTTCGCTGCTGCAGCAGTTCAAGGACGACTTCGACAAGAACCAGCCGCTGTGGCGCGTGATGCCGGAATTCGTCGCCAAATACCCGCAGTACGAGCGCGTGGGCCTGAAAGACCTGTGCCTGAAGATCCACAGCCTGTACCGCGAACACGACATTGCCCGCCTCACCACCGAAATCTACCTGTCGGACATGACGCCGGCGATGCGCCCGGCCGATGCCTTTGCCAAGATGGCACACCGCGAGATCGAACGCGTACCGGTAGACCAGCTGGAAGGCCGCGTGACCGCCGTACTGCTAACACCGTACCCGCCGGGCATCCCGCTGCTGATTCCGGGCGAAGTGTTCAACACCACCATCGTTGACTACCTGCGCTTCGTGCAGGCCTTCAACCGGCAGCTGCCGGGCTTTGAAACCGACGTGCACGGCCTGGTGGCCAGCCAGGTAGACGGCCAGAAGGTGTACTGCGTGGATTGCGTCAAGGCCGGCTAAGCCTGCCTGCCACTACCGCTCTTGTATGCCCGCCCTGCTTGTAACAAGCAGGGCGTTTTCTTGCCTACTTGCCGCTGCGGCCAACCCGCGTCAATGCCCATTAATGCTCATTCAGGTCGCCGAATACTTGCTGATGGCTACCATCCTGTACCAGCTTGCGGTAATGGTAACGCAAGGTATTGACATACTCGTAAGGCGTGCTGCGGCTGGCGGCAAGGTACATCGAGATAGTAAGCGGCAGCGTGTAGACCTGGCGAAACTGACCGCAGTCGATACGGTTATGGCGACAGTACGCCTGCAAAGCACCGCGACTCATCGGCACCACGTCTACCAGGCCACGACGCAGCTTCATCATGTTGACGCGGGTATTCTCGGACAGATCCAGGCCACGGCTGTCCCCCGGGTGCATATCGGCAAAGCCGTTAACACGCAGCCAGTCTAGCCGGACATCGCGGTTCACCACCCCCAGGCGCAACTGGCGCGCCTGCTCCAGCGAGCTGATTACTGGCGTACGGCTACCGTTCAACGCATACAGGTGAATACGGCTGGCTAGCAGCTCGCCTATCCAGTAAAAATTGGCCTCCCGCTCAGGGGTACGTGCCAAAGCATAGATCAGCACGTGGCGCTCGCGCTGCGCCAGCGCCATGCTGCGCGCCCAAGGGTAGACATGATGGGTGTAAGGCAAACCAGCCTGCTGCATCAGCTTGCTGACAAACTGCTTGCCTGGCCCCTCGCCCTCACCAGCCATCGTGGTAATGAAGGGCGGTGCATCCTCGGTTACCACTCTAAAGGTTGGCGGTGCCGCCAGTGCAGACACCGCCAGCAAGCAAAGCGCCGGGCAGAGCGCGAACAGTAGCGTTTTCATCTTGGCTTTCCTGACAGTTGGGCCAGTTCGGCGCTCTCCAAATAAGGTGCCAGCATCTGCTGGTAGCGACCGCTGCGCTGCAAGCGATCGTAACTGCCTTGTAATGCGCGGATAACGGCTGGCCGGGTTTTCAGGCTGGCAGCCACGTAGAGGTCCACACTGAACGGCAACACCATCACGCGCCGGAAGCGGGTGCAATCCACTCCTTCACTCAGGCAGAACGAACGCAGGCCCAAGTGCGATACAGGTACCATGTCTACCCTGCCCTGCATCAGCTTGCGCAAATTGCTTAAGCTGTTATCGGCGGTGTCCAGACCGGCACGACTATCTGCCGCCGCCTCGCGCAGCCCCTGCTCGCGCAGCCAGTGTGCCCGCACGTCATTGGCGGTGACACCGATACGGTAATGGCGCAATTCTTCCACGTTACGGGCGCGGATATCAGTGCGTGACTGTAACGAATACATGGCGTACTACACGGTCAGCAGCTTACCGATCCAGTGAAACTGGGGCTCGCGCTCTGGTGTGCGAGCGATCGAGTAGATCAGCACATTAGGCAGACTACTGGCCATCATGTAGGCGCGTGCCCACGGGTAGACCTGCTGGCTGTAGGCAACACCGGCCTGCTGCATCAGCTGCCGGATAAACTGCGGCGCCTCGCCCTGCAGCTGGCCTTGCCACAAGTAGTGCAAGGGCCGGGCGTCTTCGGTGACCACCACCATGGCCGGCAGGTTGCCGGCGCGGGCAGGTAACACCAGCAACGCCAGCCACCCTACAACTCGCCATAGGCATTTCATCGGCACAAACCCCTGACTAACAGAAGTTCATTATTGAATTACTGCCTATTTTATTGCCAGTTGATTTCAACTCAGTCGGCCAGCGCCTGTGCCAGGTCGGCCAGAATGTCGTCGATGTCTTCGATACCGATGGACAGGCGCAGCTGACCTTCGCGAATGCCCAGCGCCGCCTTCTGTGCCGGCGGCATGCCGCCGTGCGACATGGTGTAGCTATGGTTGACCAGCGACTCTACCCCGCCCAGCGACTCGGCCAGCATGAACAGCTGCAGGCGGCTGGCCACGCGGCTGGCTGCTTCGCGGCTGTTATCTTTCAGGTAGATGGTGACGATGCCGCCGAAGCGGCGCATCTGGCGGCGGGCCAGCGCGTGGCCGGGGTGCTCCGGCAGGCCGGGAAAGAACACTTTCTCGATCGCCGGGTGCTGCAGCAGGTAGGCCGCCACCCGCTCGGCGTTATCGCAATGACGATCCATGCGCAGTGCCAGCGTCTTGATGCCGCGCAGGGTAAGGAAACAGTCCTGCGGGCCGGGTACCGCGCCGGCAGCGTTCTGGATGAACTTGATGGCCTTGAACAGCGCCTCGTCGTTCACCGCCACCAGGCCCAGCAGCACATCGGAGTGGCCGCCCAGGTATTTGGTGGCCGAGTGCACCACGATGTCGGCACCCTGCTGCAGCGGGTTCTGCAGGTACGGCGTGGCAAAGGTATTGTCCACCGCCACCTTGGCACCGTGAGCGTGGGCAATCGCCGACAGCGCCGCCACATCCACCAGGTTCAGCAGCGGGTTGGTTGGCGTTTCCAGCCATACCAGCCGGGTTTGCGGGCCGATAGCCGCGCTGAGGTTGGCCGCATCGCTGAGGTCGGCAAACGTCACCTTGATGCCCAAGGGCTGCATCACTTTGTCCAGGATACGGTAGGCGCCGCCGTACAGATCGGCCACCGCAATCACTTCGTCGCCCGGCTGAAGCGTGGCGCGCAATACCGCGTCGATGGCCGCCATGCCGCTGGCGAAAGCCAGACCATGGCGGGCGTCTTCCAGCGCCGCCAGGTTGGCCTCCAGCGCGGCCCGCGTCGGCGTGCCGGTGCGGGCGTAGGCAAAGTCCAGCTGCTCACCCACCGCGTCGTGGGCAAAGGCGGAGGTCTGGTAAATCGGCGGCATTACCGCGCGGTTGTGCTGGTGGTAGTCAAACCCGGCGTGAACGGCTTTGGTGGCGAATTTCATCGTACGGCTCCCCTTGCGGCCAACCCGGCCGCTAGCGTTGGTAGGCTTTGGCAAAGTGCTGCTCGACGCGTTTCTGTACGCGCTCGAACACGGCGCTGAGCACCCAGTAGATGGCCGCCGCCATCAGGTACAGCGGCAGCGGCTGGAAGGTCTGCGCGATCATGTCCTTGGTGGCCATCATCAGCTCGGACACGGTAATCACCGACACCAGCGAGGTGTCCTTGATCAGCGAGATCAGGCTGTTGGCCAGGCTGGGCACCGCCAGCCGCACGCCTTGTGGCGCGATGATGTGGCGCATGCTCTGCCACCAGCTCAGGCCCAGCGACTGCGCCGCGTCCCACTGCCCTTTATCGACGCCGGCGATGGCGCCGCGCAGGCTTTCCGACAGATAGGCCGCCACGTTCAGCGTCAGCGCCAGCACGCCGGCAGTGACTGGCTCGAACTCGATGCCCACCGACGGCAAACCGTAATAGATAACGAAAATCTGCACCAGCAGCGGCGTACCGCGCATGGCGCTGACGTAAAACGCGGCCAACGGTGCCAGCAGCGGCACCTTGGCCAGGCGCACCAACGCCACGGCAAAGCCCAGCGTCAGGCCCAGCACCATGGCACTGACGGCAAAAAACAGGGTGAGGCCGGTGCCTTTCAGCAGCACCGGCAGCGCGTCTTGCGCCAGGGTCAACCATTCCATCTGCACTCTCCAAAGCACAAACGCCCCTGCACACGGCAGGGGCGTGACAATCAAGCTGGCGGATTATCGCGCAGCCGGTGCTTTCGATACATCAATACCGAACCATTTCACCGAAATTTTCTTGAAGGTACCGTCTTTGTGCAGGGCGTTCAGCGCATTGTCGATGGCCGCCTTGAACTTGGGGTTACCTTTGGCGAACGGAATGCCCATCTGGGTAGTGCCGCCTACCGGGGCGCCGGCTTTCAGCGGCAGCTTGGCTTCTTTCAGCGCGAACGGAATCAGCAGGCTGTCGTTGATGGCTGCGTCGATACGGCCCTGGGCCAGATCCTGGAAGATCTCGGCGGCAGACGGGTAGAACTTGGCTTCGATACCGCCCTGCGCCTTCACCATCTCGGCGTAGTTGCTGCCCTGGGTCACGCCCATTTTCTTGCCAGCCAGATCAGCCAAGCCCTTGAAAGCGCGGGTTTCGTTCTTGCGCACGATCAGCTGGGCGCTGGAGATGGTGTACGGCTGCGAGAAGTCGAACACTTCCTTGCGCTTGTCGTTGATCGACACCTGGTTCAGCACCACGTCGAACTTGCCACCCTGCAGGCCGGCCAGCAGACCGCTCCATTCACCGGTGGTGAACTCCGGTTTCACTTTCAGCTTCTGTGCCAGCGCATTGCCCAGCTCCACTTCAAAACCGGTCAGCTTCTGCTCTTTGTCCTTGAAGTTGAACGGCGGGTAGGTGCCTTCCAGTGCGATTTTCAGCGTGCCGCGCTGTTGCACGGTATCCAGCAAATCAGCGGCGTAAACGTTGGCCGCGAAGCCCAGCAGCGACAGGGTGATGAGGGTCTTTTTCATGGTATTTATTCCTGATAGTTATTGGCAGGCGCGCCAATACAATGAGGCGGACTATAACAAAGCCGACTGTTTCACTCCAGCTTTCGCTTGAAACAAATTCCGATAAGCAAATGCACGCTTTTGCTACTTGCCCAGCCCTGTTAGCAGGGCGCCGTTAGCGGCTACCTAACGCAGGCCGCCACCGTATGGCACCTGCATTGTGCCCGCGTGATGGGCGCAAAAAACCCCGCCTGAGCAACAGGCGGGGTGGTGTCTTGCCGTCAGGCAGCAGGCTTAGACGTTGAACAGCGATTGTGACTGCAAGTCATTGAATGAACAGTTCACCATGCTGCTCCATTAAAAAAACATACTCATGTTTGTACTCAAGAAACTCAGCATTGAGTACGTTCAACCCTGATCTGGCGCCGTTGCGCCGGCTCGGATTCAGCTTTCCAGACGCCGGCGACAGGCATCAATGGTGGATTTTATCTGTTGCGCCAGCATCTGCCTGATCGGCGCACGCTCCAACCGCTCACCCAATGAGCTTGCCTGCAGCAACATCCGTTCGATGACCTCTTCCGCCCGTTTCCTTGGGATGCCACCTTCCTCCGCCAGACGCAATAAATGCCAGCGTTCGATGGCAGCACCTTCGCCGCAAACGTCCAGGTGATGCTGGCCCATCGGGCCTTCACTGAAGGTCAGGTCGAATGCCGGTGCCAGACGCCAGCGCCGGTCAGGCCCGAGACGCCACGCGAAGTTCTTGGGATGGTCGTCACGATTGTGGAAGAGCACATTGAAGACGGCTCGCGCGTAGGCTTTCTCCACTTCGCGCTCGTCGCGCGTCAGGAAACGGGTAGCCCGCAGGAAGGCGGTGTAGTCGGTGGCACCGGGCAGGCGAAAATCCACCTGCAACAATCCAGCCAGACTATGCACCGGGACACGTTGCCCACCTTCCCGGTCGAAGCGCACGACGCCGAAGGCGGCCAGTTCAGGGCCAAGGTCGAACCAGCGACTTTCGGGCACTTCCAGTCCGCAATCCCGAGCCAACTCGGCATAGAGCTGCTCGATGACGCAGACCTCCTTGTGTTCGTTCTGCGCCGGGAACTTGACCAGCCAGGGGCTGCCGGGCGCATCCGGACGGGTGCTGACCTGCCCGGTCATTGCGTCGTACTGCACCAAGGCCTTGGGTCGTGCCCCTTGCGGCGAGCCGCCGGTGAGCGCGAGCTCGCGCAGGGCTGCCCCCGCCTCGCCCGCGAGCGCGAGACGGCTTTGTTCGGCCAGCGCCAGCAAGGACCAGTCGGGCTCCCGGATGCCGGCGTCGCTTGCCGGAGCGAAGCGTAACGCGCCCATCGCGCGCCCACCAATGAAGGCCAGCCGGTCCAGAGGCCCGGGATGGCGCAAGCCGTGTTGACGGAACAGGCGATCCATCAACAGCAAACCCCAGCCGTCAGGCAGACTGTCCGCGATCAGGCCCGGAAGGCGATGCAAATGGGTCGGAAAACTTCCGTAGGCATCCGCACGCAGCTTGAGGTGCAAGGGCGACAGTTCCAAGCCCTGAGACAGGGCTTCGGGAGAATATTCGAAGAGCAGGGATTGACCGTCATCGGCCAAGCGTCCCAACGGCCAGTCTTCTCCCCAGCCGCAATAATGCACGGTAAGCAGCTTCATGATGTTCTCTTACGCGGCGCACGCTGGCGGCGGCTGACAAGGTCCACCTGCTCCATCTGGGCGATGGATTGCCGTTTGAGCACGAAGAGATCGTCCAGCGCCTCCAGCAAGCCAAGTGCCTGCGCGACACGGACCAGCGTTTCCAGCGAGCACTGGCCGTCGCTTTCGAGTTTGCGCAACGCCCCCAAGGACAGTCCGGCCATTTGCGCCAGTTCACGCTGCGTGAGCGATTGGGCAAGCCGCTGCTCGCGCAGACGAACACCCAGCGCGTGCAGGATCTCAGCGGGAGTCGAGAGATGAAAAGTCACTTTTATGACCCTTAACGCGAAAAAAATTGCGTAAGCGCCATTGTAGTGGGCTTTACTTATTCTTGAAAGCAGATGGCTGCGATAGCTGCCGCGAGCGATCATGCGGTGACCATCGTAACGCTACGATGTTACGGAGTTGGCTCCTGTCCAGCAGCCGGCGCCTCCAGCAGTACTGAAGGCTCCACCCCCAGCGCCTCGGCCAGCTTGAAGATGTTGAGTAAGGCGATGTTGCGTTGCCCACGCTCAACACCCCCCAGATAGCTGCGCGCCAAGCCACTCTCCAGTGCCAGGCGTTCTTGCGACCACCCTCTGCTCTTTCTGATTTCTATCAGCTTCAGGCCGAAGCGTAGTCGGGGATCAAGGGCCATATTTCTCTCTTCTCAAAGAGAAATGACTCTATGAGTACCCCCTCTATAGGGCTACGCCCGATAGGTACCCGCACTATAAGTGACAATTTAATTCAAGCGCCATAGAATGGCCTCTATGAGTAACAACATGGAGGTGATGACGTATGGCAAGCGTCTGGAAGACTGCTGGGATGGGGGCGGCTGCGGGGCTGGCAGTTCCGGTGGCTGGGCTTTCAGGTCTTGCTGCCACTGCTCTTACGCTGATTCTTGTACTGGCGATGTTCGGCGTGGGGCCTGCGCGCCTGTCACAGACATCGCTTTGGGGACTGTTGACCAGTGAGCTGATGCTCTATCTGCTGATTTCGCTGGCGATCTTCATGCTGTCCTTCCGCTTTCTGGCGCGCTTGCAGGCCCGCTGTCAGGCCCTTGTCGCCAGGATCAACGCCCAGCAGGGCCTGTCATTCGATGCTGGACATCTCTTGGGTTATCCCGCGCCAGCCTTTCTGGTGTTTGACCGGCAGCATCGCAAACTGGCTGCCTGCTCAGTCGTGGATGAAGCCTGGCGTATCCACGACTTCTCTTGGCTGCTCGGCTGGCAGATGACCTGGCGCGAGGTCGAGAGCATTGAGATGAACGGCGGTAGCCGTCAGGTCAACCGCACAGGCATGAGCGTGCCGACCTTCGAGCGCACCGTACGCGCCAAGGACTTTGCCATCGAGCTGCAAACCGCCGATCCGCAACGACCAGTGCTCAGTTTCCCCATGAGCCGTCGGGCGGCGGAAACCTGGTGTGCCCGGCTCAATGCCCTCTTCAACGGATAACCTCGCGAGGAACTGCGATGAAACACTACCGGAGCTTGCTGCTTCTGCCTCTTGTATTGACGGGCTGCGCCACAACCGACATGCAGGGGGCGCTGGACTCCCTGAACGGACTGGGACAATCCATTGAGCGGCTTGGTCGTTTTCGTGCGCAGTGGAACGCACTCCGAGCTATTCTCGTGAGCCTGCATCCAACCCTCGACCCTCAACTGACCGGCAACGTCGGTCTGTACTACTGCTGCTACCGGCTCTCGCTGATGGGCTGGAACGTCTTGCCTACGGCACGCAATGCGCGAGGGGTGGACATCATTGCCTACAGCCGGGACGCTTCCCGGTTCGTGGGTGTGCAGGTGAAGGCCCTGAGCAAGCGCAACCCGGTGCCGCTGGGCACGTCGCTCGACAAAGTGATGGGCGACTTCTGGATCATCGTCAACAAGGTGGCCACCGCGCCCTCGGCCTATATCATGCTGCCGTCCGAGGTCACGGAGCGCGCGCACCGTGGCGAGAAAGAAAGCCGCCTCGCAGAGCGAGGCGGTGAAAGATTGCGAGCACCAGGGAGGTAAACGCCGCTACAACGGCAGTCTCCCTGAATTATCAGGGCGAAAACTTGGGCGGCTGGCCCGGCGTGCAGTTGTAGAGCACGGGCAGCAGCGGGCCAATGAGGCTCACGACCGCCATCTTCATGTCGTCGGCGTCAGCCTTCTCCTTCAAGTACCACACCACCTTCACGCAGCGCCTTGACGTACTCGCCGAAGATGCTGTGCAGGCGCCTTGTCGCGGTTGACCTCAATGCCGTGCGGCTCGCAGGCAATCCGGATGAACTTGATGACGAAGGTGTGCAGGCGATCCAGCGTCATTTTCAGAAGACGACCGCACGAAATGTCAGGAGTTGGTCGCACTGAAGTCTGCCGTCCAGCTTGTGCCCCCAGTCGATACCCACATAGGCTATCACCGCCCATTTTCTGAGTGACAGATCGCCATCAAAACTTTATTTTTTTATTTCAACTATCGTTGTATTATTAAAATATGGAAAAGAACACAGCCACCACGATCTTTGAATCGCTGTCATCCGGCCTGCGGCTGGATGTGTACCGGCTTCTCGTGCGCAAGGGTACAGAAGGCATGGTTGCGGGCGAGATCGCTTCAACCCTCGATGTACCGCCGACCAACCTGTCGTTCCACCTCAAGGCGCTGACGCAGGCCGGGATGCTCACCGTCGAGGCGGAAGGGCGCTTCCAGCGTTACCGGGCCAACATCCCGCTGATGCTGGACTTGATCGCCTACCTGACCGAAGAGTGCTGCTCAGGGCATCCCGAGCAGTGTGCAGACATGCGCGCTGCCTCCAAGTGTTCCGACACTGTGCTGCCGCCCCTTTCTTCAACTCCAGAGGCCCTTAAAAAATGAACATCCTGTTTCTGTGTACCGGCAACTCGTGCCGCTCGATCCTCGGGGAAGCCACCTTCAACCACCTTGCCCCGGCAGGGTGGAAAGCCATGAGCGCAGGCAGTCAACCCACTGGCCAAGTCCATCCTCGCTCGCTGGCACTGCTGGCACGCGAAGGCATCTCGACCGAGGGCTACCACAGCAAGTCGTGGGACAACCTGCCCTCGACCCCGGACATCGTGATCACGGTCTGCTCCAGCGCTGCTGGTGAAACCTGCCCTGCCTACTTGGGGTCAGTTCTGCGCACCCACTGGGGCGTCGAAGACCCAGCCCACGCCACCGGCTCCGACGAGGAGATCGATGCCGCCTTCACGACGGCCTATCGCATCCTGCGCGCGCGCATCGAGGCCTTCCTCGCGCTGCCGCTGGCTGATTTGCAGCAAGACAAGGCCAAGCTCAAGGCAGAGCTTGATCGCATCGGCACATTGCTGGCCTGAAACCGAGAGAGGGGCAAGCTACCGATGCAAAAGCAATATCACGAGCTGATCGCAGGCCGCATCTACTTCGGAGGAGCAGGCGACATTCAACAAATCGCCGATGTGGAACACATCGACGTGGTGGTGGATTTGCGCGAAGAGTCCACGGGTTGCGCGGCGTCGACCCCCACCCTGATCTGGCAGCAAATCCCGCTCGGCGACAACGCCGACCAGCCACAAGCGCCATTGTTCAAAGACGCCATTCAAGCGGTCGTGTCAGCCTACCGCGATGGCAAAAAAGTGGCTTTCCACTGCGGTGGCGGTAAGGGCCGGACAGGCACCGTGGCCGCTGGCGTCCTGTTGGAACTTGGCCTGTGCGGCACCTTTGAAGAGGCCGAGGCCCATGCCAAGGCGATTCGCCCCGTCGTCAATATCAAGTCTGACCAGCGCGAGGCGCTTGAGCAGCTATATCCCAACGCATGACTAAGAAAGAATAACGATGGCAACCATTCAGATTTTTGACCCTGCACTGTGTTGCAGCACTGGCGTCTGTGGCGTTGAAGTTGACCAAGCGCTGGTGAGCTTCGCGGCCGATGTGGACTGGGCCAAACAAAACGGCGCACAGGTTGAACGATTCAATCTGGCTCAACAGCCGCTCGTCTTCGCCGAGAACGCGACTGTCAAGACCTTCTTGGAGCGCTCTGGACAGGAAGCGCTGCCCCTGATTCTGGTTGATGGCGACGTCGCCTTGGCTGGCCGCTACCCCAACCGCACCGAGCTGGCTCGCTGGGCAGGCATCGCAACTGCGAACGCTACACAACCGCAAGGTGGTTGCTGCTCCGGCAGCCGCTGCTGCTGAGCGGAGGAATTGTCCATGCACTTCCTCAATCAGCCTCCGCGCTACCTTTTTTTCACGGGCAAGGGTGGGGTCGGCAAGACCTCCATCGCCTGTGCTACGGCGGTACAACTCGCATCAGAGGGCAAGCGCGTCCTGCTTGTCAGCACCGACCCTGCATCGAACGTGGGGCAAGTGTTTGGGGAAAGCATCGGCAATCACATCACGGCGATCCCCGCCGTGCCCAACCTCTGGGCGCTCGAAATTGATCCGCAGGCAGCAGCGCAAGCCTATCGAGATCGCATCGTCAGCCCAGTGCGGGGCGTCCTACCTGAGACGGTTGTCAAAGGGATCGAGGAACAGCTTTCCGGCGCTTGCACCACCGAGATCGCGGCCTTCGACGAGTTCACTGCCCTGCTGATCGACTCGACGTTGACCGCGGACTACGAACACATCATCTTCGACACTGCACCCACGGGCCACACGATCCGGCTGCTCCAGCTGCCCGGTGCGTGGAGCGGCTTCCTCGAAGAAGGCAAAGGTGATGCGTCCTGCCTCGGGCCTCTGGCCGGGCTGGAAAAGCAGCGTACCCAGTACAAGGCCGCCGTTGACGCCTTGGCTGACCCTCAACGCACTCGCTTGATTCTGGTCGCCCGTGCCCAACGCACGACTCTTCGAGAAGTGGCACGCACACACGAAGAGCTGGCCGCCATCGGGCTGTCTCAGCAGTACCTCGTTGTCAATGGCGTTCTTCCAGCCAGCGAAGCCGCGCACGATGAGCTGGCGGCAGCGATCCATCAACGCGAGCAAGCTGCCCTTACGGCCATGCCAGACGTGCTCAAGGCGCTGCCTCGGGATCAGATTGACCTGAAACCGTTCAACCTGGTCGGACTCGACGCCTTGCGTCACTTGCTGGTGGCTACCACCAACGGGAGCGCCACAAGCTCCATCGAACTGCCTGCCCAGCTCGACGCACCCAGCCTGTCCTCCTTGGTTGATGACATTGCTGCAGATGGGCATGGCTTGGTCATGCTCATGGGCAAGGGTGGTGTCGGCAAAACCACCTTGGCGGCCGCCGTCGCTGTGGAGCTGGCTCACCGAGGATTGCCCGTCCATCTAACGACCTCCGATCCGGCCGCTCATCTGTCAGAGACGCTGGAAGGCTCTCTGTCTAACCTGACCGTTAGCCGCATTGACCCTCACGAGGAAACAGAGCGCTATCGCAAGCACGTATTGGATACCAAGGGTGCCCAGCTCGATGCCGAAGGGCGCGCACTACTGGAAGAGGACTTGCGCTCCCCTTGCACCGAGGAGATCGCGGTCTTTCAGGCCTTCTCTCGCATCATTCGGGAGGCTGGCAAGAAGTTCGTGGTGATGGATACCGCGCCCACCGGGCACACGCTGCTGCTGCTGGATGCCACTGGTGCATATCACCGCGAAGTGACCCGGCAGATGGGCAACACAGGCCTGCACTACACGACGCCGATGATGCAGTTGCAAGACCCGAAACAGACCAAGGTGCTCATCGCCACGCTAGCCGAAACCACCCCTGTCTTGGAAGCTGCAAACCTGCAATCCGACCTGCGCCGAGCGGGCATCGAACCGTGGGCATGGATCGTCAACAACAGCGTCGCAGCCGCTCGCCCCGACTCTTTACTGCTGCGCCAACGCGCCTTCAACGAACTGAGGGAAATCGACTCGGTAGCCACGCACCATGCCAGGCGCTTTGCAGTTGTCCCCCTCTTGAAGAACGAGCCGGTCGGCGTGGATCGACTGCGTGACTTGGCACACCACATCACCGAGGAAGCCTGACATGGAAAACAAAATCTACAACGTGCTGTTCATCTGCACCGGGAACTCCGCCCGCAGCATCATGGCGGAAGTCATCATGAACCACCTTGGGCGGGAGCGCTTCAAGGCGTACAGCGCGGGAAGCCATCCTCGCGGTGAGGTTCATCCGATGACCCTGGAAGTGCTGTCCAAGCAGTGCTACGACTTGGGTGGGCTGCGCAGCAAGAGCTGGACGGAGTTCGCCGAGCCGGATGCTCCGCAGATGGACTTCATCATGACCGTGTGCGATCAGGCGGCAGGCGAAGCCTGCCCAGCGTGGCCCGGCCAACCTATCACCGCGCACTGGGGATTTGCCGACCCCACCAAGGTCGAAGGTGATCATGAACAGCAGCTCAAGGCATTTGCCACTGCCCAGTTCCAGATCGCCAATCGCATCCGGCTTTTCATGAGCCTACCTATCGAAAAAATCGACCGCATGTCGCTGCAAACCAAGCTCCGTGAGCTGGGGCAGCAGCGTGGCGCTTAAAGGGGGAAATGCTTTGTCTGCTCAATGTGAAACCATACAGAAAGGATCGGCAAGCCTGCCGATGAGCGTCTTTGAGCGCTATCTGACCGTCTGGGTATTCCTCTGCATCGTCATCGGCATTGCCCTCGGACAGTTTTTCCCGGCAGCGTTCCAGTCCATCGGCCGCATGGAGATCGCGCAGGTGAACCTCCCGGTGGGCCTGCTGATCTGGGTGATGATCATCCCGATGCTGGTCAAGGTGGACTTCGGCGCACTGCACGAAGTGCGCCAGCACGTCCGGGGGATCGGGGTCACGCTGTTCGTCAACTGGCTGGTCAAGCCGTTCTCGATGGCATTCCTCGGATGGTTCTTCATTCGCAACCTGTTTGCGCCCATGCTCCCCGCTGACCAGCTCGACAGCTACATCGCCGGGCTGATTCTCCTTGCCGCCGCACCATGCACGGCAATGGTGTTCGTGTGGAGCAGGCTGACCAATGGCGATCCACTGTTCACGTTGTCGCAAGTCGCGCTGAACGACAGCATCATGGTGATAGCCTTTGCGCCTCTGGTTGGCTTCCTGCTGGGCATCTCGGCCATCACAGTGCCTTGGGACACGTTGATCACATCCGTCGTACTGTACATCGTGATTCCCGTCATCTTGGCCCAACTCTTGCGCAAGCAGCTTTTGGCCAAAGGCCCGGATGCCTTCGAGGCCACGATGGCGAAAATCGGCCCGTGGTCGATCACGGCCCTGTTGGCGACCCTCGTCTTGCTTTTCGCCTTTCAAGGCGAGGCCATTCTGAAACAGCCGCTGGTCATCGCACTGCTGGCTGTGCCAATCTTGATTCAGGTGTTCTTCAACTCGGCATTGGCCTACTGGCTCAACCGCTTGGTCGGCGAGAAACACAACGTCGCTTGCCCTTCGGCCTTGATTGGCGCATCCAACTTCTTCGAGCTGGCGGTCGCGGCAGCGATCAGCCTGTTCGGGTTCCACTCAGGTGCGGCTCTGGCGACCGTGGTCGGCGTGCTGATCGAGGTGCCCGTGATGCTGCTGGTCGTGCGCGTGGTGAATGCCTCAAAACCCTGGTACGAGGCCCGATAGGAATGGTAGAAGGCAACACATTCGAATGCGTCTTGCGCGCCTGGGATGCGCACGAACGGGAGTTGCTCGCCTTCTTGATTCTGCGCGCCCCAGACCGTCATGCGGCAGAAGATCTCCTGCAGGAGGTCTTCCTCAAGGCCATGCGTCAAGGCAAAGGCTTTTGTTTACTGGGTAACCAAAAGGCGTGGCTGTTCGAGGTGGCACGCAATGCTTTGATCGATGCAGCCCGCTTGGCCAAGCCCCACGCCGAACTGTCGGGCGAGTTGACCGAAACATTGGCCGCTCCCCCTGCTTCAGAGCGGGGGCCAGTTGATGAACTCGATGTGTGTGTAGAACGCAACCTTCCAGCACTGGATGCCGAAGACCGTCACATCATCGAAGTCTGCGACCTCCAAGGGCAGACCGTACGGGCTTACGCAGAGGCCAACCAGCTCACCCTGGCTGCCGCAAAGTCACGCCTGCTGCGAGCCAGAAAGCGGCTCCGGCACAGCTTGGTTGTGAACTGTCAAGTCAGATTCGATGACACCGGGCAGGTGTGCTGCCACACGCCGCGTCCTCCTGCCTGAATCCTTTTGTTGAATCATTCGTCTTCTTTGCAGATCGTTCAGCATAGGCCAACACCTCGCTGAACAACGCAACGGAGAAGACCGATGACCGCCCTCGCCATGCGCTGGACTCAGCGCAACCCGACCCTGTTCCTGATTGTGGCCGCCCTGCTGTGGTGGGGCCTGTACCAATCGCTGATCCCAGCCTCTGAAGTGCTGGTTGCAACGTTACCGGTTGCGCGCGACAGCCACCTGGGCAGTGCGCTGCAATTCTTCTTCTATGACACCCCCAAAGTCTTGATGCTGCTCACCGGCGTAGTGTTCGTCATGGGTATGGTCAACAGCTACTTCACGCCAGAGCGAACCCGCGCGCTGTTGGCTGGACGCACCGAAGGCATGGCCAACGTGATGGCCGCCACGCTGGGCATCGTCACCCCGTTCTGCTCCTGCTCGGCGGTGCCGCTGTTCATCGGCTTCGTGCAAGCGGGGGTGCCGTTGGGTGTGACCTTCTCGTTCCTGATTTCTGCGCCCATGGTCAACGAAGTGGCACTGGCGCTGCTGTTCGGGATGTTTGGCTGGAAGATTGCCGCGCTGTACCTGGGGCTGGGCCTGACAGTGGCCATCGTGGCAGGTTGGATCATTGGCCGCCTGAAAATGGAAGCGTACCTGGAAGACTGGGTGCGTGACATGCCAAAGATGTCGGTCGGCTACGAGGCGGCCGAGACAACACTGGCCGACCGGGTGCAGGCGGGGTTTGCCTCAGTGCGCGAGATCGTGGGCAAGGTCTGGCCCTACATTTTGGCCGGTATCGCCATTGGCGCTGGCATCCACGGTTGGGTGCCCGAGGACTTCATGGCTAGCTTCATGGGCAAGGACGCCTGGTGGTCGGTGCCGCTGGCGGTTCTGATCGGTGTGCCCATGTACACCAATGCAGCGGGTGTCATTCCCATCGTGCAGGCCCTACTGGCCAAGGGTGCAGCGCTGGGCACGGTGCTGGCGTTCATGATGAGCGTGATCGCGCTGTCGCTGCCCGAAATGGTGATCCTGCGCAAGGTGCTGAAAATCCGGCTGATCGCCACCTTCGTCGGTGTGGTTGCCAGCGGCATCCTGATCGTGGGTTTTGTTTTCAACTGGGTTTTGTGAGGAGATTGAGATGAAAGAGATCAAAGTTCTCGGCACTGGCTGTGCCAACTGTAAGAGCACCATCGCGCTAATCGACCAGGTGGCGAAGGCCAAGGACGTCGAGGTCAACTTGCAAAAGGTGGAAGAGCTGCGCGACATCATGGGCTACGGCGTCATGTCCACCCCAGGCGTGGTGATCGACGGCAAGGTAGTGCACGCCGGTGGCGTGCCCAGCCGCGACAAAATCGAACAATGGCTAACAGCTTGAAGGAGCGCAAGATGATTGACCATCAGACGCTGGGAGATGCCAAGCAGGTCTGTCCAACCACCACTCAGCGCTTGGTGAGAGAAGGTGCCTTGCTGGTAGACGTTCGCGAACGCGACGAAGTGGCAAGCATCACCTTCGATGTACCCGCCATCGTGAACATTCCGCTGTTCGAGATGGAACAGCGCTGGAGTGAACTGCCCAAGGATCGAGAGCTCGTGCTGGTCTGCGAGAGTGGAGAGCGTAGCCTCAAGGCCACGTACTACCTGCAGTTTCGGGGATTTACTCACGTAAGCAACATGGAGGGTGGTCTGCTCAAGTGGATGCGTAAGGGTTTTCCGGTCATTGGCAAGCGTTACGAAGCACCTGCCGCGGCTACGACGTCTTCGTGTTGTGGTGGCCCGGCACCGGTGGCATCGCCAACAGGCTGCTGCGCCCCAACTTCGGCAAAGGAGTAGCGGCATGAGCGACACCCCGGCCAAGATGCGATTTCATGTCGATGCACGCCGAATCGATGCCCACGGCAGCGAGGCCAGCTGTAAATTGGCGCACATCACACTCGACACCGACATGGCTGGCAGTTCCCAGGCCTTTAACCCGGCCGAGCTGCTGCTGGCCGCGCTGTCGGCCTGCATGATCAAGGGCATCGAGCGTGTTGTGCCCATCCTCAAGTTCGAGTTGCGCGGCGTGCAGGTGACCGTGGATGGCGTACGACAGGATGTGCCACCCAAGATGGAAAGCATCCGCTACGAAATCATTGTGGATACCGACGAAACCGATCGCCGCATTGAACTACTACATGACAATATCAAGAAGTACGGCACGGTATTTAATACGGTAGCACCGAGCACCGATCTCTCTGGCGTAATGCGCCGTTTATGAGGAGTTGAGAATGGAATCCGCCATCCACCGTTTTCACGATCTGTTCGCACAGTTGGGTCTGCCGAATCACCAGGACGACATTGGACGCTTCATTGCCGCACATCGGACGCTCGGGCCGGACAATCGCCTTGCCCGATGCGCCATATTGGACTCCTGCGCAATCCAGATTTCTTCGTGAAGCCCTGCAACAGGACTCCGATTGGGCGGAACTGGTCGATCAACTCAATCAGGCGCTTCGCGTCTCACAAGGATGTGCCTGAATGAGCCACGACCACAGCCATGGACCCGGCGGATTTAGTAAGGCGTTTGCCGTCGGCATTGCGCTAAACTTGGTCTTCGTCGGAGTGGAAGCCTTCTATGGCTGGACGTCCGGCTCCTTGGCCTTGCTGGCCGATGCGGGGCACAACCTGGCCGATGTGGCCGGTTTGGTGCTCGCGTGGGGCGGCGCGCTGGCTGGCAAGCTGCGGGCAACCCCACGTCACACTTACGGCTGGAAAAAGGGCAGCATCCTCGCGGCATTTGCCAATGCCTTACTCCTGCTTGTGGCCATGGGTGCGCTCGGCTGGGAAGCGGTCGGACGCTTGACGTCACCGGAAGTGTCGAATGGCCACGAAGGTGCAACGATTATGGCGGTGGCAGGTGTGGGCATCCTCGTCAATGCCGCAACAGCACTGCTGTTCATGCGCGGTCGCGATACTGACCTGAATATCCGGGGGGCTTTTCTGCACATGGCTGCTGATGCGCTGGTATCTGCGGGGGTGGTGGTGGCTGGAGCCCTGACGCTGTGGATGGGCTGGATCTGGCTGGACCCGGTGGTCAGTCTGCTGATCGCAGCACTCATCGTCTGGGGTACCTGGAGCCTCTTCAGGCAGTCCTTACACCTTCTCTTCGATGGTGTTCCAGACGGTATCGACCCACGGGCAGTGCATGACTATCTGGCCAACCTGGAAGGTGTACGGGCGGTGCGCGATCTGCATATTTGGGCGCTTGACACGGCACAAACCGCCATGACCGCGCACTTGGTGATGCCGACTTGGCAGCAGGACGACTCGTTTTTAAGGCGCATTGAGGATTCGTTGCACGAACGCTTCGAGATCACGCATTCCACGATACAAATCGTTCGGAAACCTTTTACGATGTCTTGTCGCGACTGGGGCGCCAAACAATGACGCAGCCTTACTGCATTGTTGCGCCGCCACATATGCGATAAAATTATACTTCCCCAAAGAACCAGCAAGCCACTATCGGAGTTCCTACCCGTGTAAGTCTCTTTCTCGCTGCGAGCCAGCTTCAACCGCACACCACGCTCGCACGAGGCTGCACGTCCGATTCGCTGCGTCTTGCTGGCCCCGGATCACTCGGGGTTTGTTCTCTATTCCGCTGGTCGGGAAGACGCGCTTGTGTTCGCCCCAACCGCCACCACTGGCTGGCAACCACCACGGAATAGAAGAATGATGAAATCCTTACGCCAGGACTGGCTATCCAATGTCCGAAACGACCTGCTAGCGGGCCTCGTCGTCGCGCTGGCGCTGATCCCCGAAGCCATCGCCTTCTCGATCATCGCTGGCGTCGATCCCAAGGTCGGCCTCTACGCCTCGTTCAGCATCGCGGCGATCATCGCCTTCGCAGGTGGTCGCCCTGGAATGATTTCTGCTGCGACGGGCGCGATGGCGCTGGTCATGGTCACGCTCGTCAAAGAGCACGGCTTGCAATATCTGCTGGCCGCCACGGTGCTGACTGGCGTGCTCCAGATCATTGCGGGCTGGCTCAAGCTCGGCGCCTTGATGCGTTTCGTCTCGCGCTCGGTCATCACCGGCTTCGTCAATGCGCTGGCCATCCTGATCTTCATGGCGCAGTTGCCTGAGCTGACCAATGTGACGTGGCACGTCTATGCCATGACGGCGGCGGGCCTCGGCATCATTTACGGCTTTCCCTACATCACCAAGGCGGTGCCGTCGCCGCTGGTTGCCATCGTTGTACTGACCGGCGTCGCGATCTTCCTCGGCCTCGACATTCGCACCGTGGGCGACATGGGCCAGCTGCCCGACAGCCTGCCGGTGTTCCTGCTGCCGGATGTGCCACTGAACCTCGAAACGCTAGCGATCATCTTCCCGGTCTCGGCCACCCTGGCGGTCGTCGGCCTGCTGGAATCCATGATGACGGCCTCCATCGTCGATGACTTGACCGACTCCAACAGCAACAAGAACCGCGAATGCGTGGGCCAAGGGGTGGCGAATATCGCCACTGGCTTCTTGGGTGGCATGGCAGGCTGCGCCATGATTGGCCAGTCGGTCATCAACGTGAAGTCCGGTGGCCGTGGCCGACTCTCCACCCTGGCCGCAGGTGTCTTCTTGCTCCTGATGGTGGTGTTTATCGGTGACTGGGTAGCCCGCATCCCGATGGCGGCGCTGGTCGCCGTGATGATCATGGTGTCCATCGGCACCTTCAACTGGGCCTCGATCCGCAATTTGCGCGAGCACCCCAAAAGCTCCAGCGTGGTGATGCTGGCCACCGTGGTAGTGACGGTCGGCACCCACGACTTGGCCAAGGGCGTGCTGGTCGGCGTGCTGCTGTCAGGCTTCTTCTTCGCGCACAAGGTCGGCCAGATTCTGCGCGTCACCTCTCGCACCGAGGACGAAGGCCGCGTGCGCAGCTACACCATCACCGGTCAGGTGTTCTTCGCTTCGGCGGATCGATTCATCAATGCCTTCGACTACAAAGAAGTCATCGAAAAGGTGCGCATCGACGTGAGCCGCGCCCATTTCTGGGACATCACCGCCGTCAGTGCCCTGGATAAGGTGGTCATCAAGTTCCGCCGTGAAGCCACCGAGGTGGAGGTCATCGGTTTGAACGAAGCCAGCGCCACACTGGTGGACAAGTTCGCCGTGCATGACAAAGACGGTGCCGACGACATGCTGATGGGCCACTGATAGGAGACAAGATCATGAACAACGAAAACAAAGTGCTGGCCTGCGTGGATCAATCCCACTTCGCCGACTACGTGGCCGACTACGCTGCATGGGCAGCTCGGCGCATGGATGCGCCACTGGAGTTTCTGCACGTCATCGACCGCCACCCCGAATTGGGATCGAGCGAGGATCACAGCGGCGCCATCGGCATCGACGCCCAGGAAAATCT
Organism: Vogesella sp.; assembly: GCF_046297735.1. NCBI lineage: Bacteria > Pseudomonadati > Pseudomonadota > Betaproteobacteria > Neisseriales > Chromobacteriaceae > Vogesella > Vogesella sp. The sequence goes on from NZ_JBKBHK010000003.1 coordinate 137,938, forward strand.
GCTGACCAAGCTCTCCTCCGAAGACGAGGCCCGCACCAAGCATGCCCGCGAGCAAGGCCGCCTCTTCCTCAACCGACTGCGTGAGCGGGCCATCGCTTATGGGACCTCACTGGTCGATGTTCGCCAGCGGCACGGCGAACTGGAGGAAACGCTTGCAGAGCAGGCTGAGGGCGTGCGCCTGCTGGTTTTGGGTCGCCGTGGCGAAGCCGCAGAGACCACCCAACGCGACCTTGGCCGAAACGTCGAACGCGTCGTGCGCGCCCTGCACAAGCCGATCCTGACCGTAACGGAAGGCTTCAAGGAGCCGCAGCGCGTGATGATTGCCTTCGATGGCGGCAACGTGACCCGGCGTGGCGTCGAGATGGTTGCGGGCAGCCCGCTGTTCCGTGGTCTGCCGATCTATCTGCTGATGGCTGGCAAGGAAAGTCCGGATGCCCCCAAGCAGCTCGACTGGGCCAAGACCACCTTGGAAGCGGCAGGCTTCGATGTGACCGCCTCGCTGATTCCCGGCGATGCGGAAAGCATCATTGCCAAGACGGTGAAAGCGCAGTCCATCGATATGCTGATCATGGGTGCGTTCGGTCACTCACCGCTGCGCAGCCTGCTGTTCGGCAGCAAGACAACCGAGCTACTTCGCTCATCGACCATTCCTACCCTGCTGCTGCGATGACAGTTGCCCCTGAATGCCATCTCTGGTGCCATCGCACCAGCCCGGATAAAATATCAGGGCTTCACGGAGATGGCATTCCTCCGCCAACCGCCGCGCCTGCGGCTGATGATGCCTACGCAGACCCCGGACTGGGGGCGTAGGTGTTTGCCCGCCAGTCCGGTTTCAACAAGAAACCATGAGGACAAGGCATGCTCCATTCCATACTTGCCATCAGCATCGGTGCCTCGCTCGGGGCTGTATCGCGGTGGCTGCTGGGCTTATCGCTCAACACCCTGTTTCCCGCGATCCCACCGGGCACTGTGGCCGCCAACCTGATCGGGGGCTACCTCATCGGCGTCGCGTTGGCGGTCTTTGCCGCTGCGCCGAACCTGGCGCCCGAGTGGCGTTTGCTGATCATTACCGGCTTTCTCGGCGGGCTGACCACGTTCTCGACCTTTTCTGCTGAAGTCACGACATTGATCCAGCAGGGGCGACTTGCCATGGCGGCGACGGCCATCACGGTTCATGTCGGCGGCTCGCTGCTGATGACCCTAATCGGCCTTGGCACGGTCGCGGCTTTCAAACGATTCTGATTCAGGAGACCGGCATGCAAGGCTACCAACTGACGTTTTTCACACAGCAGGATCGGCGGCATGGATGCACGCCGCTTGGCGAGTGGCTGCTCGAAGAAGCCCGGCGGCTGGGGCTGCGCGGTGCGACCTTGACGACGGCCGCCGAGGGCTATGGGCACGCAGGCCGCATCCATTCCTCACATTTCTTCGAGCAGGCCGACCAGCCGCTAGAAGTCACCATGGCGGTGACCGCCGATGAGGCGGAGCGCTTGTTTGCGCGCCTGCGGGATGAGAACGTGCGGGTTTTCTATGTCAAGACGCCTATCGAGTTCGGCATGACTGGCGATGTCTGAAGCCGGTGCTATCTGCGGGCGATCACCAGCAACCCTGCCACGATCAGCGCAGCGCCGGCCACCATGCGCCAGGTGATGACTTCGCGCAGCAGCAGCCAGGCCAGCAGCATGGCGACGACCACGCTGCCCTTGTCGATCAGCGCCACCGTGGCCACGTCGCCGACCTTGAGCGCCTTGTAGTAAAAAATCCAGGACAGGGCAGTGGTTACGCCGGACAGCCCCAGCCACAGCAGATTGCGCTGACCGACCAAGGCCAGCTCCTGAAACGGCACTGCCAGCCAGGCAAAGATCAGCACGAACCCACACACGAAGAGCGTGCGGATGGTAAGACCCAGTTCGCCCGAAATACCTGCCAGGCCCATCTTGGCGATCACCGACGTGAAGCCGGCGAAGAACATCGACACGAAGGCGTAGAAAACCCATTTTTCCATGATGGTCCTTACTTGAAGAGGCTGCGGGGCACCCACCACAGGTAGGCCACCATGCCGAAGAGTTCGACCAGCGACTGCACCACGATCACCACCGCCGCCACTTCCCATCCGGCGGGCAGCGACAGGGCAAAGGGCAGTACCACGAAGGAATTGCGCGTGCCCAGGCTGAACGCCAGGGTGCGGCCCTGATTGACGGGCAGCTTCAGCCACCAGGCCAGGATCTTGGCGAGCATGGCAGCGAGCACCAGAAACACCACGAACAGCGGCACGATCACCGGCAGCAAGCCCAGCGCCTGCCGAACGGTGCCCACCTGCGCGGCAGCGATCAGGAACACCACCGTGGCCAGCAAGGGCACGGGCCACCAGGCGAGGTGCTCTCGTACCCTGGACCGATGGCTGCGGGCTTCGGTCCAGCGCTCCGCTGACACCGCGGCAAGGAGCGGCAGCAGAACAACCAGCAAGGCCGGCCACACCTGTTCAGGACGCACCACCCTCGAGAAATCATCGCCCATCATCCCCCACAGGTACAGCGGCAACAGGAGTAACTGCAACAGCAGGTTGATGGGCGTCACCGCGATGGCGCGCGGTACGTTGCCGCCCGCGAGCTGGCTGAACGTGATGAACCAGTCCGTGCAGGGCACCAGCAGAACCAGCAACACGCCCAGCCGCAGCACCGGCTCGTTTGGCAGGAACTGCACCATGCCCCAGACCAGCAACGGCAGGATGACGAAGTTCCCGGCCAGCACGGCCGTCACGAAACGACGATCCGCGAAGGCCTCGCGCACATGCAGCAGCGGCACCTGCACAAAGGTGGCGAACAGCAGCAGTGCCAGAGTGGGCCACAGCAATGTTTCGAGCACCGCGTGCGTGCTCGGCCACAGGCTGCCCACGAGCAGACCGGCCAGGATGGCGCTCAGGTAAATCCAGACCTGCTGCCGTTCGAGTATCAGGCGATCCACGTCCACCTTTCCGAATCAAGACCTGCGTTCATTCCAGCAGCGCCACCGATTTGACCTGCACCCAGATCGGCATGCCAACGCCCACGCCCAGCGTGCTCACGGCCCGCTTGGTCAAGCGTGCCAGCAGCACCGCCTCACCCACCCTGACCCGCACCAACGCGAGACCAGGATGGTCATCACCGCCCATCGCGTCCACCACGCCGCGCAACACATTCTGAATGCTGCCCTGTCCAGGCTCGATGGCCAGGCTCACATCCCGCGCCAACACCCGCACCCGGACGCGGCGGCCAACCGTCAGACCATGGTCACGCGCCCACAGACTGCCGCCGTCGAAATCGACACGCGCCAGGTGCCAGTTGCCGTCCACTTCGCCCACCGTACCGTCGAGGATTGCCCCGGCATCCTCGCCGAGCCGGATCGGCAGATCGAGGCGGGCCAGCGTCTCGGCCAGCGGCCCGCTGGCCAGTACCCTCCCGCCTTCCATCGCCACCAGGTGGTCAGCCAGCCGTGCCACCTCGTCCGGCGAGTGGCTGACGTAAAGCACTGGAATGTCCAGCTCGTCGTGCAGACGCTCCAGGTAGGGCAGGATTTCCTGCTTGCGCTTCAGGTCGAGCGCGGCCAAAGGCTCGTCCATCAGCAGCAGACGCGGGCTGACCGCCAGGGCGCGGGCGATGCCCACCCGCTGGCGTTCGCCGCCGGAGAGGCGATCCGGCTTGCGGTCGAGCAGATGCCCGATGCCCAGCAGCTCGATGGCGCGGTCGAGGCTCACGCGCTGCGCCTCGCCGTTGCGCTTCATGCCGTAGCGCAGGTTACCCAACACCGTCAGATGGGCGAACAGGCTGGCCTCCTGGAACACGTAGCCGATGGGCCGCTGGTGGGTTGGCACCCAGTGCCCGGCGTCCTGCCACACTTGACCAGCGACGGTGAGCCGCCCTTGCGGTGCGCGTTCCAGACCGGCGATGCAGCGCAGCAGCGTGGTCTTGCCGGAACCCGAGTGCCCGAACAGGGCGGTCACACCCCGGCCGGGCAGGCTGAGATCCACGGCGAGGGAGAAGCCCGGCCAGTCGAGTCGGAAACATGCATCGATGCCCGCCATCTCAGCCTCCCTTCTTCGGATTGGGTCGCCAGGCGTACAGAGCCAGCAGCACGAGGAAGGAGAAGATCAGCATCACCGCCGCGAGGCGGTGCGCCTGCATGTATTCCAAGGCCTCTACGTGGTCGTAAATCTGCACCGAGGCGACCCTTGTGACGCCCGGCAGGTTGCCGCCGATCATCAGCACGACGCCGAACTCGCCCACCGTGTGGGCAAAGGTCAGGACCGAGGCCGTCAGGAAGCCCGGTGCGGCCAGCGGCACCGCGACGGTGAAGAAGGCATCCACGGGTGACGCGCGCAGGGTGGCGGCCACCTCCAGCGGCCGGTCGCCCACGGCCTCGAAGGCTGTTTGCAGCGGTTGCACCATGAAGGGCAGGGAGTAGAACACCGAGGCGATGACCAGCCCCCAGAAGGTGAAGGGCAGCGGGCCGAGTCCCAGCGCCTGGGTGAGTTGGCCTACCGGCCCGTTCGGCCCCATCGCCAGCAAGAGGTAAAAGCCCAGTACCGAAGGTGGCAACACCAAGGGCAAGGCCACCACCGCACCGATGGGGCCTTTCCACCACGCCTTGGTGCGGGCCAGCCACCAGGCGATGGGCGTGCCGACCAGCAGCAGGATCAGGGTGACGATGCCCGCCAGGCGCACGGTCAGCCAGAGGGCTTGCAGATCGCTATCGGTCAGCATGTTCCCTCCCGCTCAATGCGCGTGCTGGAAGGTCTTGATGGCCGAGACCAGCAGGACGATGCCGAGCAGGCCCATCAGCGCGCCGGTCGGCACCAGGCCGAGCAGCAGGCCGCCGATGGCTGCGCCCAGGATAGAGCCACTCACCATCCAGCCCATCAGCGGTCGTTCCTCGCGCAGCACCTGGAAGGCGTCGGCGCGGGTGTAGCGGGCGAAGCCGACGATCATGGTCGGCAGGCTGACCATCAGCGACAGACTGCCCGCGAGCTTGATGTCCAGGCCGTAGAGCAACACGATGACCGGAATCAGCAGCTCGCCACCGGCCACACCCAGCAAGGCGGCGACCATGCCGATGCCCAGGCCAGCGACCAGACCGGCCATAAGGCGCAGCGGCCCGGCCTCGAACAATGGCGTACTGCCTTCATGCACACCGGCCCAAGCTTCCGAGAGCATGACCAGGGACAAGCCGATCAATAGAACCAGAATGATGCGATTGAGCCACTGGCGGGCCAAGGTGATGGCATGGCCTGCCGCCCACCAGGCCCCGACGAGACTGCCCGCGAGCAGGTTCAGCACCACGTCGAGGTGGTCGGCCAGCGTGTCCGGCGCAATCGTGCCGCCCCGGAACAGCAGCGCGGCGGCGACCACGACCAGGCTCATGGCCTTGTTGAGGATGACGGCCTCCAAGGCGCCGAGACGGAACACGCCGACCAGCACCGGCAGGCGGAATTCGGCCCCGCCGAGGCCGATCAGGCCGCCTAGGGTGCCGATCAACGAACCGGCGACGAAGCCTTGGCCGTTGCGGACGGGCGCGCTCATGGCCGCGCCCTACTTGCCGGCGGCTTCGCCCGGCAGGACGAAGCCGTACCTGGTCATCACGGCCCGCGCCGGCTGGCTGCCCATGTAGTCGGCGAAGCGGCGGGCCAGGGCGTTGCCTGCGGCCCGCTTAGTGATGACGAAGCCCTGCTCCAGCGGCTCGTGCAGCTTGTCGGGAATCAGCCAGTAACCCCCTTTGTTGGCCAACTCGGGATTGACCGCCAGGGCCAGCGCGATGATGCCGACCTGGGCATTGCCGGTCTGCACAAACTGGGCCGTGTGGGCGATGTTCTCGCCATAGACCAGCTTCGGCTCGACCTTTTCCCACAGGCCGGAGGCGCGCAAGGCTTCCTCGGCGCGCTTGCCGTAGGGCGCGTGCTTGGGGTTGGCGATGGCGATGCGGGCGATCTTGGGATCGGTCAGGCTGGCCAGCGTCATCTTGCTGGCATCCATGCCCGCGCTCCACAGCACGATGCGGCCGAAGGCATAGGGTTTGACCTCCGAGGCGGCAAAGCCCGCCTTGGCCAGCTCGCGCGGGAAGGCGATGTCGGCCGAGAAATACAAGTCATAGGGCGCACCCTGCTGAATCTGCGTGTGGAACTTGCCAGATGAGCCGTAGATGACTTCCACCTCGTCGGCGGGGTGGGCCTTCTTGAAGGTGGCGACGATTTCACCCATCGCGAACTTCAGATCGGCCGCCGCCGCGACGGTGACTTTCTCGGCATGCGCCGTCGCCGCGAACAGCAGCGAACAGGCGAGCAGCAAGGGGCGCAGGAGTTTCATGGGCGGTTCCATCTCGTCAAGTTGTGGCGCAACCGAACCCGTCGAAGATGCCTTTGTCGGGTTCGCTACATCGTTAGGTCAAAAAAGATATAACGCAAAGCATACAGCACCATCCATGCCAAGCCATAACCGAAATCAAGAGTGGATCAGTTCGCCAGCTCGCGCAGGGCTTGCAGTTCCTTGCCTGCGCTGGCGTTGAGACTGGCTTCCAGCGTGTCGTAACACGCGATGAGCTGCTGCCCCAACGTTGTCAGGGATGCGCCACCACCGCCTTTGCCGCCAGTCGCGGTTTCGACAACCGGACGCCCAAACCCTTGATTCAGGGAATCGATCAGCAGCCAGGCGCGCTTGTAGGGAACGCCGAGAGAACGGGCCGCTGCTGCAATGGAGCGGGTCTCGCCGACTGCCCGCAACAGGTCGATCTTGCCGGGACCGATGGCGATCCCATCGCCGATGTAGATGCGTGGTCGCACCAGGACGGCGCACGGTTGGTTCATCTTTTCTGTCATTTTGTTCAAACGGTGTGAAAAAACAACATCTCACCGTGCAAGCATTTTAGCTAGCACAAATAGCAGCATTTGAATGTTGAGTCGCCACGTTGCATGATTAATGGCACAAGTTATCCTACCTAGCTCAATCCCAACCATCCCCAGTAAATCCTACGCCTCGACGATTGAGCTCAATTAGTGGCCTGATGTCTCGCACTTGGACAACCCTCCTGCCATCACGAGCTGCCGAGCCCAAGGCCCGCTGAAGAACCAGACGCACACTGCGCGGCGGCAAGGCTTGCAGACGGGACAGGACATCATCATCCAGCCTCTCGGCAAAGGCGTTGCCCCAGCTCGACTCGTCGCGGAGTCGGTTGTAAATCGACTGCGCAATGCTTCTGACCTGCTCCGGCCTGGGCGGTTGAATGTGCAACACCGTCAACCGTGAGCGTAGCGGCCCCGGAATCGCCTCCAGCTCATTCGCGGTCGCCATCCAATTGACATGACTGGCGTCGATGGCAAAGTCGCGGATCGACAGGTCGATGAAATCCCGCGCACTGCGCGGTTCCAGCAAGGTATAGAGTGCTGCCAGCGGATCGTATTGCGGTCTGCCGTTACTGGCCTTGTCCAGTTCATCGAGTACCACCACCGGGTTGGCCAGTGGCTGGTAGGCCAACAGCTCAAAGAGCTGGCCTGGCTCGGAATTGCTCCAAAATGATTCGGAACCGGCGAGCGGCGAACTTGATTGCGTACTCGCTATGTCGAAGACCCGGAACGGTAGCACGAGCTGATCGGCAAGCCAGCGTGCCGCCTCGGTTTTGCCGATGCCCGCCGGGCCGACCAGCAACACGGCAGGCCAGGACACCCGGCCATCGCCCAGACTGGACAAGGCGAAGTGATCACGCATCAGCTCGGCCAGTTCATGGAAGTTTGGAAAGGCCCGCGCGAACTCATCCAGAAGGGCTTTCCAGTCCGGGGGCAGCAGGCCCAGTTGGCGGCTACCATGGCCCGCCCGCTTGATCCGCTCCGCCATCGCCTGTGCGCGCTTGAACTTGTCGTCGCCTTTCGGTCGGTGGCGATCCACGAACGTCTCCAGCCCGGCTTCATCGAGAAAGACGATGCTCGGCAAGAGTATTGATTTAGCGGTTTCTGTCGGCTGCTCCTGAACCTGTTCCGGTTTGGCTTCACTCGGGACGGGCTCATCCTCAACAGCCATGGCGGCGCGTACATCTTCAGTCGTCACCTTGCCCAGATCGTGCACCACCTGCTGTACCCTCTGTTCGACGATGAGCTGGCGGCTGCGGCGCACTTCTTCGGCAAACAATCCTTGGATGCCGTCGTGTTGCGGACAGCGTTGCGGACGGATGCCGTCCCCGACAACCTGTACACCGCAAACGGGGCATTTTTGCAGCGAAAGGTGCTTGGTCTGGGCAATCAGATCGAACACTGCTGCTGCACGTTCGCTGTGGCGTCGCGGCGGCTGGTAATGAATGGCCAAGCGATCCCGGTTGCAGCTCACTGACAGTGAGCCCTTTCGTGCGACCACCGCGGGTGGCAGCAGGTATTCCACCTGGGCAAACAGATGTGCCACCACGGCCAAATGCCCCGGCGCGGGTTCGACGATTTGCCGGGCAAGCCAGGGATGCTGCTCCTTGAGTGCAGCAATGGCTGCTTCGTATTCCCGCAGGCGCAACGGACGGGCTTGCTTTGGCTTACGCATGATGGCCTCCCGAATAGTCTAACTATAAATTACTATAACAGCGGTTTGCGCGAATCGCCAAACTCCGCACTCTCGTCTTGTCGGCCAATAAGTCTTATAGTGATTTACAGTGAATTCACAGGGCTCGACATGCCAACCCTTGCCAACGAACAATTGCCAGGCTTTGCCGCCGCCTTGATACGACTGCGCGGGGAAACGCTGGGGCGGATCGCTGAAGCCACCGGTATCCGCACTGCCAACCTCTCGGTCTGGCTACGTGGCAAGGAGCAGGTGATCTCCGCCAAACGACTAGTCGGCCTGTTGCACCACCTCGGTGTGGAAGGCGGGCGCCTGCGTACCGACGTGTTGCACCAGTGGCAGGATCGTGGGGCACTGGATGACAGCAAGCTCGTGCTAGGCAAGCTGCTGGCCGACAAGCAGTCGGTGTGGTTGTTTCAGGATGAGCAGCCGGGGCTTATCAAGACCCGCTTTCTGTTGGCTGGCGATGTGCTGATCCGCATGGAGATCGAGCCGGGCGTCGATCAAGCCCTTGATTTGGCGACAGTCGTCAGGGTGGATCGTGTCATCAGCACCCCTGCAGCATTGGCCGGGGTGCCAATCGACTCGTTGGCATCAGCACACAACGTCCTCTTGGCGCTGGCGGAGCAGGCCGCAGCGGACGTGGGTGACGAAGAACTGCTGGAAGGGCTGATGTTCCGTCTGACCGAAACATTAGGCAGTAATGTCACTTCAGCGCAGGGCTGGCAACAACTGGAGCAGGCGCTGAGGCGGTCCCTAGAGGCTGGCCTGGCCCCAGGTGACATTGCGAGCTTACTCAAAGGGCACCTACAGAACAGATAGCCAGACCGCTTCTTGTTCGAGCGCCAGTCCGGATTGGCGCATTTGTTCGGTTAACGGGCCCAGATAATCAGGCAACTGCAGAACAGCACTGGTGAACTCCCGAAGCGTATCCTGCCATAGCCGCTGGCTACCATAGCGTGCCAGTTTGCTTTGCCAGTCGGGCATCAGCCAGCATTCGCAAGTGTCGCCAAGCTGTGCAAAGAGTCGCACGAAATTGGCCAGCCCCACGCCGTCATAGTCCGGGAACAGTACGACACGGCTTGCACGCGGGCGCTGCCCCAGCCAAGCGAGAAGCCGGCCATCAAGCTGTCCGCCGTAGTACAGCAGGGTGGCTTGCGTTCCTACTGGCAGCCAATCCGTGCGGTCAAACAGCGCCTGGTTCTCCACCAGCCAGAGCGGCTGCCCGCTTTGCCAGGTGTCGCCAGTTTCAATGCGCAGGCTGGTAGCCCCGAAGTGGTGCGTGAGCTGGCTGAGTGGCAGTTCGCTCCCGTGTTCGCCTTGCCGCCAGAGAACCTTTTCGCCAACGGCCTTGAGCAAGGGGTAGTAGCACTCATGCTGATGATTGCGCGCTTTGCTGTCGCGCGCGTGGGCGATGTGTTGCGCCCGCAGCGGCAGGTCGTCCGTGGCCAGCATCCCGACTTGGGGGGAGAGTGCGCTCAGATGGATATCGAATAGTCGCGGATCGCTGACACGGTAAACATCACCGCGCCCCTGACGCTGGCAGATTACCGCTCCTGTCTGCCGGGCAAAGCGATCCAGAGCGCTGCGCTGAGCGGCGGTGAAATAGCTGGCCGGCAGGGCTTGTTGGCCATGCAGTTTGAGCAAGGCTGCGCGCAGGGTTCGATCCATACTCAGGCATCCAGCGGTTCGATGACCTGCCAGCTATGGCGGCTGATCTGGTTGCTGCCGTTGCGCGTGTGAATCGGCACGCAGTAGCGCACGGTCGTCAGCGGCGCGGGCGAGGCAAAAATCAACGAGAAGCCGAACTCCGCCGCCGTGTCGATCAAGCTGCGCTGATTGCGGGCGTCCAGGGCCAGTGCCTCGTCCAGATAGCAGATGCCCTGAATGGGGCGACGCTGATCCTGCATCAGATGCAGCATCGCCAGCCCCGTCACCAGTTTGGCCATCAGCACGGTGCCATTGGAGGCGGCACTGTCGAGGTCATCGAAGGCTTCCGGCTCGCGATCTGCCTTGCCGACCCAGAAGCGGAGGCGAAACAGGTCGGCCACACGCAGTCCATGGCGGGCGTTGCCCTCTTCGATCAGCAGAGTCTTGGCGCGATTGAGTTGATCATCGTCGAGCACGCTCTGCTGGTTGAACAGTTCGAAGGTTTCGCCACTGTCCACAGTGGCGGCGGTACTGATCAGCAGTTCAATGGCCTCGACCAGAATGGTTTCGTCTTCGGGTTCGATCTTGAACACTGCCAGATCGGAAAGTTGCCGGCCGCTGATCTTGCGGTTGAACTCGCGCATCCGGCGCTTGAAAGCAAACAGGCCGTCGCGCAGTTCGCGCAGGCAGGCTGCCACATTCACCACCGCCGAGCGTACTTTCTTTTCCAGGGCTTCGGCTTCCTGCGGCAGGTGATGGGCGAACTCAACGAGACGAACAATCTCGCTTTCCGGTTCGCCGACAAACTGATACTTGGTCAATCCGCCGCTATGGATTTCACCCAGCAGATGGCGGATCTGCTCATCCAGCTCCAGCAACTGGCGGCAGTCGACCTGATAGGTCTGCAGTCGCTCGGCCAGTTGCTCCAGCGCGAACTCGGGCTGGGCCAACCAAGGGCTGTGCGGCAGGTCGGCCAGCCAGGCGAAGGGGCCTTCGTGGTCGACTCGCTGATGACGGCGTTGCTCGATCTGCCGGTGTTGCTGCTGCAAGGCCGCCAAATCCTGTTGCCGCTGCTGCCGCTGCTGATCCAATGCGCGGTGCCGCTCTGCCGACTGCGCCAGACTGGCGCCGAGGTCGGCGAGCTTTTTCGCCAGTGTCTGCAGCCGCTCCTCGCGCTCGGCCTCGCTTTGCCGCAAGTCCTGCATGTGCGCGTAGTCCCGCAATTCGGCATCCAGTTCGGCTAGTTGCTGCTCCAGCGCTTGGCGTTGCTGTTTGACGTTTTCCAGAGCCAGGGCGGTGGCCAATTGTTCTTGCAGCTGAACCTGCTGTTGCTGCAACTCCTGCTGCAATTCGCTCAGTTCCGCCAGGGTCCGTTGCTGATACTGTGCCGGCAGGGCTTCCAGCCGCAGTTGCAGGCCAGGCAAATTGAATTGCTCGGCATTCGCATCGACCAAGGCCGCAAGCAGGGCCTTGCCATCAAGACGGAAATCTTCGCTGCCCAGGGTCAGTGCCGGCTTGGCCAGCACCTTGTTCAGCGCGTTGAGTTGTTCCGTAGATACGACACCGGCCAGTTGCTGATAGAGGTTCTGCCCCTGGGTGCGCAACTCCTGCGCCAGCTGCGCGGATTCCCGTTCGATCCGGGCCAGCTCGCGCTCGATGGCCGCTGGCGTGCGGCTCTGGGCCTGGCCGATCCGTACCACCAGCGCATCCCGTTGTTCCTGCAGCTCGCGCCGGCGCGCCTCCAGCAGGGCGCGGTCGGGGATCAAGGCAAAACGCTGCTGCAATGCACGCAACTGTTCGCTTTGCTGGCGGAGCTGCTTTTGTTCCAACTCGCACTCTTTTTTCTCGCCAGCCGACTGCATATCCTGTTCGCGCAGGCGGGTTAGCTCGGCATCGCACTGCGCCAACTCATGCTGCAAGGTTTGCTGGCGGGTCTCGTAATGCTGTTGCCACTGCCCCAGTGCCGCGTCGATCAAGGGGCGCCAGCACAGCAATTTGCCGCGCAACACCAGGCGGGCCTCCTGCTTCCGTTCCAGTTCGCCAAGGGTGGCTTGCAGCCGCACGGCGGCCAGGTACTGGCTGCGTTCGGCGTTGAGATCGGCGAATGCCTTGTCCCATTCCGCCTTGAAGTCGATGCTGGCATCCGGCAGATCGCGCCGGAAAATCTGCAGCAGATAGTCTTTCACCTCGCTGGAGCGCAGTTTGTCTAGGCGCAGCGTGCGGGTCAGCACCCGCTGAAAAACGCTGGCATCGCTGGCGTGCTCCAGCCGGAAAACGCAGAAATCCTGCTGACTGGCGAGCTTGCGGCTACGCCCGCCATAGACCATGTCGGCGAATTCGCTGCTGCTGTAGCTGAACACCCGGCGCCCAAAGCTCGCCAGATGGCTGGCCAGTTGCGGTTGGGGCACCAGGGTGCCATCCGGCAGGCAGAACTCCTCGACCTTCAGCGGCCCGGCATAGGCGAAATACTCGTACTCGAAGCTCACCCCTTTGCCCACGCAGCCCAGCACCACGGTGCCGGACTCCGGCAGCGATACTTCTAACAGCACATAGGCGCTGTTGTTGGGAAAATAGAAGCGCCGGCTCTTGTCTACGTCATGCGCGCCGAAATCCATGCGGCGGCGGTCGATGATCAGCAGGAACTGCAGGGCATTGATCAGGCTGGTCTTGCCGGTATTGTTGGGCGCCACCAGCGAGACCGCACCATCGAGCGGCAACTCGGCGCGCGAGTAGCCGGCACTCCCCAGCAGGACCAGACGTTGGAAGCCGTACTGCATCAGGTGTCCTCCTCGTCGTCTGGCGCATCCGCAGCCCAGTCTTCCTCCGTTGGCGCGCTCGGCTCGTCGCCATCAGTCTTGGCCGTCAACGCCAGGCTCTCGAAATGATCGAGGTAACGGCATACAGCGGGCAGCAGTCGCCAGCCCGCCGGCTCTGGCACTGCAAAGCCGAGGTTGCAGGCGCGGCCCAGCAGCTCCACCAGGGCATCGAGGTTGAGACCCTCGGCATCCAGCAGGTCTTGCTGTTGCTTGTAGACCTCGGCCAGCCAGGCGCTGTCGATCAGCCAATCGGTAAAGCGCTGCAGGGCCTTGCCGGCGTTGGCCTGGACATCGAAGATCACCATGAACAGCAAGGCCAGCTGGCGGCTCGTCTTGCCGATGTTGCTGTTGGCCTCGCTGTTGTGAAACCAGGCAAAGCCCCTGGCATCCAGGCGCAGCTCGAACCCCAGCGCGGCAAACAAGCCGACATAGCTGGCCTCATGCTGTTCCAGCTCCGCCCACAGCGCGGGCTCGGCTATTCGATTCAGGTGTTTGCCGGAGAGAAACAGGCGGAACAGCTCGGCCAATGTCGGCATCTGCGACAGCGCGGCTGCCAGAGCTTGTGGGATCGTCATTACGGGATACTCACGCGGTGAGGGTGATGCAGGACGCGAATCGTCTGCAATGTGGTTTTTTCAGGCTGGCTGGCGCCCTCGAACTGCCAGCCAGGCTCATGTTGCAGGTCATGGAACAGGCGCAGCAGGGTGGCATCCTGCAGGTGGGCGTAATGGCTGTGCAGCCAATCGAGCAGATTTTCCACCGGCAAGCTGAGGGCCAGATGCGCACGAATAGCGCCTTCGTCCACCTGCTCCAGCAACGGAACGTCATCGCCGGGTTCATCCTGCGGAAAGGCCACCGCCTGCGGCTGGTATTGGCGCACGGCAGCCATGATCGCCCGCACCTCATCGCCCAATTGCAATTTGAAACCGCGCTCATTGCGCCAGACGGGGAGTGCGGTCTTATCCGTCGGGCGCGACAGTGCGCGACGCAGGCCGCGTTTGCGCACCTGCCCCAACAGCAAGCTGATGGCACTGGTCAGCGCGTTGTGCTGACGCAGCTCTTCGCGCAAGGGCAGCAGTGTATCGGCGCACTGTTGCGCCACCAGTCGGCCAAAGCGCCGCAGCTCCTTGGCCTGGTGCGCCACCTGACGCAACTGCAGGCGATGTGAGTACAGTGCGCCCTGTACCGACAATTGCTCTAGGCTCAAGTCGAGCGCACGCTCCGCTTCTTCCAGATAGCGATAGAAGGTGCCCTGCGAGCCGCTGTCCATCATCTGGTTCATCGGCTCCACATAATGATCGTAGGCTTCCAGCACCGCGCGGTAGCGCTGGCTGATCGGCATGCTGCTGTCGGCGCTTTTGGCGTTTTCCGCCAGCTCAAAGAGCGCGTGCCGGTCCTGATCGAGCTGCAGACTGACCTGGCGGAAGAGTTCTGCTAGCTTGTTGGCGGCTCCGCGCACGCGATCCATGTCGGCCCCGAGCATCCCTTCATTGAGTGCTTCGGTGGCTTCACGGATGGCCGCAACACGCGCCTGCAGTACGGCAGCTAGGCCCAGCTCATGTTCACGGGTGAGACCGCGCACGAACTCCAACACATAGGCATTGAGCTGCAGATCGCTGCTGCGCGGCAAGGTTTGCAGGATGTCCGCATTGACCAGGGCACGCAGCACCGCGCCCTGCGTTTCGGCATCCCGTTGCCCGAATACCTTGGCAATACCGTTCAACACCTGATCGCTGGTCAGCACGGCAAACTCGCGCGACAGCCGCACCAAAAGCTCTACGGTGTCCCAATGGGTGTAAAGCGCGTAGACCAGCGAGCGAGGGTTGGCCATGTCAGTTCAGTCTCCCACCACCGAGCAGGCATGCCCTTTGCGGCATGCTCTCACCCACCAGCCGCACAGGGCGGCAACCCGGCGCATGGCCGCAGCGGGGTTTCATAAGGTGCAGGCTGGACGCATTGACCATTCGTTGTCCCCACGCCGCCGCGCCCGATTTCTGGCGAAATCGAGCCCAGCGGCCACATTCTTTGTGCTCTCGCGAGCCACCACAAAGAATGTGCTCATCGTGCTGGGGACAAGCGAATCTTGGGCTGCGTCCCGGCCGGAATGTGTCAGGCATGGTGGCAACACTGTGTGCACAAGGTGGCGTCAATGTGGTGAACAGCGTGGCAACATTGTGTTGAACATGTCGGCAGCATTGTGGCGACATGTGGGGAACAGTGTGGCAACAAGGTGGCGCTGACAGCTCAAGCGGTCGCATGGATGAAAGCATTCAGTGCCGCCGCGATGCGTTTACGGCGCTCTTGCAAGAACGCCTTGTAGTGATCCAGTGCCAGCAGTTCCTCCTCCACCGGGATGCACTGTGCGGCGAATGGTGCTGCACCGTGCTGCGCCACCAGCGGCAACAGGTAGGTCACAGGCGCTTTGTCGCTGATCGCGCGATTGGTTTTGCCGCCGATGAAAGCCAGGTTGGCGATGTCGTCGGCCTCGCGAGGGTTGTAGCTGCCGCGCAGCAATGCCTTGGGGAAAATGTGATGAAACTGCAAGCGGTGCTGACTGCCCGAGTGGTCCAGAGCAATGGCCAGGTGGCTGCGCCAATCCTTGGCGCCTGCCGCACGAAACGCTAGGAACATGGTCTTGAACAGCGCACTGCGCTGGTTGCGCCCCTCCAGCTCTTCCGGCGTGATGTCAAGGCGGCCGAACTGCAGACGCAACCGGTCGATCAGTTCATTGACGCCGCCGCCATTGCGGATGGTCGCCAAATCCTGATCCAGAATGGTCTCACTGGAACCCCGCGAGAAACGGCCTTTGGCATTGGCGGCCAAGGCCCAGTAGCGCAACTGCTGCGCCTCTTCCGTGCTGAGGGCATAGTCGCGGCGGTGTCCAAAGTAGGCCAGTACCACCAGTAAGAAGGGCGATGACAGCAAGGCAGGGCTGTCGATACCCAGATTGCTGCGTGCGAAATTGAGGGCAAATTCCATTCCCTCGCAGGCTTCTTTCCACGCTTGCTGCAGTATGTCCAGGGTCAGGCTGCCGACGGTCAGAAAACGGGATTGCCCGGTGGCAAAGGCCATCAAATTCTTCAGGTGCAAACCCAGATCAAGCTCGAAACCGTTCTGGGCGCAAGCACTCTGGAAGTCCAGGAAGGTCTGCAGCGAGTGCCGCCATTTGGCCGTGATCTGCGCCAGAGCCAGATCGGAGCTGCGCAGCTTGGCGCCCAGCGAGTTGACCCGCACGAAGATTTCCGTGACCTCGTCGTAGGACAGTGTTCGCTCCAGCACGTCCATGCGATACACGTACTTGCGAATGCCGCGTAGCCGGGCCAGGCGCTGACTGTATTTCTCGTAACGCGGATCATCAAAGCCACTGATGCCCGCACGTTTGAGGAAAGGCGCATCGCTGTCGGTCTTGAAGACTTCGGATACCTTCACCCACTGCGGCAACTGCTCCAGCTTCCGGGTCGCCACCACGAAGGTCATTTTGTTGAAGCGCGTCAGCAGTTCGTCTTCGCTGGCGTCGGCCTCGTCGCCGCCCAGTTCGCCTTCCTCATCGACTTCGGCGTCATCGCCGTTCTCATCCACTTCGGTCACGACGGCCAGTTGGTCGGGATGCTCCAGATTGAACAGCAAATCGATGGGCCGACGGCGACCGCGCACCGACACCGGCTCGCCACGAATGACGGCAGACAACGAGGTCAGACGCTGTTGTCCATCGAGCAACAGGCGGGTGCTCTGATAAGGGTTATTGCTTTGGCTGACGGCAAAGCTTTGCAGGGGCACGGCCTCATCGGTTTCCCACAGCAGAATCGCCCCCGAGGGATAGCCCCGATACAGAGAGTCGAGCAAGTCGCGCACGCGCGTGGAGCGCCAGACATACTGCCGTTGCATCTCCGGTAAGCGCAGCTCACCGCGCTCGATCATCGAGACCAATTCTTCAACGCTGGCTTCAGCCTTGGCCATGGTGCTTCCTTATTTTCTCAATCTCATTCAGCTGCTGCGGGCGGTTCGGCAGCGGGGATGACCAGCAACAGCTCGGAGTCATCCACTAACCTGTAAACCGGCCGCTTGCCGGACAGTCGTTCGCTCTGATCCAGAATGATCTGAACCCCTTCACCACGCTTGTCCATCATGGCGCTGCGGCCCGTGATCGCTTTGTCCGCTTCGGGCACGGAACATTTGGCCAGCAGGCTGGTGACGGCTTCGTTTCGCGCGGCCTGGCGGTAGGGAAGGCTCTCCACCGTCATGGTGTTGGGGATGGCGCCTGGCGAATACAGCTCCAGCCGGTCCGCAAACATCCGCAAGCGGATTTTGGCGCCATGGATCGAGTAATCCCGGTGTGCAACGGCATTGACCAGGGCCTCGAAGACGGCGGTCATGTCGTACTGCGGCAGGTCGTGCCGGCCCTCATTCTTGGTGGCATAGACCTGCATGTTCTTGCGGACGAAGTGGCAAGCCGCCAGCACCTGGGCATCCAGCGGCCCCGTGATGTCCTGGGCGTCGAGCTGATAGGCTGTGTCACCTTGCGGCAGCACCTCGGTGCCACGGTATGCCACGGCCTGAATGAAGGCATTTGGCAGCCAGCGGCGAGGGTCTCTGCTCGCCATCAGCACGCCGGCGATGGTAGGCCGAAGTGCGCCGTCGGCATCGGGGCGCGCCATGGCCAGTTTGTCCAGCAGCACCTCGCGCGAATCCTGCACGCGCGGACTGGCAAAACGTTGCCACAGATCATCTACAAGGTCGTCGAGTGTGGCGCCAGGCACCGGCTGCTCGTCGAAGCGGATGATGCGCGCCTGGCTGCGTTGCTGGAACAGCCGCGCCAGATAGTCCGGAGCCATTTCACGCTTGGCACTGCCCACGCGGTGCAGATAGCCGCCCGGGCTTTTATGCACGAACAGGCTGCTTGCGATATCGATCTTCAGCACCGGAAAGGGCTCGCCTGACGTGCTGGGTAGGCTCAGACGCTCGATCACCGGCGCGAGCGGCGGGGTGATGCTGTCCAGGCAAATCTGCCGGACGAAATCCTCCACCAGATCCAGGCGCTCCAGCGGGATACCGAGCACTTCACGGGTGTCGTCCACGCCGAGCACGCACACACCACCCCGGCTGTTGGCGAAGGCGGCCAGCTCATCGGCCAGCGAATCTTTATGGGGGGCTGACACCTTTTGACCGGCAAAGCGGACTTCCTTCAACTCCAGATAGGAGTCCTCTCCCAAGCGAATCTTGTCGATCAGGTCGGCGATGTGGTCGAACATGTCAAACCTCTCTTCCCAGGCGTTGGTAACGCCGTTCGAACGCTTCTTCGCCGCCTTCCATCACTTGGCAGACTTCGCGGCGCATGGCCTGATCCTGCAAAGATCCGGTTTGCTTCACATGGCACTGGTGGTTGAAGTCCAGTACGTGGATCAACTCCGCATCGCCATTGACCACGATGTTGGGGTTGTGGGTCACGATGATGAGCTGACGGCGCAGTTTGTTGCTGCGGATCTGCTGCACGACCAGTCCGTAGATCAGGTGGTTATCCAGGTCATCTTCTGGCTGGTCGAGCACCAGCGGCTCGTTGCCGTGCGCCAGCAGGAAGGCCAGCATGGCCGCCGCGCGCTGCCCGGCGGACGCCTGGCCGATGGACTGAAAGTCCCGCCCGTCACCTTTGCGGCTGTATTCCACCTGCAAACCGTCTTCAGGGAACCAGCACAGAATGTGATCGATGAATTCCGGGCGCTTGTCGGCTTCCGCTTTCAGGAATTTATTGAACCAGCCGCCAAACTCCGCCTGTCCGCCACTGGCTTGCGACATGCGTTTCTTCTGCGTCAATAGCGCCTGCTCGAAGGCCGCCGTATCCCATACGCCCGGCTGCTCGACCAGATCAACCGTGCCCAGCAGATCGGCCACGAGCCCTTTGGGGGATGCCCCCTCTTGCTCTTGATACAGGTCGTCCACGTACTTGCCTTCAGCGGCCCCAAGCACCTCCCGCAAGGAGCGCTCGATGCTCTGTGCGTCCCGGCTGTACGGGATCAGCTCGATGCGCACAAAGGGATTGCCTTGCAGCGTGGCCTGCAGAAATGCGCTCCGTTGGGCGCTGATGGCGCGGCGGGCCGATTGCACCTGCTCCAGCAGCGATTGGGCCTTCTCGCGCAACTCGGCGTGCTGCTTCTGCAAGGCTTCCAGCTTCTTCAGCTCGGTTTCCAGGCGCTGCTTTTCTTGCACCAGGCGGCCGTACTCGCTGGGGTCGCTGACGCCTTGTTGCTGCAAGTCGGCCTTGAGCTGCTCGTAAGCCGCCTTGGCCGCGCCGATCCGCGCAAACCAGGGCGAAGCCTCCAGCTCACCCCTCAGGACTTGCCCTCGCTCCTGCAGCACGTTTGCCGCGCGCTCGACGTCCTGCTGCGCCTTGGCGATGGCGGCGTGCAGCGCCTGGACAATGCCCAGTGCCGGGCCGTCCTCGGCGGTATCGAACAAGCCTTCCGGCAAGTCTTCCGCCAACAGATCGTCGGCAAGCGCTTTCAAGCGGGTTGCCAGCTCGGCGGAGGCGTCGAACTGGCGTTCCAACTCACGGCTCTGCCGGTTGGTGCGCTGATAGTTTTTCAGCAGGGCGGCATGATCGGCGCCCTCGAAGCGGGCCAGCTTGCGCTGAATGTCTTGCAGGGCCAGCGTCAACGCCTCACGCCCTTGCAGCTTGCCGTCCAGCTCGCGCATTTGTGCCCGTGCGGCGAGGAAGGCACGCTTGGCTTCCTCGAAAGCGGCCTGCTGCGATTGCGTGCCCGCCGCATCGTCAATCACCTTGAGCAGCGCCTGTTGGCTGTCTCCGGCCAGCGCGGCGATCTGCCCCTGGCTGAACAGGCGCACCGGAAAGCGTTGCTCGGTGACGGCCTGACTGGCCGAAGGCTTGAAACTGCCCGTGGCGGCGTTCCATTCCTCCACCGCGTGGCCCTGGCCATCCTGCCGCCAGATCAGGCGATAGGGCATGCCATCGCGCTGCACTTGCACGCAGATGGCCGTATCTGCCCGCAGGCCGCCTTCGTCATTGCGGCTCCTGGCAACCTGATTGAAACGCTTGAAGGTCTGCCCGGCTTCCGAGCTGAGCGACAGCTCCTTCTCACGGCGATAGGCCAGGCGCAGGGCATGCACGACGGTCGATTTGCCGGTCCCACGTCCACCGATCAAAGCATTGAAGTAGGGGTTGAGCGGCAAGCTCG
Source organism: Vogesella sp. (assembly GCF_046297735.1). Taxonomy (NCBI): domain Bacteria; kingdom Pseudomonadati; phylum Pseudomonadota; class Betaproteobacteria; order Neisseriales; family Chromobacteriaceae; genus Vogesella; species Vogesella sp. The sequence continues at coordinate 158,152 of NZ_JBKBHK010000003.1, forward strand.
CAGGCGTCCTGCCGCGCCCCATGTAACGTGCGTCGCGGATTTCAATCGATTCGATGAAATGCTCGGGCGTATTGAACGGCGCAAAGCCGTTGCTCTCATCGCTGCGCCGAACGGAGACTTCCTGCCCATCCAGCAAGGCAAGGCGCAAGCCTTCCAGACTGGGCCGGGCCATCTTGATCCAGGTGTAGCGCGAACCGGGAACAGCCGTACCTTGGAAGCTGTGACAATCGCTGCCCACCACGCTGGCAAAGCGCAGTTTCAGTTCATCCAGCACCATCGGCACGGGGCTGGAGGATGCGGTCCACTCCAGCGCCAGGATGCCGGGCTCCTGCAAGACCGCCTTAACCGTATTGGCATCCATCATGCATTTACGCGTACTAGGCTCGACCCGCAACAACCCCTTGTCGCCGTCGACGTGCGCCGGGATAGCAAGGCCCCCCGCCGCCAGAATGCGCTCCACCACCTGGGCGGCGCCGATGCGGGTGACGCCATCGCTGTCGCCGCGCGTGCCTTGGTAGTCCACCTGCGCCAGCAGGTCGCTGATGGTCTGACTGGTGGCGGACGGGTCGAAGATCGCCAGCATATGGAGGCCACCCTGCACCGAGATTTCCACACCGGGGAACAGGTAGAGCTCGCGGAAGCCGCCCGGCGGCGTACCCGCATCGGCCTCTCGCTTCATCTGCGCATAGGCCACCTTGAGCCTGTCGATCCACTCGCCTGTGTTGTGGTCGGTGACAGCCACGCAGTCGATTTCGGCAGCCATGTATTTGAGCAGCCAGGTCTGCGGCGTCAGCTCATCGGCCGTGCCGATGGCGGCCTGCCAGGCGCTCGAATCCTTGGAAGCCGGGGTGTGGGTATGGAAATCGAACTTCCACCAGCGTGCGCCGGGGTAAGGCCAGGGTTGGCTTGCGTTGACGCTCATGTTCATTCCCTCAGTAATACTGCCGGATGTAGCTGTAGGCCTTCTCGAACAGCTCTTCATCCGCATGCAGCTTGTATTTGAAGAGGGCCTTGCGCAGGGCCTTCTTGACCTCACGCTCACCGGCCTGCGTGCCTTGCCAGCCAGGGAAGCGGACCAGTCGCACGATCTCGTCGATGTCCGCGACCACGCGTTCGACCATGATGGGCGTCTCGGCCGTCTTGACCTCGTTGAATAGTTCGGTGAGCGCCGCCTTGCCGCGATCCTCGTCCTCTTCGGGCGGGACCTCCTTCTCGGCTTGCAGCGTCTCCTTGGCGATTTCCAGTAGCTGCTTCAGAAATTCGACACTGTTGATCTGACCGGACTCGAAGCGATCCTTCAGTGCATCGAGTCGCTCCGACAGCTTCTTGAACTTGGGGTTGCCGCCATGCCCGCGCAGCCGGCGCTTGAGCTTGATCTCGATTTCCTTGGCCTTCTTCGGGTCGGGGTTCGACAGCACCGCTTCCAGCAGATCAGCGTCCAGCACCAGGGTGTCGAGGTCATCCCGCACGGCGTCCACATGCACGTTCTGGTGGATCAGCTCGATGGTCTTGGCGCCCAGCGAGTGCCAGATCAGCTTGCCGTGGCCACTGGAGGGCTGCACCGACTGGTACACCTGCGACAACCACTTGTAGTCCTTTTCGAAGGGGCCCAGAACGGTGTCCGGTGACAGCGCCTCCCAGATCTTGTTGAGCACGCTGTACTCAGCAGCAAAGTTGTCTCGCACCTCATTGTTGGGCAGGCACTGTTGTGCAGCGATCAGGCCCTCATAACCTTGCAGAGTGCGATCACAGCCAGTGAAGAAGGCCAGACATTTCTGCATGGCTTCGGGCAGCTTGTCCTTCAGCTCCTGGATGTTGCCGACCACCTGCTTGATGCTCTGGTCGTCGAACTCCAGCGCTGCTGCCACGTCATCGAAGATGCCGAGGTAGTCGACGATCAGGCCGTGGGTCTTCTGCTCGGAGTAAGTGCGGTTCACCCGGCAGATGGCCTGCAACAGCGTGTGGTCGCGCAGCGGCTTGTCCAGGTACATGGCCTGCAAGATCGGCGCATCAAAGCCGGTCAGCAGCTTGGCCGTGACGATGATCAGCTTCAGAGGGTCGGCCGGGTCACGGAAGCGATCGAGCAGCCGTTCTTCCTCATCGCGTGAACGGTCATAGGCCGCGTACTCTGGATGCTCCTTCTTGTCTGCCGCCTGTACCGACATGACGATGTCCGTAGCCTCGGGCGGCAGCAGCTTGTCCAGCTCGGCCTTGAACAGCAGGCAGGACTCCCGGTCGAAGGTGACGATCTGGCCCTTGAAGCCATTGGGCTCCACCTTGGTCTGGAAGTGCTCGACGATGTCCTCACAGACCTTGCGGATGCGCTCAGGCGTCTTGACCAGCACGGCCATCTTGGCGGCGGTCTTGGCCAGGTTATCCTTGTCGAGATCCGACAGGCCGCCGGTCAGGTCTTTGTAGGCGGCGTCCAGCGCGGCCTTGTCGATGTGCAGATCGATCAAGCGCGGCTCGAAGTGCAGCTTCAGCGTGGCGCCGTCGCGGATCGACTCCTCGAAGCCGTACCTGCTCATGTAGCCCTTCTCATCCTCGTCGGCTCCGAAGGCATAGAAGGTGTTGCGGTCGGCACGGTTGATCGGCGTACCGGTCAGGCCGAACAGAAATGCATTGGGCAAGGCCTCGCGCATCTTGCGCCCCAGGTCGCCTTCCTGCGTGCGGTGGGCCTCGTCCACCAGGGCGATGATGTTGCTGCGGTCGTTGAGGCTGCCTGTGGCCTCGCCGAACTTGAAGATCGTGGTGATGATGATCTTGCGCACGTCCTGCGCAAGCAGCTGCTGCAGCTTCTCGCGGCTGTCCGCCCTTTCCAGATTGGGAATGTCTGCCCCGGTGAAGGTGCCCGTGATCTGGCTGTCGAGATCGATCCGATCCACCACGATCAGCACGGTGGGATTTTTCAGGCCGGCATGCATGCGCAGCTTCTGCGCGGCAAACACCATCAGCAGTGACTTGCCCGAACCCTGGAAGTGCCAGATCAGCCCTTTCCTGGGGTAACCCGCCAGCACGCGCTCGACGATCTTGTTGGCCGCTTCAAACTGCTGGTAGCGGCAAATGATCTTGATGCGCTGCTTTTTCTTGTTGGTGGCAAACAGCGTGAAGCTGCCGAGGATGTCCAGCACCACATGCGGGCGCAGCATGCTCTCGGCCGAGAGCTTGAGAGATTTGAGCGGGTGGTGCTGCCCATCGTCGCCATCACCATCCAGATGCCAAGGGCCCCAGTCCTTAACCGGCAGGCCGATAGAGCCGTAGCGGTAGGCTTTGCCCTCGGTGGCCACCGAGAACACGTTGCAGACGAACAGCTCCGGTACGAACTCCTCGTAGTCGTCGTGCACCTGTACTGCGCCGTCCACCCAGCTGATGCACTTCTTGACTGGCGTCTTGGCCTCGATCAGTACCAGCGGCAGCCCGTTGACCAACAACACCAGATCGGCGCGGCGCTCGGTGGGGCCTGCGCGGTAGATGAACTGCTGGGTGACGATGTACTGGTTCTGCGCCAGATCATCCAGGTCGATCAGCTGCACCGGCACATGCTCGTTGTTGGGGCCGAAGGGCATCGAGCGCTCACCGCGCATCCAGGCGGTCATTTCCTCGTTGGCGCGGATCAGGCCATCCGATCGCACCGACAGCACAATGGCGCGCAGCTTGTAGAGCACCTCGTCGGCCCGGTCGGGCTGGGCGGCAATCTCCGGGTTAAGGCGAATAAGCGCATCGCGCAGCCACGGCTCGACCAGCACTTCCTGAATCTGGCGCGGCACCTCAGACGGAGCAGCGTAGCGCCAGCCGATGCCTTTGGGGCTGGGACCGTAGCTGGCTTGAGGTTCCTGGGCGGTGTTGGCCGGGACAGCCTTGACTGGGCCGGCGAGCAGATCGCGGACGTAGGCTTCGACGGTATTTGATTCGGTAAACATCATGCCCCCCACATTTCAGCGAATAGCTGCTTCTTTATTGCTTTGGCCGCAGAGGCTCTCGCCTCCAGCACCTCAATGGCACCATCAAGATCTTTCAATTTCAGCAGCAATGCATCCTGATCAACCACATTGGGTGCACAAATTGGCTGCTTTCTGATCCCGGCAATATTGATGTTGTAGTTGCCTGCACTGGACTTCACTTCTCCTCGAAGGCGCTGTCTTGTCGTCGGCGCGTTCAGGAACTCAGCGAGGAAAGCGGGTCGCAACGTACTGTCGTCACAGCGAATTCGGATCAGGTAGCTGGCGTACACCGTCTTTTCATGTAGGTGATGAATGACCACCGAACGCCCAACGTATTGAGGATTTCCGTTGGTTCGTACAAGCAGGACATCGCCCTTGCGGAGAGCCAAGCGCTCGTACTCCGTATCGTTCAGTTCAATGTGCTGGAGATCTGAGTAGTCAACGCGTCCTCTCAAGACATTCGGAATCCGGAGGATTGGATAGCCCTTTTCCTCGTAGGATGAACGCGATGAGGAACCGTAGCTCAGGTCTGTCAGGTACGTTCCCAACGGTTTTGCAACTTCAGGAGAAAAGTTTGCCGCCAAGGCATCTTCTACAAGAGCAGATCTTGTTACGCGACTAATCTCCACTGCGTTTGTTTCTGCCTCAATAGTTGATTCCGTCGCGCGCAAGACTTCGACAAGTTCTGCCTGCTCTTCGATTGGTGGCAGCGCAAACTCAAAGTCCGCCAAACTCGTCCAATTCGTGCGGGGGCTCAAGGAGCCTGCCGACGTACCCACCGCGTGATCGAAGAAGGCGTCGGTCTGGCAAATGAAGGGCAGCAACTCCGGCAGCAAAACCTGCGCGTCCTTGGTTTCCAACACATAGATGTCCCCGGAACACACGCCGGAGAAATCCGCCACAGCCACCTTGCGCTGGTAAGCGCGTCGCTTGCCGAACAGCACCTGCCCCGGTTGAAACACGCTGGTGAAGGTCACGCCGTCAGCTACATTGCCCCAACTACGAATGCGCAAATCGCCCGGTTCCAGATGCTCAAGGCCAACGTAGCGATCAAAGCCATCCGCCAGCGGATCTTGGCTGCGTGCTTTCGAGAGGCGCACCACGTCGCCGAATTTCACCCGACGCCAGCCGGGCTTCAGGGCTTTATTGTTCTTGTCAGACACGCTCGATGTCCTCCGTAATCAGTCCATCCAGCGTTTCCACCAGCGCGTCCATCTGTTGCCAGAAGGCACGGCCATCGGTTTGCCATTGGTCCCAGGTAGAGCGCAGCGATACCGCGTCGCCATTGCTGTCGGTGGCGATGCCGGCGGCAATGCGCTTCACGTACAGCGGGATCGAGAGGTTGCCCGCATTGGCGCCGATTTCGGCCAGGGTGGCGACCTTGGCGAAACCGGGCACATCCGCAAAGGTCTTGTAAGCGGTCAGGATGCGCTGCTGGTGCTCGGGCTTCAGAAAGCTCTGCGCCCGTTCCCGGGTGACCTCGTTCACCGCGTCGATGAAGATCACCTTGCCCTTACGAGCGGCGACCTTCTTGCGGTTGCAGATGACGATGCACGACTCCATCGGGGAGTTGTAGAACAGGTTGGGGCCCAAGCCGATGACGGCCTCGACCCAGTCCTGCTCGACCATCTTGGCGCGCATGGCCTGTTCTTCGTTGCGAAACAGCACACCGTGGGGCCAGAGCACAGCGCAGCGGCCCTTGGCGGTGAGGCTGGTCAGGATGTGCTGTTGGAAGGCGTAATCGGCGCGCCCCTGCGGCGGCGTACCCAGGGAGTTGCGGCCCCACTTGTCGCTGCTCCAGGCCTCGCGGTTCCACTGCTTGATGGAGTACGGCGGGTTGGCCAGGATCACGTCGAACTGGCGAAGGCGGTCGCCCTCGATGTGCTTCGGCTCGGCCAGCGTGTCGCCCCGGATGATCTCGAAATCCTCCACGCCGTGCAGGAACAGGTTCATGCGGGCGATGGATGAGGTAATGAGGTTGCGCTCCTGCCCGTAGAGCTTGAGCGTGCGGTATTCACCGCCGGAGCGCTTCACTTCGTCCAGTGCCGAGATCAGCATGCCGCCGGTTCCGCACGTGGGGTCGTAAATCGACTCGCCCGCCTGAGGTGCAAGAAGTTGCGTCATCAAGTGCACGACGGTGCGGTTGGTGTAGAACTCGGCCGCCGTGTGGCCTGAGTCGTCCGCGAACTTCTTGATCAGGTATTCATAGGCGTTGCCCAATTCGTCTTCGGGCACGTTCGCCACCGACAGCGTCCGGGTCGAAAAGTGCTCGATCAGGTTCTTCAGCGTTTCGTCGGGCAGGCGCTCGCGGTTGGTCCAGGGGGCGTCGCCGAAGATGCCGTCGAGCAGATCCGGGTTGGCGGTCTCAATGGCGCGCATGGCTTTCTGGATGGCTGCACCGACGTTCTTCGGGGTCTGGCGTATATCGTTCCAGTGTGCGCCAGCGGGAATCTGGAAACGATGGTTTTCAGCGAACTGTGCATAGGAGAGGTCGCCGTTAGAGTTGGCCAGGGCCGCTTGGTATTCCTCTTCCCACACATCCGACACCCGCTTGTAAAACAGCAACGGGAAGATGAACTGCTTGTAGTCACCCGCGTCGATGAGGCCGCGCAGCAGCACGGCGGCGCCCCACAGGTAGCTTTCGAGTTCTTGTTGGCTGATCCGTTTGCTTGGGTGACTCATTTCAGCCATCCCCCTTCCGTCATGACCTGCGCGAGCCGCTCTTCGGCTTCACGGCAGCGGGTGAGCGCGTCCTTGAATGCCGCGATGGCATCGGGCAGCGGTGGGATGTCCTCCTGCAATGGCGGCAGGACATAGCGCGAGATGTTCAGCGTCCAATCCTCGGCTTTGATCTCGTCGAGACTGACCACGCGGACCGCGTCCTGCACATCGGCAAAGCCGCGATACCAGCCGAGGATCTCGGCGGCGTGCTCGGGCTCCAGATAGTTCTGCGCGCGCCCCCGGCGGAACAGGCGTGACGCATCGGCGATCAGCACCTTGTTCTTGTGTTTGGCCGGCTTGCGCTTGCGCAAGACCAGGATGCACGCGGCCAGGCCGGTGCCGTAGAAGAGGTTGGGCGCCAGCCCGATCACGGCCTCGACCAGATCCATTTCCAGCAGTTTCTGGCGGATGTTGCCTTCCACACCTTTGCGGAACAGGGCGCCCTGGGGCAGCACCACGGCCATGCGGCCGCTGACATCGGCCATCGACTTGACCATGTGCTGCACCCAGGCGAAGTCACCGCTGGATGAGGGCGGCAGGCCGGCAAAGTTGCGGCCGAAGGGATCGTTCAGCCACAGGTCCTCGCCCCACTTTTCCAGCGAGAACGGGGGGTTGGCGATCACGCAGTCGAAGGTGGCCAGCCGATCAACCTCAAAGAAGGCCGGGTTACGTAGGGTGTCGCCACGCACCACCTGGAAATCTTCAATGCCGTGAAGGAACAGGTTCATCCGCGCGATGGATGAGGTGGTGAGGTTTTTCTCTTGTCCGTACAGCTTGCCCCACAGCCGCTTCACGTCGCCATGCTGATCCTTCACGTGCTGCACGGCGGCCAGCAACATGCCGCCGGTACCGCAGGCCGGGTCGTAGATGGTCTCGGCTTCTTTGGGGTCGAGCATGTCGATCATCAGCCGCACGACGCTGCGCGGGGTGTAGAACTCGCCGGCCTTCTTGTTGGTGGCGTCGGCGAACTTCTTGATCAGGTATTCGTAGGCGTCGCCGAGCAGGTCCGAATTGACGTTCTTGTTGCCGAACGGCAGTTTGGAGAAGTGCTCGATCAGGTCCTTGAGCAAGGCATCAGACAGCCGGTCCTTGTTCGACCACTGGGCATCGCCGAACACGCCGTACAGGGTGTCGGGGTTGGCTTTCTCAATCTCGCGCATCGCGCGCTGAAGGGCCGTCCCGACATTGCTTGCCTTGGTGCGAACGTCGTTCCAGTGACAGTCTTCCGGGATCTGGAAGCGGTGCGACTCCGGAAACCAGGCCAGTTGCTCGTCGCCGGTCTCATCAACAATCTCCTGGTACTCCTCATCCCAGACGTCGCAGATGCGCTTGAAGAACAACAGCGGAAAAATGTAGGTCTTGAAGTCAGCCGCATCCACCGGGCCGCGCAGGATGTTGGCGGATTCCCAGAGGTGGCTTTCAAGCTGGCTGAGTGTGATTGTCGAAGCTGCTTGCGTCATTTGGATGGCGTGCTCCTGACTGGCGTTTTCGCGAGGCCATCGGCGTGCAGATCGTGCGCGCGGGCGTACTCCAGCACCAGGATTTCGATCATCGAAGCCACCGAGCGGCGCTCGCGCTCAGCCGCCAAGCGCAAAAGCTGCTTGATCTCAGCGGAGGTGCGGATGGATAGGGTTTCGTCCTTCAGGCGTGACATGGCAGCGTCTCGTCAGTAATGTCACGCAAATGTACTGCATTTTGCTCCACCTCGCCACGATTCTCGTCAGGGCGTAGATTCCGTGCTTGAGGCGGCTCGATAACACGGCACCTTAGCGGCGGTCGGCTTTACAGGGCGCTCAGCCTCGATGACGATGGGTTGCAGTGCATGCCGGCTGCTGGCCTGATTGGCTTGGCCGTAGTGACGCCGTGTTTTGGCGCTGGCATGTCCCAGCCCCTGGCTGACTGAATCCGCTGCCGCATGCCGTTTCAGGTCGGCCGCCCATTGGTGGCGCAGGCAGTAAGCCGTGACGGTGTGCTTGTGCTTCGGCCAGAGGCTGTGTGCCAGCCGACGGACTTCGACGGTGAAGTTGACTGGGCTGTCAATGCAAACGAGCAATTCCCGCCGCCCCGCTAGCCGGATGCGCAGAGCCTCCAGCAATGGATGGGGATCGTGTGCGCCATAGGCGATCAAGCGGTGCGGCTGGCCTTGATGCGCCTTGACCTTGGCGCCATCGATCTCGAATCTGATCTCGCCCATGCCGCTGCGCGGATTGTTCACCCGGCGAATGTGCACGCCTTGCCGGAGCTCTTCCGGGCGGCAGCCGGTCAGCGCGGCGACCAGAATCGCATCGGCATACTTGCCTTTCGCAGCGCGCTGATACAGTTGCTCGCGCCAGTCGCCGGGGAGGCCGCGCAAGGCTTGCCGCTTGCTGGCACGCTTGCGGCGCTCGCCGGGATGGCCGCTTTGCCGGGCCATATCGAACTCGCGCAGAAATGCACGCTGTTGTTGCAATTGGGCCTGGATGGCCATGACTTGCAACCTGTCCACAGGTCGGGCAGAGAGCGCGGAATGCAGGCTTTTCAGGTGTTCGACAAGATCGGCGTAGAGGCAGTAGCGAAGCGCTGCGACGCGTTTGTAGAAGGTTGTCGGTCGCTGGGTGGCCGTCATGACTTCGGCCACCCCACCTTCGGCATAGCGGGCACGCTGCAACAGCGTTCGGCCAAGCCGGCGATAGTCCTGCCTGGTCTTGCTGCTCAAGCTGGCAAATTCATCGGCCGGAAGCATGGCTTGCATCTCGCATCGGCACGATTCGATGAGTGCAAGCATCTCATCCGCGTCGATCATGGCTTCCGGCCATGAAACATCGCTTTCAAATCGGCGATGGCCTTTGCGCGTTCCGCTTTTGTTTTTTGACGCTCGGCTTCTGACTGTTGCACAGGGGCGCGCGATTGCGCTGCCTCCATCGCCTCCTGTCGGTTCTTTCGCCAGCGGGCGATATTCGGCGCGAATTCAGCTATGAATTCCCCCTCGACAGCGCTATTCATTACGGCCAGCAACCATGAGCGGACGGAGCGGATACCCGCATGCTTGCCACTGCCGGCCGCCGATAGCACGCCAGCCAATTCGTCAGCGGCAAGCTGTATCTGTTCTGCCGTGAGCGAGGGCCCGAAGCGGCGGGTTACGTCGCCTATGACGCGCAGGTAGGGTAGAAGGGAAGGGTGCGACAAGTCCAAGGGCGCGGAAGCCTCGCCAATTTTCTGCGAGTTATCCACAGCCCCGGTCTGTAGTAGTGGTTTTATATTTTTCACTACTACTTCTTCCTTGTATTCACTTACACCTATATCGCCGGCCCGACCGGCGACGGATGTGCCGTCCACGGTTTCTCCGTCGCCGGCCAAGCCGGCGATGGATGTCTGTGGCACCTTTTGCGAAATGGGTGTCAACACGGACTCCCATCGCCAAAGCCCTTCCTCGTCCTGGAACTTCCTCCGCGCCAGGTAGCCGGCATCTTCAAGTTCGCGCAGGATGCGGCGGCAAAGGTCTCGGCCAAGATGGCCTTTCGCTCGTGACTGATCGTGCAACACGCGCGGCAGTGCGACAGCGCGCAACTGCCAGTTGCGGCCCAGCGAGAGCAAGTGGCAAGCCACGCCTCGCGCTTCATAGCTCAGCCGCGCATCGCGCAGCAGGCTGCAAGGCAGAGACCACCAGTATTCGGCGGAGTCGTCAATGCGGATGCGGCTCATGACTTCGCCCTCTGGCGAGCCGGACAACCGGCGTGCTCGCGCTCCGCCGCCTGAGTCTCAAGCCATGCGTCGATCTCGTGGGCAAAAAAGCCAATCGAACGGCCGCCAGGGCCTAGCCGAACTGGCTTTGGAAAATCTTCAGTCTGGCAAAGTCGCCAGAGGGTTGTCCGGCTGACTGATATCTTCGTGCAGACATCCTGCGTCTTGATGATTTGCATGCTGTTCCCCGTAACGTGTTGAAACACGAACGGATCATGCAAAAGATCTGGTCATGAAGTCAGGGAGTGCGGTTGTCACCTGCGCTCCCTATTTCCGGGCCTGAAATCACCCAGCATGCAAACCGGTGTCGAGCAGTAGCCTCAGCTGTGCCAGTCGAATGTTTCAAAAAATGGCCGAGACAATCCGAGCTCGTATCCTCGGCAAGATGCCGTAAGGATGCTGCTTGTGGACAGGGTTAGCTCACGCCCCTCGGAGACGGCTTTCATTATCTGAGACATGTAAAGATTGGGCTCTATCACCGTTTTCTTCAGCAGCACCCGGACTACAACTCCATCGATATCGACGGTAAATCCTTTGCTGAAACGCCCCAGATAGTGATTAGCGCGATGAGCAGGCGTGGTTTCAGCATCGGTCTTCATGCCGCCTGCAGCATAGATGGCGCCGAGGAGATAGGCGGATGGCTCGTTCTTGCTGTTCACCGAGTGGTACTCGAACTCCTTGCTCCACTTGATCGGAATTCTGAATTGCTGGCAGGTGACGATAAACTGCTTGGCGATCAGTTCCTTGGCCTCATGTTCTCTGCTTGCTCCGGGCGCTGACAGTTGCCTGCTCACGGAGTGTAGCGACTCGCAGAACAGCTTATGGGTAGGCAGGTCCTTCCTCAGAAATTCGGGCAATAGCGCCGCCGACTCTTCATCCAGGCTTCGAAGCGCCTTGCTTAACCGGGACGCCGCATCTCGGAGTCTTTTTAGTTGCTCAAGTGTGCCTTCTTCAATTTCAGGGGGCGGCATCGTACGCCAACGAAAACTTTCTGCCAGCCGCAGGAAAGCATTTACACATTGCTCGCGGCGCTGAACGCCATATCGGTCGCAGGTTGCCTCTGCTCTGGTGCGCAGCTCGGCGACGGCATCGGAGTTGGGAATATCTGGAGCCATGATCTTTGTGGTCATGCCTGTGCTTGCTCTTTCCATTCGTCCAATCTGTCCGCCCATTCCTGCATCATGGCGCGACGCTCATCGAAATAGGTGGCGTGATTGTAGGTGCGACGCACATTGTTCTGGTCGGCATGGGCAAGCTGCGCCTCGATGGCATCGGGACGGTAGCCCATCTCGTTAAGACGGGTACTACCGCTGGTCCGCGTGGCGTGTGGGCTATAGGCGCCGCTCCACCCCAAAACCTTGAGCGCCTGGCGAAGCGATGCGGCGGACATAGGGGCGTTGCGATCATCCCGGCCAGGAAACAAGTGCTTGCGATTGCCGGTAATGGCATGCAGTCCTTTGAGCATGTCCACTGCCTGTCGTGGCAGAGGCACGACGTGCTCCTTGCGTGCTTTCATGCGCTGCGCCGGGATACGCCAAACAGCCTTCTCAAGGTCAAACTCATCCCAGGCCGCCTCGGCCACTTCAGTCGGTCGCGCCAGGGTCCACCACATCAGTTGCATGCAATGACTTACCTGAAAGCTGCAGCGGTGGTTTGCGAAGTCGCTCAGCAGTTTGCCGATCTGTTCTTTGCTGAGCGCCGGCTTGTGCTGGGTCTTGTTTGCTGGTAGCGCCTTGCGCACCGGCCAAACCGGGTCGCTGTCGGCTCGCAAGGTGGCGACGGCGAACTCGAATACGGCGGACATGGTGCGTCGCGCCTCGGCGGCAACCGTGGGTGCGCCACGCTTTGCTGTTTTCTGCAGGATGTCCAGAACATGGGCTGGCGTTATTTCGCGAACCGGCATATTGCCGATACTGGGGAACACCACGCGCTCCAGCATGTCCAGACGCCGGTTCTTGGTGACGTCTTCCCAGTCCTTTGTCTGCAGCCACTCCTTGGCGACGATCTCGAAGGTGTTCTTTGCTTCGCTGGCTTTCCGGATGCGGTCGAGCTGCCTTTGCTGGGCGGGATTGATGCCTTGCTTGACCAGTTTGCGTGCGGCCTCGCTGCGTTCCCTGGCTTCAGAGAGCGTAACAGCAGGGTATTCGCCAAGCGCAAACATGCTGGCCTTGCCATCCAGTGTGAAGCGGTATCGCCAAGCCTTGACTCCGTTGGGCTTGACTTCGAGGTAGAGCCCGCGCTGGTCATTCAAGCGGTAGAGCTTTTCCCTGGGCTTGGCGTTGCGGCAGTGCGTGTCGGTAAGCATGTGGCTGACTCCTTGTCATGGCGACAGCGGCACTATACTCACTTATTCGCACATACTCCAAGAGCTGTACTCGCTAGCGTACTCAGGCATGCATTGACTGCTCGGGAAACTTGAAGCAGCGCTATGAAACAATAAAACCGCGCAACTGCGCGGTTTTATTGGGATTTTCATGCTTTCCTGGTGTTTCATGAAACATCAGGAAAACGGCTTGGCGACTCAGACGTTGAACAGGAAGTTCAGTACGTCACCATCCTGCACGACGTATTCCTTGCCCTCGGCGCGCATCTTGCCGGCTTCCTTGGCCTTGGCTTCGCCGCCCAGGCTGATGAAGTCGTCAAAGGCGATGGTCTGGGCACGGATGAAACCGCGCTCGAAGTCGGTGTGGATCACGCCGGCCGCTTGCGGGGCGGTGTCGCCAACGCGGATAGTCCAGGCACGCACTTCCTTCACGCCAGCGGTGAAGTAGGTTTGCAGGCCCAGCAGCTTGTAGCCGGTGCGGATCAGGCGGTCCAGACCCGGCTCTTCCAGGCCCATTTCGGCCAGGAACTCGGCTTTGTCGGCGTCGTCCAGGTCGGCGATTTCGCTTTCGATGGCGGCACACAGGGCCACTACCGGCGCGCCTTCAGCGGCTGCCAGCGCGGTGAGCTTGTCCAGGTGCGGATTGTTCTGGAAGCCGTCTTCGGCCACGTTGGCCACGTACATCGCCGGCTTGATGGTCAGCAGGCACAGCGGCTTCAGCAGGGCTTTTTCTTCGTCGTCCAGCTTGAAGCTGCGCAGCGGCTTACCTTCGTTCAGGTGCGGCAGCAGTTTTTCCAGCACCGCTACCAGCTTTTGCGCGTCCTTATCGCCGGACTTGGCTTTCTTGCCGTCACGGGCGATAGCTTTTTCCACCGAGGCCAGGTCGGCCAGCGCCAGTTCGGTACCGATGGTTTCGATATCGGAAATCGGGTCTACCTTGCCAGCAACGTGCACGATGTTGTCGTCGTCGAAGCAGCGCACCACGTTCACGATGGCGTCGGTTTCGCGGATGTTGGCCAGGAACTTGTTACCCAGGCCTTCGCCCTTGGAGGCGCCCGCTACCAGGCCGGCGATGTCGACGAACTCGACGATGGCGGGCTGGATTTTCTGCGGGTTGATGATGGCGGCCAGCTGCTGCAGGCGCGGGTCCGGCACTTCCACGATGCCCACGTTCGGCTCGATGGTGCAGAACGGGTAGTTGGCCGCTTCAATGCCGGCCTTGGTCAGGGCGTTGAACAGGGTGGACTTGCCAACGTTGGGCAGGCCGACAATACCGCATTTCAGACTCATGGTGATTCCTCGAAATATCCGGCCTGCCACGCTGGGCAGGCATACACCGCGTGATTGTACCACCCGGTGCCGTGTTCTTTGCTTATCAGGCGCTTGCGGCCAACCCTGCTGCTTATTTGGCGGCGGTGTGCAGCGTTTTCATGGCCACGGCCATGTCGCCTGCGATGGCTTGCGGCATCACCTGCATGGCTTTGGCAATGGCGTCGTCGATGGCTTGCTGCTCTTCGGCGCGCGCTTTTTTCAGCACGAAGTTGGCCACTTCGTTGCGGTCGCCGGGATGGCCGATACCGATGCGCAGGCGCCAGAAATTGGGCGAGCCCAGCTTGGCGATGATGTCTTTCAGACCGTTATGGCCGCCATGGCCACCGCCCTGCTTGAAGCGGGCCGCGCCGGGGGGCAGGTCCAGCTCGTCGTGCACCACCAGGATTTCTTCCGGCGCAATCTTGTAGAAGCGCGCCAGCGCCCCCACGGCCTGGCCGGACAGGTTCATGTAGGTCATCGGCTTGAGCAGCCACAGGTCGCCACCGGGCAGTACCGCGCGCGACACGTCGCCGCTGTATTTGCCTTCGGCGCGTAATGGGGCCTTGTGCTGCCAGGCCAGCTCGTCCACCAGCCAGAAGCCGGCGTTGTGACGGGTTTTTTCGTATTCGGCACCGGGGTTGCCCAGGCCGACTACCAGACGGATGGCGGTCATCTGCTGCATTCCATGAAAAAGGCCCGCTGCAGGTTTAACTGCAACGAGCCCAGTACCGTTACCGTCAGGCGGCACGGCGCAATCTTTTACACGCGAGCGAAGTCGATGTGCAGAACCAGTTGCTTGAACGGGTGCATCTGGAAGTCAGCGATTTTTACTTGCTCTTTCTGGCCGTCGATAACCAGATCCAGTACTTCGTTGTGGAACGCTTCGTTCTTCAGCGCGTAGTACATGGTGTTGTGATCCAGGGTGATGGATACGGCTTCTTTACCAGCGCCGTATACCACAGCCGGGGTTTGACCAGCGTTACGCAGGCGGCGGCTCGCACCAGTACCTTCTTGTACACGCTTGGAGGCGATAACTTCGATTGCCATGTTTGATACTCCAGTGAGCTTTTCAGCTTAAGTTAAATTGTCAGCCCGCCGCGACCAGCGGGCTGAACGTTACGGCAGGCAGGCGCCCGACGAAACCAGATCCTCGTTGAAGAGGTAGGACACCGATTCTTCGTTGTTGATGCGACGCAGCGTTTCCGCGATCAGGCCGCCAATCGATACCACGCGGATGCGCGGGCATTGCTTGGCCTGGGCCGACAGCGGAATGGTGTCGGTAATCACCACTTCGTCGATGTCCGAATTGTTGATGCGATCCACGGCCTGTCCGGAGAACACGGCGTGGGAAGCGTAAGCCAGTACGCGCTCGGCGCCACGCTCTTTCAGCGCAGAAGCAGCCTTGCACAGGGTATTGGCGGTGTCGATCATGTCGTCGACGATCAGGCAGGTACGGCCTTGTACTTCACCGATGATGTTCATCACTTCAGCGACGTTGGCCTTCGGACGACGCTTGTCGATGATGGCCAGATCGGTATTCAGCGCCTTGGCCACGGCACGGGCACGCACTACACCGCCCACGTCCGGGCTGACCACGATCAGGTCGTCGATGCGCTGGGCACGGATGTCCTTCAGCAGTACCGGGGTGGCGTACACGTTATCCACCGGCATATCGAAGAAACCCTGGATCTGGTCGGCGTGCAGGTCGACGGTGAGCACACGGTCGATACCGGAACTGGTCAGCATATTGGCCACCAGCTTGGCGGTGATGGGCACACGGGCAGAGCGCGGACGACGGTCCTGACGGGCATAGCCGAAGTACGGAATCGCCGCGGTGATGCGACCGGCAGAAGCACGCTTGAGCGCGTCGGCCATGGTCAGGATTTCCATCAGGTTGTCGTTGGTTGGGGCACAGGTGGGTTGCAGGATGAAAACATCGCGACCGCGTACGTTTTCCAGCAATTCCACTGCCACTTCACCATCACTGAACTTGCCCACATCGGCGCGACCGAGGGAAATGTCGAGGTGTTTCACCACGTTTTGTGCAAGTTCCGGGTTCGCTGTCCCGGTGAAGACCATCAAACTATCGTATGCCGCCATAACTGGAATGCCTTAGGATCGGTAGATAAAGAAAAAGCGTGTAAGTCATCTTACACGCTCTTTTTCTCACTTCACTCTGGAAGCTTGGCTGAGGAGGAAGGATTCGAACCTTCGCATGCCGGAATCAAAATCCGGTGCCTTAACCAACTTGGCGACTCCCCAGTATTCTTTAGTTATGCAGGATGGTGGCTGAGGAGGAAGGATTCGAACCTTCGCATGCCGGAATCAAAATCCGGTGCCTTAACCAGCTTGGCGACTCCCCAGTATCCTTGCTATTCCTTGCCTGAAACCGGATGTGCGGCCAACCCCTTGGCAACATAAACGGTCATATCGTCAGACAAAGACTGGAATACCTGTTTTGCTTGATCTTCATTTGCCAGCTCCAGGAACACGCATGCTCCCGAACCTGTCATCAGCGGCGAACCGTATTCACTCAAACGATTCAGAACCTGTTTTACCGCTGGATATTTTTCTGTGACTACCGCTTGCAGATCGTTTTGTTTCTGCGTCGCGCCAGACAGGCTTCGCATTATGGAGAAGCGAACCTCCCCTGTCAACAACTTTTGTGAAAATTCTTGGAATACCGGCCCGGTCGGCACGTGAACAGGTGGCTTGCATACCACATACCACGCTTCCGGCAGGGTCAGTGGTGTCAGCTCCTCTCCGATGCCGGTAGCACGTGCGTTCTGGCCGAAGATGAACACCGGCACGTCGGCACCCAGCTTTACCCCCAGCTGCATCAGCGCCTGGCGGTCCAGCCCGCAACCCCATAGCTGGTTCAGCGCCAACAGCACGGTGGCCGCGTCGGACGAGCCGCCACCCAGGCCCCCGCCCATTGGAATGCGCTTGTGCACACGCAGGGTGGCGCCTTGCTGACTACCGGTCGCCTGCTGTAGCAGGCGGGCGGCGCGCACGGTGAGGTCGCTGTCGGCCGGCACGTCCGGCATCGGGTTCAGCAGTTCGATGATGCCATCGTCGCGTACGGCGATATCGATGCTGTCGCACAGATCGATAAAGCGGAAGTCGGTATCCAATAAATGGTAGCCGTCGTCACGCTTGCCGGTGATCAGCAGGGTCAGGTTCAGTTTGGCCGGAGCCGGGAAGGTATGGAAGATCGGTGCTTGCATGATGTTCAGGGTTGCGGTTCGGTTTGCCACTGCCAGCGCGAGAACACCAGGCGGATGCTCATGCCTTCACGCTCCAGCTCCAGCCGGCGCGGCAGGCGGGTATCGGCGTCCTGGGTATTGCGGATCAGCCAGCCTTGCTGTTGCAGGCGGCCATCGTCGGCGTAGCTGGCGGGCCAGCCGGGGGCGGCGTGCCCGCGTGCCCACCAGGCCAGATTGGACAGCGGCAGCGGCCAACCCAGCGTGGCCTCGGTCAGCGTTTCCACGTCGGCGGCGTACTGCTCTTTGCCGTTGGCCTTCAGCGTCACGCCGTGGCGATCACGGCTAAGGCTGGCCACGGTATTGCCGATCGGCGTCTTTACGTCCAGCTGGTCGCGCTCGGGCGTGTGCTGCCACGCAAAGCTGGCCACTTCGCCCTTGCCCTGATAGTTGACGGCCAGGCGGCCGCCGGTTTCAAACGCTTGGTCCTTTACGCTGGCTGCCGGCGTTGCCAGCGTGGCATTCAGTTCGGGGGTACTGGCACAACCGGCCAGCAGCAGGCCGGCCACTAGCCAGCCAAAGTAAGGCTTCATGGTTTCAGTCGGTCAAGGGTTTCGGTCAGTACCGGGTGGTTCGGGTCCAACTGGCGAGCCTGTTGCCATACACTGCGCGCCTCATCTTTACGGCCCAAGCTCCACAACACTTCGCCAAGGTGGGCGGCCACTTCCGGGTCTGGCATGCGGGCAAAAGCCTCCTGCAAATACTTCAGCGCCTGCTGAGCGTAGCCCTGGCGGTAGAGTACCCAGCCCATGCTATCCAGAATCATGGCGCTATCAGGTTCCGCTTTCAGCGCCTGCTCGATATAACCTTGCGCTTCTTTCAGATTGCGGCCTTGGTTGGTCATCACGTAGCCCAGTGCATTCAGCGCTTGCGTATCGCCAGGGCGATTTTTCAGCAGGGTACGCAGATCGCGCTCTGCTTCGTCAGGGCGCTTGAGCCCGTCCAGCAATAGTGCACGTTCATACAGCAGATCGGCTTGTTCGGGCAGCGACTGCAAGGCCTGGGTCAGCAGCGCCACTGCGCGTTCTGGCTGGCCGGCGTCTTTGGCAATACGCGATTGCACCTGGCTGATGCGTGCAGCGTGCTGCGGGTCGGCTGCCAGATCAGCCAGACTGTCGATAGCCTGCTGCCACTGGCCAGCAGCGGCCTGCAACTGGGCAGCACGCACCCGGGCAGGCAGCCGGTTTTCACCCGCGTCGACCTGGGCGTACCAGGCTTGGGCTTCTTGCGGCTGTTTGCGTTCTTCGGCCAACTGCCCCAGCACGAAGCGCAGCTCGTTGGGATCATTAAAACCATTGGCCAGCGCGGCCTGCAAATACTGCTGTGCCGGCTCCAGCTTGCCGTTCTGGAACGCCAGCAAACCGGCCAGGTGCAACAAGGCCGGCTGCTTCGGGTAGCGCTGTAGCAGGCGCTGGGCGTAGCTGTCGGCCTCGGCATAGCGTTTTTCGCCCGCTAGCAGGCGAATGTAGTTCATGCCCAGCTCCAGGCTGGCTTGCGGGCGTCGTGCCAGTTCAACGGTAAGAAAATCTACAGCCAGCGCCGGATTTTGCCGGCGCAGGCGGTCCAGCTGCCACATTACCGGCAGCTCCCACTGCGGGGCGATCTGTGCCAGCCGGGCCAATTCGGCCTCTACTGCATCCTGCTTGCCAGCTTCGGCTGCCACCGCAAGATGAGCGAAACGGGCTTCGGGCAGGTCTGGGTAGCGTGCGGCCAACTCGCTGACCAACTGCTCGGCACCAACCTTGTCGGCTTGGCGAGCCGCCAGCCGCGCCAGCTGCACAAAGATGGCCGCAGCCCGCTTGGGCTGGCGCTCCAGCAGGGTTTCCAGCAGGGCACGGCTTTCCGCCAGCTTGCCACTACGCAGCAGGGTGACAAAAAACTGTTCACGCGCCATTTCGTCAGCCGGGTCCAGCTCCAGCCACAGGCCCAGCGCGGCACTGGCCACATTGATCTGGCCGGCAAACAGCGCAAATTCTGACGCGCGCCGCGCCATGCGCGGGTCGCGGGTGGTACGCGCCAAGGCGAGGTAGCTTTCGGCAGCCGGGGCCACACTGCCACGCTGTGCGGCCAACTCGGAAGCCAGCACGCCGTACAGCCATTCCGGTTTCAGCTGCTGCTTGGGTATCGCCGGGTTATCTGCGTCGGCCACTTCCTTGATATCGTCCTCTTGCTGTGCGGTAGCCGCAGTAGCAGGGCTAGATGCACTAGCGTCAGCAGAAGCAGGTGGCATGGGCGAGGCGCAGGCAGCCAGTGCCAGCGGGGCGAGTATTACGGCAAATCTGAAAAGTGCGTTCATGCTAGGCCCAGACTTCTTTACAGGCAGGTAGAATACCACGCCATTCAATGAATTCATGCAGCGCGCAAGGACAGTCCCATGCCGGAATTGCCAGAAGTCGAAACCACTCGTCGCGGCGTCAGCCCGCAGCTAGAAGGCGCCACCGTGTGCGGTGTGCTGCTGCGTCAGCCCAGCCTGCGCTGGCCGGTGCCGCCCGAGCTGCCCTCCCTGCTGGCCGGACGCACGGTACGCGGCGTTAGCCGCCGCGCCAAATACCTGCTGGTAGATTTCGACCACGGCACGCTGATCGTGCACCTGGGCATGTCCGGCAGCCTGCGCTTTGTGCCGCCGGGCACCCTGCCCGACAAGCACGACCACATAGACATCGAACTGGGCGAAACGGTTCTGCGCTATCGCGACCCGCGCCGTTTCGGCGCCATGCTGTGGCAGCAGGGGCCGGCCGAAGCGCACCCGCTGCTGGCGAACCTGGGGCCAGAGCCGCTGTCGGACGCCTTCGACGGCAGCGTGCTGTTCGAGGCTACCCGCCGCCGCGGCAGCGCCATCAAGCTCAGCATCATGGACAACCATGTGGTGGTGGGTGTCGGCAACATCTACGCCAACGAATCGCTGTTCTACGCCGGCATCCACCCGGCGCGCGAGTCGCGCCAGCTTGGCCGAGCGGACTGCGACCGGCTGGCCACCGAGATCAAGCGCGTGCTGGCACGTGCCATCGAGGCCGGCGGCAGCAGCCTGCGCGACTTTACCGACGCCAAGGGCAAGCCCGGTTACTTCCAGCAAAGCTATAAAGTGTATGGCCGCGCCGGCCTGACCTGTCATGATTGCGGCGCGCTGATCGGCGAACTTCGCCAGGGCCAGCGCAGCAGCTGCTTCTGCCCGCATTGCCAACCCCTGTGAGACCCCACGTTCCGTGCACCACACTACCGCCCTACCCGTTCGCGCGCTGCGCCTGGCACGCCTTGGCCTGCACCTGCTGCGCGGCGTACTGACCGTTGCCACCGTTTACCCGCGCCTAGCCCAGGCCGAGCGCGCCGTCATCACCCAGCGCTGGTCGCGCCAGCTGCTGCACATCCTGGCGATCAAGGTAAAGGTGTGCGGCAACCCGCCCGGCGTGTACCCGCCCAACACGCTGGTGGTGGCCAACCATGTGTCGTGGCTGGACATCTTTGCGCTGAACAGCGTTACCGTGTCGCGCTTCGTGGCCAAGAAAGAGCTGCGCGACTGGCCGGTGGCCGGCTTTCTGGTAAAAAACGCCGGCACGCTGTTTATCGACCGCGCCAACCGCCGCGACGCCAGCCGTGTCAACCAGCAGCTGGCGCAGGCGCTGCACGACGGCGGCTGCATGGCGGTGTTCCCCGAAGCCACCACCTCGGATGGCCGCGGCCTGCTGCCGTTCAAGGCGTCGCTGTTCGAAGCGGCACGGCTGGCGGAGGCCAACGTACAGCCGGTGGCCATCCGCTTTACCACCCCCGGCGGCCAGTTCTGCGAGGCGGCGGCCTACGCCGGCGACACCACTTTCTGGCAGAGTATCTGCCAGATCCTGCGTACCCGCGCCATGGTGGTAGAACTGCATTACACCGCCGCCATCACCCAAGCCGAGTGCGCCAGCCTGACCCGCTTTACGCTATCCGACATCTCGCGCCGCCGCATTGCCGACGCCCTGCAAGTACCCATAACAGACTGAGCAGCCAAGACATGCCATAAGGGTTGCCATTGGGGATTGCCGCAATGCGGAAATACCCAATTTTGCCTTTGGTACAGCACTGGCATGATCGTCCCTGATAGTACGGTACGCACAGCGTGCCGCCAAAACACATCAGAGAGGTCGATATGTCGGGTAAGCCGTTCTACAAATCGCTGTACTTCCAGGTGATCGTCGCCATCATCCTGGGCGTCATGCTGGGCCACTTCATGCCGGAGCTGGGCGCCAAGCTCAAGCCGCTGGGTGATGGTTTCATCAAGCTGGTGAAAATGATGATCGCGCCGATCATCTTCTGCACCATCGTGGTCGGCATTGCCGGCATGGAAGACATGAAAAAGGTTGGCCGCGTCGGCGGCAAGGCCCTGCTGTACTTTGAAGTGGTAACCACCGTCGCCCTGGCCATCGGCCTGCTGGTGGTGAACTTCGTTCAACCGGGTGCCGGCATGAACGTCGACCCCGCCACGCTGGATACCGGCGCCATTGCCAAGTACACCGAAAAGGCTGCCGGCCAGAGCACGGTAGACTTCATCCTGCACATCATCCCGCAAAGCGCGGTGGGTGCCTTTGCTGAAGGCGAGATCCTGCAAGTACTGCTGTTCTCGGTCCTGTTCGGTGCCGGCCTGTCGCTGATGGGCGAGCAAGGCAAACCGGTACTGGGCTTCTTCGAAAAAGTGTCGCACGTGCTGTTCGCCATGATCGGCTTCATCATGAAGCTGGCGCCGATCGGTGCCTTTGGCGCCATGGCGTTCACCATCGGCAAATACGGTGTCGGCAGCCTGGTACAGCTGGCATCGCTGATGGGTACTTTCTACCTGACCTGCGTGCTGTTCGTGGGCCTGGTACTGGGCAGCATCGCCCGCTTCTACGGCTTTAGCGTGTGGAAGCTGATCAAGTACATCAAGGAAGAACTGCTGATCGTGCTGGGCACCTCGTCGTCCGAATCTGCCCTGCCGCGCCTGATGACCAAGCTGGAGCAGCTGGGTTGCGCCAAGCCGGTAGTCGGCCTGGTGGTTCCGACCGGTTACTCGTTCAACCTGGACGGCACCTCGATCTACCTGACCATGGCGGCCATCTTCATCGCCCAGGCCTGCAATATCGACCTGACGCTGACGCAAGAGCTGACTATCCTGGGCGTGCTGCTGCTCACCTCCAAAGGTGCGGCTGGCGTGACCGGTTCCGGCTTCATCACCCTGGCCGCCACGCTGGCAGTAGTACCGGAAATCCCGGTAGCCGGCCTGGCGCTGATCCTGGGTATCGACCGCTTCATGTCCGAAGCCCGTGCCATCACCAACCTGATCGGCAACGCCGTGGCCACCGTGGTGGTAGCCAAGTGGGAAGACTCGCTGGACACCGAACAGATGGCGCGCGAGCTGGCCAACCCGACGCCGATCAACCATGGCGCCCCGGTTGAAGCCCCGCACCTGGCACGCGAAGTGTCCAAAGAGCTGAGCTAGGACGTCACGCTGTCAGCAAAAGCCCCGGTGCGGACACCGGGGCTTTTTTGCGTCTTGCGCTGCGCCAAAAGTTGGCCGCTTGTGCTGTACCAAAGCTTGGCCGCAGCCTGCGGCCAACCCTAGCGGCTGATCTCGCGGTAGGCCTGGCACGGCAGCGAAAACACGGCGCGGTCTTCCAGCCGCACCGCCGTAAGGCTGCCACCCCACAAGCAACCGCTGTCGATGGCCAGCACGTCGTCCTCCAGATGCAGGCCCAGCGCCGACCAGTGGCCGCACACAATCGGCGTATCCACGCTGCGGCGGGCAGCGGCCTCGAACCACGGCAGCAAGTGCGGCGGTGCACCGTCCAGCTCGCCCTTGTACGACAGGTCCAGCTCGCCGTCCTGGTTGATGAAACGCATGCGCGTCATGGCGTTCACGATCAGCCGCAGGCGGTCCATGCCCTTCAGGTCGTCTTGCCAGCGCAGCGGCTTGTTGCCGTACAGCTTGCCCAGAAACTGGCGGTGGTGCTTGCCGGACAGCTCGTCCTCCACCTCCTCGGCCAGGCGCAGCGCCTTCTTGATGCTCCACTCCGGCAACAGGCCAGCGTGCACCATGGCGTAGCCTTGCTCGTAGATCATCAGTGGCTGGCAGCGCAGCCAGTCCAGCAGCACCTTACTGTCGGCGGCGTCCAGAATGGGCTGGATGGTGTCGTCGCTGTGCACCTTGCCGTAGCCCTCGGACACCGCCAGCAGGTGCAGGTCGTGGTTGCCCAGCACCGTCTGCACGCTGTCCTGGTGCTCGAACACCCAGCGCAGCACCTGCAGCGACTCGGGGCCGCGGTTGACCAGGTCGCCGGTGAGCCACAGCGTGTCGCGGCCCGGGTTGAAATCAATCTGGCGCAACAGCGCCATAAAGGGCGTAAAGCAGCCCTGCAAATCGCCAATCGCGTAAGTGGCCATGTATTTTCCTTGCTGATTGCGGCCGGGTTGGCCATAGCGCATGCCGCAGCCCCGATGATAATGGATGTGCCGCCAGCCGTGGCCGCTGCGCGGGCCCTGCCCTGCGCTACAATGCCCGCTATCGATGAAGGATTGACGACAGCCCATGTCCCTGCTGCAACTGAACCCCCCGCAACGCGACGCCATCAAATACGTGGACGGCCCGCTGCTGGTGCTGGCCGGCGCCGGCTCCGGCAAAACGCGCGTGATTACCCAGAAGATCTGCCACCTGATCCGCGAGTGCGGCTACGAGGCCCGGCACATCGCCGCCATCACCTTTACCAACAAGGCGGCGCGCGAAATGCTGGAGCGGGTGGGCAAGCTGATGGACAGCCGCGAACTGAAGGGCATTACCGTGTCCACCTTCCACTCGCTGGGCATGCACATCCTGCGCCAGGAGGCACCGCACCTGGGCTACAAGACGCAGTTTTCCATCCTCGACAGCTACGACGCCGCCAAGATCATCGCCGACATCCTGAAAAGCACGCACAAGGACGAGGTGCGCAAGGTGCAAAGCCGCATCTCGCTGTGGAAGAACGAGCTGGTGGACGCCGACGCCGCGCTGGTGGCCGCCGATAACGAGTTCGACCGCATCTGCGCCACCACCTACAGCGCCTACCAGGCCACGCTGATGGCCTACCAGGCGCTGGACTTCGACGACCTGATCCGCCTGCCGGTGGGGCTGTTCCAGACTCACCCCGAGGTGCTGATCAAGTGGCAGGGCCGCCTGCGCTACCTGCTGATCGACGAATACCAGGACACCAACACCTGCCAGTACCGGCTGGTGAAACTGCTGGCCGGCGTACGCGGCCTGTTTACCGCAGTGGGCGACGACGACCAGAGCATCTACGCCTGGCGCGGCGCCAATATGGAAAACCTGCGCCTGCTGCAACACGACTTTCCGGCGCTGAAAATCGTGAAGCTGGAGCAGAACTACCGCTCCACCGCGCGTATCCTGCGTGCGGCCAACTCGGTGATCTCCAACAACCCCAAGCTGTTTGAAAAGCAGCTGTGGAGCGAGCTGGGCCTGGGTGAACCCATCCACGCCGTGATGTGCAAGGACGAAGACCACGAGGCCGAAATCGTGGTGCAGCGCCTGCAGGCGCACAAATTCGAGTACCACACCAGCTTCAAGGATTACGCCATCCTGTACCGCGGCAATTATCAGTCGCGCGTATTCGAAACCGCGCTGCGCAATCAGCGCATTCCGTACCAGATGGCCGGCGGGCAAAGCTTTTTCGACAAACCGGAAATCAAGGACGTGCTGGCCTACCTGCGCCTGATCGCCAACCCCGACGATGACCCGGCCTTCATCCGTGCGCTCACCACGCCCAAACGCGGCGTCGGCGCTACCACGCTGGAAAAACTGGGCGCCAGCGCCGCACTGTTCGACAAGAGCCTGTTTGCCAGCGCCAGCGAGCCGGGCTTCCGCGTGCAGGTGCAAGACGCCCAACTCAAGCCGCTGGAAGACTTCTGCCGCTTCATCACCAGCCTGCAATACCGCGCCACGCGTGAACCCGCCGGCGAGCTGGTGATGGACATGCTGAAGGTGATCGGCTTCGAAGCCTGGCTATACGACAGCGAGGACAGCCCCAAGGCGGCGGAAAGCAAATGGAAGAACGTGTTCGAACTGGTGGCCTGGCTGCAGCGCAAGGGCGAGGCCGACAGCAAGAACCTGATCGAACTGACCCAGACCATCGCGCTGATCACCATGCTGGAAGGCCGCGACGAAGGCGAGGTGGACGCGGTACACATGTCCACGCTGCATGCGTCCAAGGGCCTGGAGTACCCGCACGTGTTCCTGGTGGGCTGCGAGGAAGGCATCTTGCCGCACAGCGAATCGGTGGATAACGGCATGGTGGAAGAGGAACGCCGCCTGATGTACGTGGGCATTACCCGCGCCCAGCGCAGCCTCACCCTCACCTACTGCGTGAAACGGCGCCGTGCCGGCGAATGGCTGTTCGTGGAGCCGTCGCGCTTCATCAGCGAGATCAGCGGCGACGACGTGCGCCACTTCGGCCGCAAGGGCGGCGAACCCATCGTCAGCAAAACCGAAGGCAAGAGCCGGCTGGCCAACCTGAGCGCCATGCTGGGCAGCAAGGTGCAGAAAACCGACGACAAAGGCGGCTGACACCCTGCTGCGGCCACCGTACCAGCCCATGCCGCCAAGCAGTATCCATCGCGGTTGAAAAATATTGCCGCACAAAAAAGCCCCTGCCGTTATAGCAGGGGCTTTCATCACGGGCCCGCCAAGCGGGGCGCCGCAACTTATTTGGCAGCGTTCAGCAGGTACTGTACCGATGCTTTGAACTCAGCGTCCGAACCGGTGTAACCGCCTTTGGCCGGCATGGCGTTCAGGCCTTTGGTTGCCGAGGCCAGCAGCGCGTCATCGCCCTTGCTCAGGCGCGGCGCCCAGGCTGTCTTGTCGCCGAACTTCGGCGCACCGGCGGCGCCGGTAGCATGACAGGCCACACACACGCTGTCGTACACTTTCTTGCCGACAGTAGCCGGATCAAGGTCACCGCCAGCAGCGGCAGCAGCACCACCTACCGGCGGCTCGGTAAACTTGCCACCAACGGCATTACCCATGTAGGCAACGGCACGCTTCACTTCGTCGTCGGTCAGGTCGGCAGCGCCACCCTTGGCCGGCATCGCATTAAAGCCTTCGATGGCGTGTTTAACCAGCGTATCCCAACCTTGGCCAATACGGGCAGTCCAGGCACCGGCATCACCGAACTTGGGTGCGCCAGCCAGACCCGCACCGTGACAGGTGATACAGATGCCTTCATAAACCTGCTGACCGGTTTTCATGCCCGGAGGCGCGTCGCTGGCCTTGGCTTCGCCAACCGGCTTCAGGCGGGCGGCAACGGCTTCCTTGGTCATTACTTCCGCATTGACATCAAAGCCGCCGGTGGCCAACTTGGCCAGCAGATAAACTGCTATTACCAACAGCACGACTACACCCAGCAGAACCGTCAGGATCTTGCCTGGGGCTTTGGTTTCGTTGCTCATTCCTGCCTCACCTGAATTAATAATGACAATCCGAAGAATAGGGAAATTATACGGCAAAGCCTTGCCGCGGCAAAATGTCGCTTCGATAATGTTTGCGCCAACGCAATGGCGCTGGACGAAAATGCCGCGCATAGGCTATATTGCGCAGCCTGAAGTGTACCCGTAGCTCAGTTGGATAGAGTGTCAGCCTCCGAAGCTGAAGGTCGCTGGTTCGATTCCAGTCGGGTACGCCAACAAATTCAAAAGTTTGCCAGTGATGCCACTCGCAAGACCATCCCCTAGCCTGTTCAGGGTACCCGCCAGGGGGCACAGCTGGCTGTGCCAGGCAGAATTCAGCCCACCTCCTTAGTTACCCCATTGCTGTCTTGACGCACGGCACCTTCCAATCGTACTCCTGCAAGAAACTTGCATGGTACCGCCGTGCTCTGGCGGCGACACATGTAGGCAATCCCTTACCATCCTCCTCGCCCGTGCCTGCTTGGTCACTACCAGGTACAGGCAGTTACAGCATGACAATCACATCAAACTGATCGCACACAGCATGGTCGGCAAAATCGGCAAGCAGCTGGCCCAACGTCAGCAGGGCACTCCGTTTAGATCGTAACAGTCTTGATTAGCAGGCCGATCACCGCACAAGCTGCAATCACGTGGATCACATTGGCCTTGAAACGAAACAAAGCAAGCGCCGCCAGCAAGGTCATCAATGCAGCAGGCCACTCGAATGCCCCACCCAGCCCGCTTGGCCACCAAACATGGTATGCAAAGAACAGCGCCAGGTTGAGGATGACGCCGACCACGGCGGCGGTAATGGCGGTAAGCGGTGCGGTAAATTTCAGCTGGCCATGGGTGGTTTCGATGAACGGCCCGCCCGCCAGGATGAAGATGAAAGATGGCAAAAAAGTGAACCAGGTCACCAGCGTGGCCGCTACCGCGCCGGCCAGGAACAGGCTATCCGGCCCGAACACGGCTTTGACGTAGCCACCGACAAAACCAACAAAGGTCACCACCATGATCAGCGGCCCCGGCGTGGTTTCACCCAGTGCCAGCCCGTCCATCATTTGCGTGGGGCTGAGCCAGCCATAGCTTCCCACCGCGCCCTGATATACATACGGCAATACCGCGTAGGCGCCACCAAACGTCAGCAAGGCGGCCTTGGTAAAGAACCAGCCCATCTGAGTCAGCGTATGCGGCCAACCATACCAAGCAGTCAGCAGCCCCATCGGCAGCAGCCACAACAACGCCCCCGCCAGCAGCACGCGGCTCAGGCGTGGCCAGCTAAACAGCGCATGCGGTGGCGTGGGGGTGTGATCGTCGATCATGGCACTCGCCACCTGCTGGCCACCAGCGCCATGCCCGCCACCAGGCTGAAACATCGCCGGCGCCACACGCCCGCCCACATAACCGATAAGGGCAGCGGCAAGGATAATCACCGGGAATGGCAGCCCCAGCGCGAAGATCGCTACGAATGCGGCCGCCGCAATAGCCCATAAGGGGCGATTCTTCAGCGTGCGCGAACCGATACGGTGCGCGGCTTGCAGCACGATGGCTGTCACCGCAGGCTTGATGCCGAAAAACAGACCGGCTACCCACGGCACATCACCAAACGCGATATAGATCCAGGACAGGCCAATCAGCATGAACAGGGACGGCAGAATGAACAAAGCACCGGCGGCAATGCCGCCCCAGGTGCGATGCATCAGCCAGCCAATGTATGTGGCCAGTTGCTGCGCCTCCGGGCCAGGCAACACCATGCAGTAATTAAGCGCGTGCAGAAAGCGGCGCTCGGAGATCCAGCGCCGCCGCTCTACCAGCTCCTGGTACATGATGGCGATCTGGCCTGCGGGGCCACCAAAGCTGATGAAGCCAAGCTTCAACCAGAACAGGAAAGCCCGCCAGAAACTGACGCGGGATGGTGCTTCGTTGGCAGGTGTAGACGGTAGCATGAAATAGCAGCTTTAAAGGGAAAACCGGCTTGCTCCTGCCGGCGGCAGGCAGGAACACGCTTATCGGCCTAGTACGTTTTGCCCCACGGTAGCACGTACGCCATCCAGCAAGGTCAACAAGGGAGTGGCCTGCCCCCCCCAATAACCCAGCCGCGCCAGACAGTCGGCCGCCACCAGCGCGGCGTCGCTCATGAACTGGCCGTTGAGGATGTGCTGCTCCACCTCGGCCAGCGGCATCAGCACGTGTTCGGCCACCTCGCCGTCCTGGTTTTGCGGCGCCGTGGCCGGGTCCAGCCAGATGTCGTACACGAACAGCCACTCACGATGCAGACCACGCGCCACCGGGCGGGTAGCCAGCAACAAGGCCTGCTGCTGCAACGGCTGCAGTTGCGCCGGCTGCATGCCAGCCTCTTCCCAGCCTTCACGCAGCAGCGCATCGGTAATGCTTTCGCCGGCGGCCACGCCGCCGCCCATCAGATTGTCCAGACGGTTGGGGGCCACGTCCTTGAACGGGCTGCGGCGGCCGATCCACATGCGGATTTCGCCATCCGGCAAGCGGCTAAGGCCATTCAGGTGTACCGCGCGGCTGGTCAGGCCCAGCGGGCGGAACGCGGCACGTTCCAGCTCGAAACAGGGCGTACCGTCGGGCAGGTAGGCAATAAAGCGCTCGTTGCGCCAGCCGTTCAGCCAGCCGGCGTCGCGCCAGGCTTCGGCGGCCTGTTGCAGCCTGGCGGAACAGGCGGCGTAATCCAGGCCCTCGGCCAGCAGGGCCACGCGGTCAGCCTGCACGGCAAACAACTCGCTGTGCGCTTGCTGCAGGCGCTGGCGCCAGGCGGTATTGACGTAACCGATGGCATGATTACCCAGCATCAACGGCAGAAAATCCGAATCATCGTAGCGGATGGCGTCTTCCAGCCAGTCGGCAACGGCTTGCACCTGCATGAGCACTCCCTGCTGCTTTCGAGAAGGCGCCATCTTACGGAGAATGCCGCCGCGCTGTGCAGCTTTGACCGCTGCTGCCCTATCGATAACGCAGCCCTGCTGGCAGGAATGCAACAGTTGGCCGCACGCGCTGCCGCTCAGCCCGCGCTTGCCACTTGCCACAGCCGCTCGGCCAGGCCCGATTGCCGCAGCGGCGCCAGCTGCACGCCGACTTGCAACACGGCCAGGCTGCCGGCCAGCACAAAGCGCTGCCGCGCACGGGTGATGGCGGTGTACACCAGCGCCCGCGTCAGCGTGGCGGTGGGCTGCGCCGGCAGCAGCAGCCACACCTCGCCAAATTCGGAGCCTTGCGATTTGTGCACCGTCATCGCGTACACGGTGTCGTGCTCGGGCAGCCGCGCCGGCGACACCTCGCGCCAGCCGCCGTCGGTAGTGGGGAAGATCACCCGCAGCCGCTCGCCGCGCTGCACGGTGAGGCCGATGTCGCCGTTGAACAGGCCCACACTGTAATCGTTGCGCGTCACCATCACCGGGCGGCCGGGGTACCAGTCGCTGTCGGCCGCTTTGCGGCCACACTGTTGCAAGGCGGCGGTGATGGCGGCGTTGACCTCGTCCACCGTGTGGCGTTCGGCGGCCAACAGCATGCACTGGTTGAAGGCGGCAAACAGGCCGGCCCAGTCGTCGCTGTCGCCTAACGCGTCCAGTGCTTGCCAGTACGGCTGGCGCAGCGCCAGCAAATGCGCGGCGTCGGGGCTGTGCGCCAGCCAGGCCAGATCGTCGCGCCCGTCCTGCAGCAGCGCTTGCGCCACGCCAGCGTCGCCGGCGTTGACGGCACGGGCCAGCTGGCCGATGCCGGAGTGCTCGCCAAAGCGGTGACTTTTTTCCAGCACCACCACGCTGTCAGCCAGCACCGCGTCGCCGTCCACCGCACCCGGCGGCGTCACGCCGCAGGCTTGCAGGCTGGCCGCGGTCGCCGGGGTCCACGCTTGCTGGCTGCAGATATCGCCCAGCACGGCCCCGGCCTCCACCGACGCCAGCTGATAGCGGTCGCCCAGCAGAATCAGCCGGGCGTGGCGCGGTAGCGCTGCCACCGTCTGCGCCATCAGCGTGAGGTCCACCATCGACGCCTCATCCACCACCAGCACGTCCAGCGGCAAGGGGTTGGCCGCATGGTGGCGCGGCTGCGCGGTACCGGGCACCAGGCCCAGCAGGCGGTGCAGCGTCTGCGCCTTGTCGGGTAGCTGGCGGCGCACGGCGTCGGCTACCGGCAGCGCGTCGCGGGCGCTGCGTACCGACTCGGTCAGCCGCGCCGCCGCCTTGCCGGTGGGCGCGGCCATCGCCATCACCAGCGGGCGGTCGGACAGCGCCGCCAGTGCCGCCAGCAAGCGCACCACGGTGGTGGTTTTGCCGGTGCCGGGGCCACCGGAGATCACCATGAAGCGGCGGCGGGTGGCCAGCCAGGCGGCCAAGCGTTGCCAGTCGCCAGCCACGGCGGTGGGAAACAAGCCGCCCAGCACGCCGTCCACGTCGCCGGCCAGCGGTTGCGGGTCGGCCGCCAGTGCCTGCAGCGCGTGCAGCAGCCGCGTTTCGTCCTGCCATTGCCGCGCCAGGTACAGGCGGCCGGCGTCGTCCACGATCAGCGGCGCGTAGTCGCCGGGGCGCCCGGCCAGCGGGCTGCGCCGCAGCAGCGCCAGCTCGTCGCGGCCAACACCGGCCAGGCACACGTGGCCGGCGGCCAACGCCGCCAGCAGGCGTTGCAGCAGCGGCGCCAGCGCCGCGCCGTGCTGCGGGTCCAGCCGCGCCAGCAAACTGCCCAGCTGCGCCGGCAGCAGGCTGTCGGCGGTATCTGTCATGCTCATGCCTTGCCCAGCCTGGCTTCCAGCGCCTCGCAAATGGTGGTGAGCACCTTGATGCGGGCGTAGTACTTGTTGTTGGCCGGCACCAGCGTCCACGGCACGGCGCTGGTGCTGGTGCGGTCGATCATGTCGCACACCGCCACCTTGTAGTCGTCCCACTTGTCGCGGTTACGCCAGTCTTCTTCGGTGATCTTGAAGCGCTTGAAACCGGTTTCCTCGCGCGACTTGAAGCGCGCCAGCTGCTCGTCGGCGCTGATGGCCAGCCAGAACTTCAGCACGATGGCCTTGTTGTCGGTGAGCTGGTGCTCGAAGTCGTTGATCTCGTAGTAGCCGCGCATCCAGTCGGTGGCGCTGGCAAAGCCTTCTACCCGCTCCACCAGCACGCGGCCGTACCAGGTGCGGTCGAAAATGGTGACCTTGCCCTTGCCCGGCACGTGGCGCCAGAAGCGCCACAGCCACGGCATGGCGCGCTCTTCCTCGCTGGGCGCCGCCACCGGCACCACGCGGTAGCGGCGGGCATCCAGCGCCTGGGTAATGCGGCGGATGGCACCGCCCTTGCCGGCGGCGTCGTTGCCTTCAAACGCCAGCACCAGCGAATGCTCGGCAAAGCCGGGGTGACGGGTCAGGCCGTTGAGGCGGCCTTGCAGCGCCTCCAGCTGGACCTT
This sequence comes from Vogesella sp., assembly GCF_046297735.1. Lineage (NCBI taxonomy): Bacteria > Pseudomonadati > Pseudomonadota > Betaproteobacteria > Neisseriales > Chromobacteriaceae > Vogesella > Vogesella sp. The sequence continues at coordinate 190,278 of NZ_JBKBHK010000003.1, forward strand.
GTAGTCGTCCTTGCTCAGCGCATGGTCCAGCTGCAGCGAATCCAGCAGCAACTTGTTGTCGGCCGGCGGGGTGATGGCGCCGTCGTCGGAGCGCGCGTGCCAGCCGTGCTCTAGCGCCAGCCGCTGCTGCAGCGCCTGCAGCAAGGCGCGACCCACCGCCAGGCTGCGGTAGTTGGCGTCTTCGCCGTCCACCACCAGCCACGGCGCGTAGGCGGTATTGGTGAGGCGCATCATGTGCTCGGCGTTGTCGCGGATGCGCTTGTATTGCTGGTGATGCTGCCAGTCGGCCGGTGTCACGCGCCAGGCGGTGGCCGGGTCTTTTTCCAGCGCTTTCAGCCGCTTTTTCTGCTTTTCCTCGGTGAGATGCAGCCAGAACTTCATGATCAGCACGCCGTCGTTGGCCAGCATGCGCTCGAAGCGCAGGATGTCGAACAGCTGCTTGTCGAAGGTGTCGCGATTGGTCTTGCTGTCCACGCGGTCGAACAGCGCGTCGGAATAGTACGACCCGAAGAACATGCCCAGCCGGCCCTTGGCCGGCAGCTCGCGCCAGTAGCGCCACATCCATGGCCGCTCGCGGGCGTCGTCGTTGGGAGTGTCGAAGGCGGCGGTGTGAATCAGGCGCGGGTCCAGCCATTCGTTCAGCTGGTTCAGCATTTCGCCGCGCCCGGCGCCGTCCATGCCGTGGATCAGCAGCAGCACCGGAAACTCGCTGCGCTGCTTCAGCTCGTATTGCACCTCCAGCAGCGCCTCGCGCAGACGGGCTTCTTCGGCTTTGTAGCTGGCCTTGTCGATGGCGTGGCCGATCTCGGCGGATTCGAACATGGTGGTCCTTCCTGTCTGGTTGGCCGCACGGCGGCGGCGGGCATGACAGGATTGTAAAGCCAGAGCACGCTGTTCAGGCAATGCCGGTGCCTGCTCAACGCGCCATGTATTCGAGGAAGGGCCGCAGGCGGGCGTCGATCACCGGTTGCGACAGGCTGGGCAGCGTCACCAGCGTGGCCGGAATGTAATACGTGGCCGCTACCGGTTTCTTTTGCAACAGGTCGCTGATCACGGTCACCGCCCGCACGCCGATCTGATACGGGTCTTGGGTGATGGCTGCCTGCAAGGTGCCGGCGCGCAGCGACTTGTCGATCAGCGGCGAATAGTCAAAGCCGATATGGCGCAGCTTGCCGGCCAACCCGCTTTGCTGCAACGCCTGTATAGCACCTTCGGTGGTGGACTCGTTAGGCGTGAAAATCAGATCGGCATCGCCCGCATGCGCCAGTACTGCTACAGCCTTGTCACGGCTATCGGCCACGGTGATGCCGGTATCGGCAATGTCGTCGATCTGCACTGCCGGCAGTAGCTGACGCATGCGGTCGCGAAAGGCGTTTTCGCGCTCGCGGGTGGAGTCGTGCAGCGACGAAAAACGCAGCAGTAGTACCTTGCGCGGTGGGGGTTTCAGCGTGGCAGCATAGTCGGCCGCCATCTCGCCGGCAGTACGATTATTGGTGCCCACATAAGGCAGACCCAGCGACGGCTGCAGCGGCGAGTCGACAATCACCAGCTTGCTGCCGGCCTTCTGCGCGCTCTGCAACGGCTGCAGCAAGGGCGCAGCGGCATTGGGCGCCACGATCATGCCCGCCATGCCTTTGCCGTTGTAGTAAGTCATCAACTTGGCTTGCGATACGGCATCCTTCTCTAGCGCCGGGCCACGCCAGACCAGGTTGATGTCCAGACCGAGTGCAGCATTCTGGGCACCACGCGCCATTTCCTTCCAGAACACGTGGCTAGCGCCCTTTGGAATAAACACCACGCCGGGCTGGGCGGCCTGTAGCAGCCCGGACCACAATGCCAGCACGGCAAGCAGGCCACGCAAGCGGTTTGCCATGCTCTGCCTCCGCTCTGTCCCTGTTTCGATAGTTCAGTGTAGACAGGCTGACCCCACTGGCAATGCCATTTCACGCAGCTACGAACAGCGCGTCCAGCTGCGCCAGCAGCGCCTCGCCGGGCGTGTCGCACCACACGCCGGCACCGCTGCCGTCGATGCCGCGCAGGTACAGGTAACGCACGCCGCCCAGCCGCAGCTGCGGCGCGCGTTGTGCCAGGTAGCGGCGCAGCGCTACGCAGTAGATCAGGTACTGCAGGTAATAGTGTTCGCGCGCGATCGACGCCGCCAGCGCGTCGTGGCCGTAGTCAGCCACGCTGTCGCCCAGGTGGTTGGACTTGTAATCCACCAGCCACAGCGCGCCGTCGGCCACGAACACCAGGTCCATGAAGCCTTTCAGGTAGCCGCGCACGCGGTCGAAATCCAGCTGCGCCGCCGCGGCACGCAGCGGTGCCGCCAGGCCGTTGCCGGGGTCGGTCAGCACCGCTTGCAGCGCCGGCAGGCTCAGGCCGTCGGCCGGCAGCGTGAACTCCATTTCCACCAGCCGCTGCGTCGCGGGCACCGTGGCCAGCCGCACGCCGGGGGCCAGTTCGGCGTTGATGGTGGCGTGCAGCATGTCCAGCGCCGCGTCCTGCCACAGCGCGTCAAAGCCATGACGCTGCAAGGCCTCGGCCACCACCTGCGGCCAACCCTGCGGCTGGGTGAAATCCACCCGCTCGAACATATCGTGCAGGCAGGTACCGGCACGCGCACCACGCGGGAAGGCAAAACGGTCCGGCCGCAACTCGGTAGGGTCCACCGGCTGCAGCACGCCATGGTCGTGGTCGGGCGCCTCGCTGGCCTGCGGCGCACTGCCGTGCAGCGTGCGCGTCAGGCTGCTGAAACTGCTGATGAACCACGGCGTGCGCAGGCGGCGGTGCACCGCCTGCACCTGCGGCTGGAACACGCTGGCCGGCGGCGGCGGCAAGGTGTTCACCGCCACGTTCACCTCGCGGCTGCACACCGCCCCGCCCTGCCCGGCGGCGTAGGCGGCAAGGTCGGCACCGATCAGCGCGTCGGACAGCTCGGTGTCTTCCAGCGCCGCCAGGTTGGCCGCATGGCGGCCGTGCAGCAGCCACGACAGCGCCGCGGTCTGCATGTCTTTCACGTGGCCCCATACGATGTACTGGCGGTGCTCGGCGCGGGTCAGCGCCACGTACAGCAGGCGCAGCTTTTCGGCCAGGATCTCGCCGCGCGCCGCGTCGCGGGCGGCGGCGTCCACTAGCTCGCCCGGCGCCAGCCAGGCCTCGTCGCCGTCGCGGTAGCGCCAGAAGGTGGTGTCGCGCCGCTCCAGCGCGCCGTCCCACAGGAAGGGGCAGAACACCAGCGGGTACTGCAGCCCCTTCGATGTGTGGATGGTGACGATCTTCACCAGCTCGGCGTCGCTTTCCAGCCGCAGCAGCGCTTCCTCGCCGGCCGGCGGGTTGGCCACCGCCGCCTCGAACCAGGCCAGCAGCGGCGCCATGCCGGCTATGCGTTCGGCCTCCTGCTGCAGCAGTTCGGCCAGATGGCCGAGGTTGGTCAGCCGCCGCTCGCCGTCCGGCAACGGCAGCAGGCGCGCCGCCACGCCCTCGCGCGCCATGAAGCTGCGCCAGGCCGCCATGAAGCCGCGCTGCAGCCAGCGGCGGTGGTCGTCCTGGTTGGCCGCCAGCCGTGCTTCCCACGCCGTTTCGTCTTCGCTCAACGCCAGCAGCTGCGCCGCGTCCAGCCCCAGTAGCGTGGTGGCGCACAGCACTTTCAGCCGCGTTTCCGACGCCGGTTCGGCCCAGGCGCGCAGCAGCGCCAGCAGCTCGCCGGCCTCGTGGCTGGCGAACACGCTTTCCTGCGTCAGCGCCACCGCCTTCACGCCGCGTACCGCCAGCGCCTCGCGCACGGCGTCGCCCTGGCGGTGGGTGGCCACCAGCACCGCGATGTCGCCGCCGCACAGCGGCCGCGTCTGCTCGCCTTTGGCCAGCGCGGCGCGGCCGGCACGGGCGTCGCCCAGCAGGCGGGCAATCTCGTGCGCGGTGGCTTCGGCGGCGTACTGCGTGGCCTCGCCCTTGCTGACGCCCTTGGCGCTGTCGCTGGCCGGAAAGCGCAACACGTTGAAGGCGGCGTCGCCGTCGTCGACCTGCAAACGGCTGCCGCCGCTGGGCGCGGCGTCCACCGGCGGGTAATCGATACCGTCCAGCAGGAACGGCTGCGGCCGCGCAAACAGGCCGCTCACCGCCTGTACCAGCGGCGGCTGGCTGCGGCGGTTGGTCAGCAGCGTGTACTGGCGTTCGGCCGGCGCGTCGCGGCGGGCGCTGAGGTAGGCAAAGATGTCGGCGCCGCGAAAGCTGTAAATCGCCTGTTTGGGGTCGCCCACCATGAACACCGGCCGCTGCTGCAGCACGAAGGCGCGGCGGAAGATGCGGTATTGCAGCGGGTCGGTGTCCTGGAATTCGTCGATCAGCGCAATGGAGAAGTCGGCCGCGATGCGTGCGGCCAACCTGTCGCCGTGCTGCGGGTCGTTCAGCGCGGCGGCCAGGTCGGTAAGCAGGTCGTCAAAGCCGCGACGGCGCGTGGCGCGGCGCTGCGCCACCGCCTGTTCGTTGATCCACACGATCATCGCCAGCTTCAGGCCGGCCAGCTGTTGCGCCAGCAAGGCGCTGTAGCCATCCCACGCCGCCAGCCAGGCTTCCACCCGCACAAACAGCGGGTGCTGTGGCGCGCTGTGGCCTTTATTGACGCCTTTGTCGAGCTGGCTTTGCGCCAGCCGCGCCAGGTCTTTCGCCTGCTGCGCCGACAGCTGCGGCAGGCTGGCGTCGGCCAGCAGCAATTGCAGCAGGCGCAGGTAACGCTGGCACTGCGCCGGCTTGTAGCTGGTTTGCTTCAGGCCAGGCGCGGCCAACAGCAGGTCGGCCGCCTGCGGCAGGCTGGCCGCGTCGGCCTGCAGCTGCGCCCAGGCCTTGGCCGCGGCCTCGCGGGCGGCCAGCAGCGCGTCGCTGGCGATGGCGGGCATGCGCAGGTAGGGCTTGGACAGCCACGGTCGCACCTCGGCCAGCCAGCCTTCCGGCGTGTCGCCGTTTTCGGCCAGTATCTGCGCCAGCGCCGGCTGCGCAACGATGCGGGTGCGCCAGAAGTCGTCGGCCAGCTGCTGCAGCTCGGCCAGGTTGTCGGTGGCCAGCTCGGCGGCAAAGGTCTGGCCGCTGTCGAAAGCGGCGTCGGTGAGCACGCGCTGGCAGAAGCCGTGGATGGTGTAGATGGCGGCGGCGTCAAAGCCGGTGATGGCGTCGCGCAGCCGTTGCCGCGCCAGGTCCAGGTTACTGGCGGCCAAGCGCTCGGCCAGCGCCTGCAGGAAGGGGTCGCCGCCCAGACCCTGATCCGGGCCCTGGCCGTCCAGCAGCTGCCACAGTTCCACCAGCCGGCGCCGCAGCCGCTCGCGCAGCTCGGCGGTGGCGGCCTTGGTGTAGGTCACCACCAGCAGGCGGTCCAGCGTGGGCGGCGGCGTGCCGTCCGGCGCGTCCTCCAGCAGCAGGCGCGTGTACAGCGCGGCGATGGTCCAGGTCTTGCCGGTACCGGCCGAAGCTTCGATCAGATTGATGCCCGACAGCGGGCAGTTCAGGGCGTCGAGGGGGTGCATGCGGTACGACCGTCAAAGAGGTTCAATAAACGTTTACTGCTAGCGTCAGAAAATCAAAGGCTGTTTTTGCCACGAAAACCACGAACCAACACGAAAAACAGCCTGACAACACGCATCGCACTGACTTTTTTCGTGCTTTTCATGGCGTTCGTGGCTAAGCATTCTTTTGCCACGAAAACCGCGAACCAACACGAAAAAACTGCCTGATAGCAAGCTTTTCACTGGCTGCTTTCGTACTTTTCGCAGGGCTCGTGACCAAGCATTCTTCCGCCACAAAACCAAGAACAAAAACGAAAAACGGCCCCAAAACACCCATAGGCTGGCTTTTTTTCGTGCTTTTCGTGGGGTTCATGGCTAAAAACCGTCAATGCTTCACCTGCTGCAACGCGCCCACCAGCGGCCGCAGCAGGGTTTCGGCCAGCTGCACGAACAGCGGGTCGGACAACGGCTCCTGATGGCGGAAGGCCAGCAGGTTGGCCGCGTCGTCGCGCTGCGGGCTGCGGCCGAGGCCGGTGAAGTCGGGCGCCCATTCGTTTTGCGCGGCGCCCATTTCCTTGCCGCTGTCGGCGCGGGCGTAGGCCAGCGAGGTGCGGGCAAAGAACGGCAGCGGCTGGCTTTGGCCTTGCAGGTAACGCGCCAGCCACGCCTGCAGCAGCTCGCCGGCGGCCAACGCCACGCCGTCGGCGTCGAAGGCGCCAAAGCGATGCACGCCGTCGTCGGCGTACAGCACGCTGTCCGGCGCCACGCCGGGCAGGCCGGCGGCCAAGCGTACCAGGTGCTCCAGCCACAAGGTGATCAGCTCCGGCGCGTTGGCCTTGCGCGGCACTACCCGTAGCAGGCCTTCCGGCCGCAAGCCGGCCAGCTCGCCGCTAAGCATCACCTCGCCCAGTTGCAGCCGTACCGGCTGCGGCGGCAGGGTGTCGGCCAGCAGCGCGTCCGGCAGGCGGGCGGCAAAGCGGGCGCTGGCGGCGCGCTCCAGCCCCAGCCAGGCCTCGCCCAGCGCAGCGTCGGGCAGCAAGCCCTGCCCTGCCAGCCGCGCTTCGGCATGGCGCAGCGGCTGGCCGGCCAGCATGGCACCCACCAGCGTGTCGCGCAGCGTGCTGCGGCTGTCGCGGTCGATGGCAAACGGCTCGCGTACCGGCAGCTCGTCGGCGTGGCGCGCCAGCTTCAGGCCCAGGCGGTCGGCCAGCCAGGCGCGCACCGGGTTGCGCCAGAAGCGCAGGAAGTCGGCCAGCAGTACCACCGGCGGCGTGGCGTACGGCAAGGCGGTGGCAAACGGCGGCGCGTCGCCGGCGGGCGCCGCCAGCGCGGCCGCCCACAGCGGTTCGTAACTGGGCAGCGTGCCGTCGTAGTAATGGCGGCTGAACGGCTGCAGCGGGTGGCGGGTGGTTAGCGCCGGGGCGACGTCTTCGCCGCACATCTGGCCTAGCGTATCCAGCAGCTCGGCCACCAGCGGCGACGGCGGCAGCGGTTCGTCGCTGCGCACGCTGCGGCCAACCCAGCTCAGGTACAGGGTGTCGCGCGCCGACAGGATGGCTTCCAGGAACAGGTAGCGGTCGTCGAAACGGCGCGAGCGGTCGCCACGGCGCGGGTGGCGCGCCACCAGGTCGAAGCTGACCGGGCGCTCGTCGCGCGGGTAGGCGCCGTCGTTCATGCCCACCAGGCACAGCACGCGGAACGGGATGGAGCGCATCGGCACCATGGCGCAGAAGGTGAGGCCGCCGGTGAGGAAGCCGCCGCTGGACGACATTTCCAGCTGGCGCAGCACCGCGTCGCGGATGACGGTGAGCGGCACCGGGCGGTGGAACTGCGCCAGCGCGGCGTCGGCGGCCAGCGCGTCGGCGATGGCGTACAGCTGCTGCAGCGCGGCTTCGTCGTCTTCTGCCACGCTGAACAGCGCTTGCGCCGCCAACCGCAGGCGCTCGGCCCAGTCGGCCACGCTGGCCGGCTGCGCCCAGCTGGCGGCCAACCCTGCCAGCGTGTCGTACAGCGCGGCCAGGCTGGCCAGCTTGTCGGCCAATTGCCCCTGGGCGGCGCTGTCCGGCAGCAGGCCGGCAAACAGCGGCGCACCGTCACCGGCCAGGCTGGCCGGCAGCATGGTGCCCAGCAGCAGGCGGTCCAGCCCCCAGCGCCAGGTGTGGGTGGCGTCGGCCGGCAGCCCCAGCGCTGCCTTGTGCGCGGCGTCGCGGCCCCAGCGGATGCCGGCGCGGCGCACCCAGGCGGTGAGCAGGCTGACGTCGTCGTCGCCCAGGCCGAAGCGCGCCAGCAACGGGGCGCAATCGAGCAGCGCCAGCACCTCACTGGCTTCGAAGCGACCGTCCACCAGCTGCAGCACCTTGCCGAAGGTAGCCAGCAGCGGCACTTCGCGCGCCAGGCGGCGGTCGGCAATGCTGTACGGGATGGACGGCGCGTCGTCGCGGTAGCCGAACACGGCGTCGATATACGGCGCGTAGGCGTTGATGTCGGGGGTGAGCACGGCGATGTCGGCCGGCGTCAGCGACGGGTCGGCGGCCAGCATCGCCAGCAGCTGGTCCTTCAGGATTTCCAGCTCGCGCATCGGGCTGTGCGCGATGTGGCAGACGATGGAGGCGTCACCGGGCTGGTACGGTGCCGGCTGCTGCGACGGCGGCGTCAGGGTGAGGATGTCGTGCTGCAGCCGCGCCAGCAGGCTGTCGCTGTCGGGCGCCATGAAGGCGGACACCGGCTCGCCGACACCGCCGGCAATCTCGTCGAAAAAGTCGCGCCCTTGCTGGCCCAGCGACGCCAGCAGCGGGTGGCCGCTGGCCGCAGCGGCGTCGCCGAACAGGTCGCCCTGCGGCGCGCGGGCGCGCAGGTCGCCCCAGTAGGCCTCACTGGGGTTGAGCAGGAACACGTTGACCTCGGTAAGTTGCGCCATGCGTTGCAACAAGGCCAGGTACATCGGCGCCAGCGTGGCAATGCCGAATACCGACACTCGCTGCGGCAGGTGCTCGCGGCGCAGGCCGGCAAAGAAGTCGTCCAGCATCATCACGCGGTGGCGGCCGGGCACGTCGGCGGCCAACTGCTGCCACAGCGCGGCCTGCCACGCTTCGTCGTCACCCAGCCCCAGCAGGCGGCCGGCTTCCCAGGCGCGAATCCAGTCCGGGCGGAACACCAAGTATTGGTCGTAGATGTCGGCCACTTTGCCGGCCAGCTCGAAACAGGCCAGCGGGCCGCCTTCCAGATAGCGCTGCAGCGGGGTGAACGGCTCGCCTGACAGCGTGGGCAGCACGTCTACCAGCCGCCAGGCCAGCACCTCCGGCGCAAATGCCGACTTGGGCGGCAGCTCGGGCAGCACGGTTTTCATCAGCCGCCAGGCAAAACCGGCCGGCAGTACGTAATCGAGGTTGGCCGCCAGCCCGCGCTGGCGCGCCAGGCTAAGCGTGAGCCAGCGCCCCATGCCCCGGCTTTGCACGATGATGCGCTCGGGCGCGAACGGATCGTCCAGCGGGCTGTCTGTGAGGTGGCTGTACAGGATGCCCAGGGCTTCCAGGCGGTTGGATTGATACAGGTTCAGCGGCATGGCACAGCTATGGCGAAGGCATCGATGCCGGCAGTGTAGCATTCCGCTGCCCGTTCAAACCGCTATCATGGCGGCCAACCTTTACCCCGGAAACACAAGATGGATTACCAGACTTTGAAACACGCCCACGCCGGCCTGGCCTACCTGTCGGTCAGCCTGTTTGCCGTGCGCGCCGCGCTGTCCTACCTGCGCCCGGCCGCGCTGCACACCCGTGCACTGCGCATCACCCCGCACCTGATCGACACCGCGCTGCTGGCCGCCGCCATCACGCTGGCGGTGATGGCCGGGCTGTCGCCGCACAACCAGCCGTGGCTGGCGGCCAAGCTGGTTGCCCTGCTGGCGTACATCGCGCTGGCCAGCATCGGCCTGAAACGGCTCCACGGCTCGCCGTGGCGCGCCGTGGTGCTGCTGGCAGCGCTGGCGATGCCGCTCTACATGATTGCAGTGGCCAAGACCAAGCTGGTGTGGCCTTTCATTTAACAAAATAGTGCAGTCATCCATGTAAAGCCGTCGCCGCCAGCGCAGCCCGCCACACCCCAATCCTGAATGTCATAGAATGCTCGAGTGATAAGTAGACCAGAGCGACTGAATATGAAGACAACACTCTCGATTGCCTTGCTTGGCACGGTTTTGCTCAGCGCCTGCGGTGGCGGCGGCGGTGGGGGTGCCAGCCAGCTGGTAACGCCGTCCGGCAGTAGCGACCCGCTCTATAGCCGGCAATGGCACTTGAAGAATACCGGACAGGAAGGTGGCACACCGGGTATCGACATCAATGTCGAGCCGGTTTGGCAAGCCGGCAACGAAGGGGCCGGCGTGACCGTAGCCGTCGTGGACGATGGCCTGGAGATCGGCCATGAAGACCTTGCTGCCAATGTGTTAACCGGGCAGTCATTGAACATGGCGGCTAACGGTCTTGCGGCCAACAACCCCAGCCCCACCAGCGACTACGACGACCACGGCACCGCCGTGGCCGGCCTGATTGCTGCAGCCCGCAATACGGTTGGGGGGCGCGGCGTTGCACCACAATCCAAACTGCTAGGGGTCAATGTCCTAGTCGCGGCAACGTCTGACATTAACGACGCTACAGCGCTACTACACGGCAAAAGCATTGTTGCCGTCAGCAACAATAGCTGGGGCAATACGGATGGCGATAATGAACTTGGGCCGGCAGGACCATTGTTCAGAGCCGCAGTGCAACAGGGAGCACTGACGGAGCGTGCGGGCAAGGGCATTGTGTTTCTGTTTGCTGCCGGTAACGGTTACCAACTCAGACAGCCTGACGGCAGCCTGCTGGCTACCGCACAGCGCTCCAGCTACGATGGCTTCAACAACACGGCCTACGCCCTCAATATCGCTGCCGTACGTGCCGATGGCACGCCATCAGAGTACAGCGAACCCGGCGCCAATGTACTTGTCAGCGCACCATCCGATACCTTCGATATCAACTTGCCGTGGCTGTACACCACAGCCATCACCGGCAGCTACGCCGGCACTACCTATATGGGCCAGCCTTGGCTGTTCGCTAATTACAAAAACGACTTCGGTGGTACGTCTGGTGCCACACCCGTCGCAGCAGGCGTGGTTGCCTTAATGCTGAGCGCCAATCCTTCTCTTGGCTGGCGCGATGTACGCTGGATTCTGGCCCAGACCGCGCGCAGGGTGAACGACAGCACAGAGAACGGTACTGCCGCAGTCGGGCACGGCAGCTACAGCCATAGAACAGGCTTTGGCCTAGTTGATGCCAGTGCGGCCGTTGCCATGGCCAAAACGCACAGCCTGCTGCCGGCCATGCAAAGCTGCACCATCAACCTAATAAGCAGTGCAGTCAGTCCTGCGGGCGGTGCAATCAACCTTAGCCAAGGCGCAGCTAACTGCAACATCAGCCGACTCGAAAGCGCTGATTTGTCGATACAGCTCAGCAGCGACACCGACGCAGCCCCCCTCGACATCGCCCTGACGAGCCCGCTAGGACGGGTTAGTACGCTGGCCACCCCGCATAGTTGCTACACCCGCTCTTTTACAGATCGCATCTACCGTCCGACCAGCTGCGGCAACCGCTATGACGACTGGACCTTCCACTCCGTACGCCATATGGGAGAAAGCCCTGCCGGTAACTGGCAACTCCGCATCAGCGGCCTGCAAGCCGGCAATCGGCTACTTGGCAGCCAGTTGGTTTTACGTGGCCATTAACCTAAACAGAAAGCCGACATCATGAAAAAAAGCCTACTGATTTTACTGCTGCTGGCTACTGCCTCCCACACCTGGGCCACAGCAGAAGTGTTTACATGGAAGGAGGCGGGTAAAACACGCATCGCTGTTGTCGACCCGGATACCCGAGCTGCCATGGGTAAGGACAAGGTAAACCACCTAGCATTGCATGGCCAGGATCGCAACGTACGTTTCTACCGCACGGACACGATTCGTAGCCGGCAAATTGCCGATAGTCAGCCCGCGCTGCTGCCGGTACTGCGCCAAGGCAAAGATAACCGTGGCCCATGGATGTTGCCCGCTGGAGGCGTGATTGTGCGCACACAGGATGAAGCTGCATTAAAGCAATGGGCTTCACAACAGGGTGTAGCGCTGAAAAACAGCCCGGTAGCTGGCTACTGGATACTGGAAACGGCGCCTGGGCAAGCAGCCTTGCAAGTCAGCAACCGGGTGCAGCAACTGCCTGGTATCGAGACGGCCAGCCCTAACTGGGCTACGGCGCGCGGCAAACGCTAAAGCACGCCCTCACAGTAACGGCAACCTAGGCACGCGCGGGGATGCGGTTTCTTGCTCTCACCTCCGCGTAGTCAGGCAGGCATGCCATGGCAAAGCCTGCTGCATCAGGTACAATCCTGCCTGTTTATGCAAACAGGTTTGCTCGCCATGAATCACGCTGTCTGCACTGCCCTGCTTCTTTGTTGTGTACTGAGTGCCTGCGGTGGTGGGGGCGGGGGTGGGGGCGGCACCAGTAATCTGGCAACGCCCGGCAGCAATACGGTTGTGCCACCGGTGTCATCAGGGCTTGACCCCCTTTATGGCCGACAATGGCACCTCAAAAACACGGGGCAGGAAAGTGCGCTACCAGGCATCGATATCAACGTCGAGACCGTGTGGCAGCAAGGCAATGAAGGCCAGGGTATTACCGTTGCCGTCATCGACGATGGTCTGGAACTGGTTCACGAAGACCTGGCCGACCGGGTACTGGCCGGCCAGTCACTGAACCTGGCCAGCAATGGTCGGGCGGCCAATGACCCCAGCCCGGTTGATGCCAGCGATGATCACGGTACCGCTGTAGCAGGCTTGATCGCCGCAGCACGCAACAGCACTGGCGGCCGTGGCGTGGCACCGCGTTCCAGCCTGCTGGCGGCCAACCTGCTGACAGCCCCATCGTCAGACAGTATGGAAGCCTCTGCCCTGCTGCACGCAGAAAATGTGGTGGCCATCAGCAATAACAGCTGGGGCAGCAGTGACGATGATAACGAGCTGAGTTACAACGGCCCGCTCGCACGCGCCGCCATTGACCAGGGCGCCAATAGCGGGCGAAGCGGTCGTGGTATTGTCTATCTGTTTGCTGCCGGTAATGGCGCTGTACGGCAACAACCGGATTATTCGATGCTGCAGACCGGGCAGCGCTCGGTCTACGATGCCTACAATAATCACCCGTTCGTGCTCAATATCGGTGCCGTCAGGGCTGACGGCACGCCATCCGAATACAGCGAGCCAGGCGCCAATATTCTGGTATCCGCCCCGTCCAATAGCTACAGCCTCACCCTGCCCGGTCTCTATACCACAGCGCTGAGCGGCAGTTACCAGGGCTATGCCTACCTGGGCCAAGCTTGGGCCTATGCCAATTATCGCCCGGACTTTGGCGGTACCTCCGGTGCCACGCCCATTGCCGCCGGCGTAGTAGCACTGATGCTGGCGGCCAACCCTCAGCTGAGCTGGCGTGACGTGCGCTGGATTCTGGCCAGTACCGCCAAAGCGGTCAGCAATAGCCCGGAAAGCGACACCGCCGCACTGGGGCATGGCAGTTACAGCCATAAAACCGGTTTTGGGCTGGTCGACGCACAGGCCGCAGTCAGCATGGCGCAGAGCCATACGCTCTTGCCAACAATGAAAACCTGCACACTGGACATCGTTGCCGGCAGCGCGCAGCTGGCGCCCGACAGTAACGGCGAGCTGCAGGCCAACGTGAATACCGGCAGCTGCGACATTACACAGCTGGAAACTGCCGAGCTGGTACTGACCTCCACCAGCAACGTCGGTAATACCGCCATTACCCTTACCAGCCCCTTGTCGCGTAGCAGTGTGCTGGCCACGCCGCATAACTGCTTTAGCCGCAACGTGCTTGGCTACCACATCGCCACAGCGTGTAATGTGACTTACAGCGGTTGGCGTTTCCAGAGTGTTCGCCACATGGGTGAAAACCCGACCGGCACTTGGTCGCTGCTGATCAGTGGCATGCACGGCAGTGACCGCCTGAGCAATACCCAGCTGATCCTGAGAGGAGTCTGACATGATATTGCCTGCACTGCGCCGCAGCTGGCTGCTGCTGATGCTGCAAGGTCTGCTGTCATCCGGCATGGTACTGGCTGCTGACAGCGTGTTCAGCTGGAAAGAAGACGGCAAAACCATCACGGCGATAGTGGATGGCAATACCCGCGCCAGCCTGGACAACCGTCAGCTGCCGCTGCCACTAGTCGCTAACTCACATGCATTACGCCTTTATCGTACCGACACCGCGCAGCGGCGCGAACTGGCAGCAGCCCAGCCAGCCATGTTGCCAGTACTGCGCCGAGGCAAAAATGGCCCGTGGCTGGTACCAGTCGGTGGCGTCGTCGTGCGTACACAGGATGAAGCCGCACTGCAAAACTGGGTCAGACAACATGGACATAGCCTGCAAGCAACGGCGGTACGGGGTTACTGGCTGCTGTCATCAGCCGCGGGTACTGCCGCACTTGAGCTAAGTACACAGCTGCAACAGCTACCCGGCATACAAACAGCCACCCCCAACTGGGCCAGCCCGCGCGCCAAACGTTAAGCTACAAAAAAACGGCTGGCACAAGGCCAGCCCAGGATGGACAACAATCCGCCCCGACCATGTCGGGGCCATGGGAGAAAAGCACGTCCTGCCTTACACACCCAAACGGTCACGCATGCCGTACCACCAGGCACCCAGCGTCAGCATAGGCACCCGGAACAGGCGCCCGCCCGGGAACGGGTAGTGCGGCAGGCTGGCAAAGGCATCAAAGCGCTCACTCTGGCCACGGATGGCTTCGGCCATGATGCGGCCGGCCAGGTGGGTGTAGGTGACGCCGTGGCCGCTGCAGCCTTGCGAATAGTAAATGTTGTTGCCAATGCGGCCAGCCTGCGGCAGGCGGGTCAGCGTTAGCGAGAAGTTACCGGTCCAGCCGAATTCGATCTTCACGTCTTTCAGTTGCGGGAAAGTCTTCAGCATTTTGGGGCGGATCAGGCTTTCGATCTGGCCCGGGTCGCGCGCACCGTACACAGTACCGCCACCGTACAGCAGACGGTTGTCGCCGGTGAGGCGGTAGTAGTCCAGCAGGAAGTTGCAATCTTCCACGCAGTTGTCGCCCGGCAGCAGGCTGCGCGCCAGGTCGGCTGGCAGCGGCTCGGTAGTAATTACCTGGGTGCCGCACGGCAGGGTCTTCTCGGCCAGTACCGGAATGAGGTTACCCAGGTAGGCGTTACCAGCCACCACCACGAAGTTGGCCGTCACCTGGCCTTGCGCGGTTTTCACCACCGCCGGCTCGCCGCGTACCACCTCGGTCACTGCCGATTGTTCGTAAATGCGGCCGCCCAGCGATTCGATCGCGGCCGCTTCGCCCAGCGCCAGGTTCAGCGGGTGGATGTGGCCACCCCAGTGGTCCAGCAGCGCGCCGACGTACTGCTCGGACTGCACGATGCGGCCCATGCCGGCCTTGTCCACCATCTCGATGCCGGTATGGCCGAAGCTTTCCCACAGCCGGCGCTTGGCGTCCAGCTCGTCCAGCTGCTTGTGGGTAAAGGCAGCAAACACGTTGCCATCTTTCAGGTCGCACTGGATGTTGTACTTGGCGATGCGCTCGCGGATGATCTTGCCGCCCTCGAAGGCCATGGCGCCCAGGCGTTTGGCCGCCTCCTTGCCGTGGCGCGCCTCGATCACGTCCATATCGCGGCTGTAGCTGTTAACGATCTGGCCGCCATTGCGACCGGACGCGCCCCAGCCAACGCGGGCGCTTTCCAGCACCACCACGCTGAAACCGGCTTCAGCCAGGTGCAGGGCGGTAGAGATGCCGGTGTAGCCGGCGCCGATGACGCAGACGTCTGCGCGCACACTGCCCGCCAGTGCCGGGCGTGCCGGGCTGGGGTTGGCAGAATGGGCGTAATAGGAATGGGTGTGTTCGATGCGCTGGCTCATGATGTATGTCATCCATTTTTTAAACACTGGCGTGCAGGTGACGCCGGTTTATGGGCTGATTATGCGCAAGCCTTTGCCATTTGTCTAATATGTTAAACGCCAATGACGCAAATGCCATCGCCGGCGTGATGCCGGCGCACCACAAGAAAAAAGCCGGCAAGCCCCAGGCCAGTCTTGCGGCCAACGTTGGGCTTGCCGGCTGTGCCGGGCCAAGCAGGTTTACATGGTGAGGTGCATGCGCAGCGCCTCGCGCTTGGCGGACAGGTCCACCCCCGGCAGGTCGGCAATGATATCCGGGTGATCCAGCAGCTTCTCGACGGCGAAGTCCACGAACACGCGGGTACGCGGGGCAATGTGGTCACGGTGCGGGAAGCAGATGTAGATGGAACGCTCCATCGACACGTAGTCGGTCAGCACTGCCTGCAGGCGGCCGGCGCGAACGTCGGCCAGCACTTCGTGGCCCGGCAATTGCGCCACGCCCAGGCCCAGGCGGGCCATTTCCACTACCGAATCCACGTCATTGACGGTGTAGGTACCGGTCACTTCCAGCGGAATGCGCTCGCCGTTACGTTCGAATTCCCACTTGTACAGCCGGCCGGAGGTGGGGAACTGGAAGTTGATACAGTCGTGCGCCGACAGTTCTTCCGGGCTACGCGGCTTGCCGTGTTCGGCCCAGTAGGCCGGCGACGCCACCACGTACTGCGGAATGTGCGCCAGGTGACGCGCCACCATGCGGCTGTCCGGCATCATGCCGACGCGCACGCCGACGTCGTAACCGTCTTCGATCAGGTCGCTGAAATGATCGTCCATACCAAAGAACACTCGGATCTTTGGATAACGCTGGCAGAATTCTTCCATCAGCGGCAGGATGAAGCGTCGACCGAAAGCATTAGGCAAACTGATGCGCAGATGGCCGGCAGGCTCGTCACGACTGGCCTTCAGCTGATTGATGGCCGAGTCCAGGTTGTTGACCGGGCCGCGGCACTGCGCGTAGAAGCGGCGGCCGTCTTCGGTCAGCGTCAGCTGGCGGGTAGTGCGGTTGAACAAGCGTACTTCCAGTTCCTGCTCCAGACGGGCAATGCTCTGACTGACAGCGGCTGGCGAGACGCCCAGCTTGCGAGCGGCGTCGGAAAAACTGCCGTTCTCGGCAGTGGTCATGAAGACCATTAGCGCTTTTAATGTATCCATCGGGCTATCTCGCAAATGACATAATGAAAGGGGCTGCTGATACGCTATTTGAAAATAGCGCGGCGGTAAAGCTCACCAAAATTGACAATTTCACTGACAAATAATAGGCCAAAATCAGAATCACTTAAAGATATTTTCCACTTTCCTGTCAAATCAGTACCTGTCACTGCCACGCCCAACAGCGACTCCTGCGGTTTGGTAGTGGGTAACGTGGTGCTCAGACAACTTGCAGGATGATGCGTATTTGCAACATGACTCGTAGTCCGCATAGCAATATCTGACGTGCTTGCAATAAACAGACAGATAGCTACCATGAGCTTTACTCATGGCAAACACAATAAAGCTTGGGCTGGATGGGACCCTTGGTTAAGATATTGGTTCAATACCAAAAACATACAGGGAGAACAGCATGTCGAAAGGTATTCCTTTTGCTTGTGGCTCAATCTCCGCGGGTCTGACACACGCTCAACTCAGCCAGTTGCTGGAATGGATCCACGGCCTGCCCTCGATGGCAGACGACAAGGAAATGCACACGTTCCTGCCGATGCTGGGCAGGGAAGCAGCTGTAGCTGCCTTATGGATTACTCATGGCCAGGCGACACCGCAAGGCTGGCAGGCCGTACCGCGCAACTATGGCCTGCCTGCAGCCTGCCACAGCCACGACTGGCAACGGCTGCCGGACGACATCGGTCAATCAACAACATGTTTCTGGTTGACCCACACCAGCCCGGCAACCGCCTGCTTTGCACTGCAACGCGATGGCTTTGCCACCTTGCTGTACGTACAGCCGTACGATGCAGAAGCGGCTGCTACGCTACGCATGCTGGGCAGCCTGCTGCCACACCTGCACGCCACACTGCAACGCCTGGTGCCAGCCCCAAGCGGGGTAAATCCGCTGTCCCATCGCGAAAAAGACATTTTTCACTGGATGATGCGCGGCAAAACCAACTGGGAAATCGCCACCATCCTCGATATCAGCGAGCGCACGGTGAAATTTCACGCGGCCAACATCATCCGCAAACTGGAAGCCAACAACCGCACCCACGCCATCGTGCTGGGCATCCAGAAAGGCCTGGCGGCCTGATTAGGGCCAGTTAACACTATTTCTTGCTGCGGCGCAGGCCTGAGAAGTTTTCCAATGCCAGGCAGAGGGCGACGCGCTGTGTGGTGCCCAGCGCAAACCTGACAACGCCGCAGTGGGAAGCTTATCGGGCCTGCCCGTCAGGGCGCACGCCATGCGGGGCACTGCTTTGTCAAACCGTGCTGGCAGGGATGGCCCTGCCGCGCCCGGTTTTTCGCGCATTGCCACCGCCTGACAAGCGCCGCTGCCGCAAAAATAGCGTTAACAGTCCCTAGACAGAACATTGCCCTATCCGGCCGTGCTTGACGTTCGTCAACGCACGGCTTTTTTGCGCTGGTCAGAATCGTGCTCCTGCTCTAACCACCCCGAAAGCACGCATGTCCCGCTCCCTCTTTTCTCCGCTTGTCATCCGTGGCCGTGAACTCCTGCCCATCGTGCAGGGGGGCATGGGCGTCGGCATTTCTGCCAAGCAGCTGGCCGGTGCCGTGGCCCGCGCCGGTGGCGTCGGTACCGTGGCCAGCGTGGACCTGCGCCACCTGCACGACGACCTGATGGCCGATGCGGCCAACCAGCAGGGGCAGGACGGCATCAACCGCCTGAACCTGATCGCGCTGGACCGCGAAATCAAAGGTGCCCTGACGCGTGCCGAAGGCCACGGCATGGTGGCCGTCAACGTGATGAAAGCCGTGGACAACCACGCCGCGCTGGTACGCCAGGCGTGCGAGTCGGGTGCCCACGCCGTGGTGATGGGCGCCGGCCTGCCGCTGGACCTGCCGGAAATGACCGCCAACCACCCCGACGTGGCGCTGATCCCTATCTTGTCCGAGTCGCGCGGCATCGGCATTGTGCTGAAGCGCTGGATGAAAAAGGGCCGTCTGCCGGACGCTATCGTCATCGAGCACCCCAACCACGCCGGTGGCCACCTGGGTGCCGCCCGTATTGGCGACGTCGGCGATGCCAAGTTCGACTTTGCCCGCGTGCTGGAAGAAACCTTCGAGCTGTTCAAAGGGCTAGGTTTGGAGCGCGAGCGCATTCCGCTGATCGTGGCTGGCGGCGTCAATAGCCACGAAAAAGTACAAACCTACCTCAACGGCTACGGCGCCAGCGGCGTGCAGATCGGCACCGCGTTTGCCGTCACCAGCGACGGCGACGCCCACATCAACTTCAAGCGCACACTGGCCGGTGCCAGCCGCGACGACATTGCCGAATTCATGTCGGTAGCCGGTCTGCCGGCGCGCGGCGTACTGACGCCGTTCCTGAAAAGCTACCTCAAGCGCGAGGACAAGCTGCAGGCCAACGCCAAGGCCGACCCGGCACGCTGCACGCAGGCGCTGAACTGCCTGACCGTGTGCGGCCTGCGTGATGGCCTGGCCAAGGTGGGCCAGTTCTGCATCGACCTCAAACTGGCGGCCGCCTTCCGTGGCGAAGTCAGCAAGGGGCTGTTCTTCCGCGGCGCCGACCCGCTGCCGTTTGGCGACGCCATCCGCAGCGCCAGCGAAACCATCCACTACTTCCTCACCGGCGAAAAACCGCTGGACTTGCAGCCGGCCTGAACGGCAAGCGCTGCGCACCCTGCGGCCAACCTTGCCCCTGCTGCTGCAGCGTGGTCAGGGTTGGCCGCATTTGTTACAGTGCGGTACTACCCGTCATGTAACCCTCTTACTACGCCCTGCCATGACCGCGTTTACCAGCTGTAACCCCGCCTCCGGCGAAGTCGTGTTCACCCGCCCTGTCAGCAGCAGCGAACAGCTGACCCGCCAGTTGGCCAGCCTGCGCCACGCCCAACACCGCTGGGCCCACCTCGATACCGCCACCCGTGCGGCGCGCCTGCTGCGGCTGGCCGACATTCTCAGCGCCCATCGCCACGCGCTGGCCGCGCTGGTATCGCTGGAAGTGGGCAAGCTGGAGCGCGAATGTCTGGCCGAGATCGACAAGTCGGCACAGCTGATCCGCTACTACGCCGAGCTGGCGCCGGCGCTGCTGGCGCCCAAAGACATTCCCACCCAGGCCAGCCGTAGCGGCGTGGCCTTCGAGCCGCTGGGCCTGGTGCTGGCCATCATGCCGTGGAACTACCCGGTGTGGCAGGTGCTGCGCTTTGCCGTGCCGGCGCTGATGGCCGGCAACGGCTGTCTGGTGAAACCGGCGCCGTCGGTGCCGCAATGCACGGCGCTGCTGCTGGATATCGTGCGCGAAGCCGGGCTGGACGTACTGGACGTGGCCTGGATCAACCACGACCTGGCCGAAGACGCCATCAAGGGCTGCGACGCGGTGGCATTTACCGGCTCCACCAGCGCCGGCCGCCAGGTAGCGGCCATGGCTGGCCGCCACCTGAAGAAAACCGTGCTGGAGCTGGGCGGCAGCAACCCGTTCATCGTGCTGGCCGACGCCGACATCGACGCCGCGGCGCAAGAAGCCGCCCACTCGCGCTACCGCGACGCCGGCCAGAGCTGCAACGCCGCCAAGCGCATGATCGTGGTACCCGAAATTGCCGACGCCTTCGTGGCGCGCTTTCTGCAACACGTGGCCGCGCTGCGCCCCGGCCACCCGGCGGACGACCACACCACGCTGGCACCGCTGGCACGCGCCGATTTGCGCGAGGCGCTGCACGCCCAGGTGCTGGACGCGGTCAGCCACGGTGCCAGCCTGCTGGCCGGCGGCGTGATGCCGCACGGTGCCGGCTTCTTCTACCCGGCCACGGTGCTGGACCACGTCACGCCGGCTTGCCGCGTCTACCAGGAAGAAGTGTTCGGCCCGGTGGCCACCATCCTGCGCGCCCGCGACGAGGCCGACGCGCTGCGGCTGGCCAACGACACGCCGTTCGGCCTGGGCGCCAGCATTTTCAGTGCCGATGTGGAACGCGCCTGGCAGCTGGGCCGCGACATCGAAGCCGGCGCCGTGTTCATCAACCGTTACACCAGCTCCGACCTGCGGCTGCCGTTTGGCGGCGTGAAGGCTTCCGGCTACGGCCGCGAGCTGTCCGAGTTCGGCCTGTACGAGTTCGTCAACGTCAAAACCTACTGGCAGAAATGAACCGGCGCGCAAGCGTGTGGTCGCACCGCACTGTTGCCCTCACCTTGCCGCCACCATGCTGTCTTCCCGCCCCCGCTCTCTTAAAAATTCGCCACGCAGCAGTTGGCTGCGCATCGCGCTGGCCGCGCAGCAATTGCAGCACGGCACGCTGGCGGACGTCATCGGCCGCCACCCGCGCCAGCAGCTGACCTGGCTGGGCCTGTTGGCCGCACCCTTGCTGCTGCCGGTGGCCATTCCGGGCATGGCCACCACCGTCGGTGCCTTCTGCCTGCTGGTGGCGCTGTCAGTGGCGCTAGCCAAACCGCTCCCCCTACCAGGCTGGCTGGGCCGCCGCCAGGTACCGGATGCACTGCACGGTCCGCTACACCGCATCCTGCACCGCCTGGCCGGCGTGCTGGGCCGCATCAGCCAGCCCCGTCTGTTGGCCCTGAGCGGCCCGCGCTGGCGCTGGCTGAACGGCAGCATGCTGGCGCTGGCCGGCGCATCGATGATGACACCGATGCCGCTGGTGTCGTTCGATAACGTGGTGCCTGCCGCCGCCATCGCGCTGCTGGCCTGGGGCCTGCGCGTGCGCGACGGCGGCCTGCTGCTAGCCGGCTACGTCACCACGGTGCTGGCCTGGCTGTACGTGGGCCTGCTGTGGTGGGCGGGGGCCGAGATCGTACTGTGGTTGGCGCAGTGGCTGCCCGCCGGCTGGCTGTAAGGGCGTGGCAAAGCTGCCAAGCCGAGGCCTTGGGCGTATGATCGTGCTTTTACGCATCCGCCTCTGGCACAGGACCCCTCATGAGCACTATCACCCTGTTCGGTAACCGTCTGTCCGGCCACAGCTATAAAGTCCGCCTGGCCCTGGTACTGGGCGATGTGTCGCACGAATACCGCCACGTGTCGCTGCACTTGCCGCGCGAAGAGCGCGAACCTGAATTCCGCGCCGCCAGCCGCTGGGACGAAGTTCCGGCCCTGGTGGTGGACGGCGTGCCGATGGTGCAATCCAACGCCATCCTGCAATGGCTGGCCGAAAGCGAAGGCGTGCTGGCCGGCCAGCCCGGCGAGCGCCAGGGCATTCGCGAGTGGCTGAGCTGGGAAGCCAACCGCATCGGGTTTTCGCTGCCCAACCTGCGCTACTCGCGCCTGTTTTCGCCGCTGGACCCGGGCGCCGAAGCGTGGATGGAAGCCCGTACCCGCCGCGACCTGGACGTGCTGGACGCCCATCTGGCCAAGCAGGACTACCTGCTGCCCAGCGGCCTGACCATCGCCGACCTGTCCTGCAGCGGCTACCTGTGGCTGATCGAAGACGCCGGCCTGACGCTGGACGCCTGGCCGCATGTCGCCGCCTGGCTGGCGCGCATTGCCGCGCAACCGGGCTGGGAGCCGATCGCCACGCTGATGGCGCCGGACTTCCACGAGTAAACCCTGCCGTGGCGCCGCCGCAGCGCATCTGGCTTCAGCGCGAGGCCCCGGCCAAGCCGGCGCCGGGGGCGCCGTGCAACGGCTGTGGCGTATGCTGTGCCGCCGCGCCCTGCCCGCTGTCACGGCTGCTGCTGGCGCATCGCCACGGCCCGTGCCCGGCGCTGCAATGGCAAACCGCCGATAGCCACTACGGCTGCGGCCTGCTGCTAGCGCCGCGCCGCTACCTGCGCTGGCTGCCGCCGATGGCCCAGCCGCTGTTCCTGCGCCTGGCGCGCCGCTACCTGGCCATTGGCCACGGCTGCGATGCCTATGTCGAGGCCTACCCCGAACCGGAAACCGAAGATGACTGATCTGCACGCCCGCCTGGCCGCCATCGTGGGTGCGGCCAACCTGCTGACCGACCCGCACGACCTGGCCCCGGCGGTCACCGACATGCGCGGCCGCTATACCGGCCGGCCACTGGCGATGGCGCTGCCGGCCAGCCGCGATGAGGTCTCGGCCTTGGTACGCCTGTGCGCGGCCGAAGGCATCGCCATCGTGCCGCAAGGCGGCAACACCTCTACCTGCGGCGCCGCCACGCCGGATGGCAGCGGCCGCCAGCTGATCATCGGCCTGCGCCGCATGCAGCGCGTGCGCCATATCGATGCGGCCAACCTGTCGATCACCGTGGACGCCGGCTGCACGCTGGCCCAGGTACAGCAAGCGGCTGCCGGCGTGGGGCGGCTGTTTCCGCTGTCGTTGGCCAGCGAGGGCAGCTGCCAGATCGGCGGCAACCTGTCCACCAACGCCGGCGGCCTGGCGGTGCTGCGCTACGGCACCATGCGCGAGCTAACGCTGGGGCTGGAAGTGGTACTGCCGGACGGCACGCTGCTGGACGCGCTGTCCGCGCTGCGCAAGGACACCACCGGGCTGGACGTGAAGCAGCTGTTCATCGGCGCAGAAGGCCAGCTGGGGCTGATTACCGGCGCCACGCTGAAACTGTTTGCGCTACCTACCGCCTACAGCACCGCGCTGCTGGCGGTAGACAGCGCCGAGGCCGCCATTGCCACGCTGAACGCGCTGCAGGCACGCTTTGGCGACCGCCTTACCACCTTCGAGATGATCTCCGAACCCTGCCAGCGCATCTCCGAGCGCCACAAGCCCGGCTGCATGCCGTTCTTTGCGCCATGGGCGCTGCTGGTGGAGCTGTCCGATGGCGGCGAGCCGGCCGCGCTGCAAGCCAGCTTCGAACAGTGGCTGGGTCAGCAAGACTTCCGCGATGGCGTACTGGCGCAAAGCGAGGCCGAACGCGCCAGCCTGTGGCAGCTGCGCGAAGACATCTCCGACATGCAAAAGCGCGAAGGCCCCAGCATCAAGCACGATATCGGCGTACCCAGCTCCGCCATCCCGGCTTTTCTGGCCAGCTGCGGTGCGGCGCTGGAGGCGGCCTTCCCCGGCGTGCGCATCGTCGCCTTCGGCCACGCTGGCGACGGCAACCTGCACTACAACATCAGCTATACCCGCCCCGGTAACGCCGAGCTGTTTGCCGACGAAGACGCGGTGAACGCCATCGTCTACGAGCACGTCTACCGCTACCGCGGCACCTTGGCCGCCGAACACGGCGTCGGCCAGCTGAAGGCGCACTGGTTACAGCGCTACAAGGACCCGGTAGCCCTCGCCATCATGCGCGGCATCAAGCAGCAACTCGACCCGCAAGGCCTGATGAACCCGGGGCGCTGGCTCTAGCATTGTCTGCCATAAAGCATTGTTTGGATGCATACTTCTGATAATTAACCATTGAAATAGCGTTGCGCTTTCAGGACAAATAGCTATCCTGAGGAGTAGACACATCACTGACAGGTAAGCGCATGGCCACCGAACCTGACCCACAGCTGCTGATTGCCAGCCTGCTGGAGACGGCCCCGATCGGCATTGCGGTACTCGATAGCGAGTGCCGTTACCTTCACATCAATGCCATGCTGGCTGCCTCCAACGGGCTGCCGGTGGCAGCACACATCGGCCGCCGCCCGCGCGACATACTGCCCGACGCCGGCCCTGGCCTGGAGGCCATCATGCACGCGGTACTCGCCAGTAACCAAGCGCGTACCCGCTTTGCCGCCTGCGCCGAGGTGCCCCCGGGTTCTGGCCAGTTACGGCATTGGGAAGCCAGCTATCACCCGCTGCCGGGTCGCAACGGTCAGCCTGACGGCATTATTGCCATGGTGGAAGACGTGACCGTGCGACACGAAGCCGAACGTCTGCAACGCGAAACCGAAGCCCATGTCCGCCGCGTACTGGATAACCTGTTTACCTTTGTTGGCGTACTCAGCCCCGACGGTACGCTGCAAAGTGCCAACCGTGCGCCGCTGGACGCCGCCGGCATCCGCATGGAAGACGTGTGTGGCCTGAAATTCTGGGATTGCTACTGGTGGAACTACGCGCCGCACGTCCAAGCCCGGCTGGAGCACGCCGTGCTGCAAGCCGCCTGCGGTGAAGTGTCACGCTTCGACGTGGTGGTCCGCATGGCCGGCGACAGCCGGCTGCCAATCGACTTCATGCTGGCACCACTACGCGACGAGCACGGACAGATTACCCACCTGATCGCCTCGGCTATCGATATCAGCGCCCGTAAACACAGCGAAGACGCGCTGCGGCAGAACGAGACCTTGTTGCGCCAGGTAGTGGAAGCCATACCCGATGGCTTGCTGATGATAGACAGTCACGGCGTCATCCGGCTGGTGAACCAGCGCATGGAAAGCTTGTTCGGCTACCCGCGTGCCACCTTGCTAGGTCAGCACTTTGAGGCTTTGCTGCCCGATAGCGTGCGCGACAACCACCGTGCAAACGTACAGCACTACATGCAGGCACCGGTAAGCCGCGACATCGTCAGTAGCCAAGTACTGCAAGCCCGGCGCCGCGACGGCAGCCTGTTCCCCTGCGAAATCGGCCTGTCGCCATTGCAGGTAGGCGGCAAGCCACACGTGCTGGCGACCATCACTGCACTACAGGCTGCGAACAAGACAGCAGTCAATGATCAGGAGGCTGGCGAGGCGTAGCAATAACGCGAGTGAAGGCGGGGGAGACACTGCAAGAAAACGGCAGACAAAAAAAATCCCCTGGGAAACTCCGCAGGGGCCAACACGAGGAAGAAACATCTCGCCGGCAGGGCCGACACGATGCTTCGAGGGGCTAACACCACAAAAACCTTTCGGCTTGAGTGCGCTGCACAATTTAAGGCAATTACTCTAGATTGTCCATTGTTTTATCAGGGCCTTGGCAATAAGTTCCGCTTGAACGTGGTGATTTTGTCCGCGAGCAGGCCAAGCAAATTGCTTTAATGCCATCAACATTGACCCTTGCTGCATTACAAGCAAGTGGCAATCCGTCAAACAGCACAAGGGCTGCTTGCATGGCAAGCAGCCCTTGTGTTCTCCACGCCAGCAGCCTGCCGGGCCGGTGGCTGTCTCAGTTCTTCACCGGCCGCTTGGCCAGCATGCGCTGCAGCGTGCGACGGTGCATGTTCAGCGCCCGGGCGGTGGCCGACACATTGCCGTCGTGCTCGGCCAGCACGCGCTGCAGGTGCTCCCAGCTGACGCGCTTGAGCGACATCGGCTGCGCGGTGACGTCCTGCTCGGGGTTGGCCGCCACCTGACCCAATGCGTTCAGGATGTCGTCGACACCGGCCGGTTTGGCCAGGTAGTTGACCGCGCCCAGCTTCACCGCCTCCACGGCGGTGGCGATGCTGGCGTAGCCGGTCAAGACCAGAATCCGCGCCGCCGGGGCCTTTTCCAGCAGCAGCGGTAGCAGGCGCAGGCCGCTTTCGCCGGCCAGGTTGAGGTCGAGGATGATGTGCGGCGGCACCGCTGCCGCAACTTCGACCAGCGCCGCCTCGGGGTTGGCCGCATGGCGCACGGTGTAGCCGCGTCGCGTCAGGCTGCGCGCCAGCACCGTGGCAAAGGCGACGTCGTCGTCGATGATCAGCAAGTCGTTCATGGGGTTTCCAGTGGCAAACGCAAGGTGGCGCAGACGCCGCCCTGCGGGTCGTTATCCAGGTTCAGTTCGCCGCCCAGGTGCGACAGCGTCACGTGCGACAGCATCACCCCCAGGCCCAGGCCGGCCGGTTTGCTGCTGTCCAGCGGCGCCAGGCCGGCACGCGCCAGCTGCGCGGGGCTGAGGCTGCCGCGCCGGTTGCGGATCTGCAGCGTCAGCCAGCCATCGTCGCTGGCCACGCTCAGCTCCACTTCGCCGCCGCCGGCTTCGGCCGCGTTGTTCAGCAGGTTGAAAAAGGCCGGCCAGAAGCGCGGGTCGAACGCCACCGCCGGGCCACCGTGGTGTAAACCATGGCGCAGCAGCTTCACGTCCGGGCGGCTGGAATGCCAGCCCTGCAGCCGCTCGTCCAGCGCCTCGCACAAGGGCTGCGGCGCCGGCCGGCTTTCGGCCCCGGCTTTCAGCCGCGCCAGCGCTTCGCGGCACACCGCCAGCTGGCCGTGCATCAGCTGCAGGTCCTGCACCAGCTCGGGTGGCGTGGCGTAGCTGGCCTGCATGTCTTCGCACAGCAGGGTCAGCGTATTGAGCGGGGTGGACAACGTGTGCGCCGCCCCTGCCGCCTGCACCCCCAGCGCCACCAGCTGCTCGTCGCGCAGCTGCGCCTCGCGCGCGGCGGCCAGCGCCGCTTCGCGCTGCGCCAGTTGCCAGGCGAGGTAGGACACAAAGCCGGTCAGCAGCGTCACCGACACCGCAAAGGTGATCCACATCCCCACCAGGTGTAGCTGGAAGGCGTAGGCGGCATCGTCACCGGCCAGCGGCCACGGCAGGTGCCAGACAAACAGCAGGCCGTAGGCCATCAGGCTGACGATGGCCAGCCCCCAGGCCCGCGCCGGCGGCAGCAGCAAGGCGCCAAACAGCACCGGCGGCAAATACAGCGAGGCCAGCGGGTTGGCCGCACCGCCGGTCAGCGCCAGCATTTCGGTCAGCACCGCGATATCGGCCAGCAGGCCGATGGAAATCAGCTCGCGCGGCGGCAAGCCGCGCCGCGCCAGCCATGGCGTCAGCAGATTCAGCAACGCCAGCGTCAGCCACGCCTGCCCCAGCAAGACCAGCGGCAGCACCAGGCCAACCAGCTGGCCCAGCACGATCAGCAATAGCGCGGCCAGCAGCATGGCCCAGCGCAGTTGCAGCAGGCGCTGCTGCACCAGTTCGAGGTTGGCCGCAAACAGGGCCGGAAACACGGTAGGCATCATGGCGGCACTTTACCATCGCCATCGATAGTGGCGCAGCGCTGCGGCATTTTGTCGCGACCACAAAAAAGAAAGCCACCCGTTCGCAGTGGGTGGCCTCAACTGTTCTAGTTCGCATGCAGGGGCGCCCCCCTGCTGAGCAGCAATGTAGCGCATGGCCGGCGGCGGCGGAATGCGACACCTTGCCGCAGGGGGGCTACAAGGCGGCGATCACCGCATCGCAGAACTGCGCTGTGCCGGCGCTGCCCCCCAGGTCCGGCGTGCGCTCGCCACCGGCCAGCACCTGCTGGACGGCCTGTTCCAGCCGGTGGGCCGCCTGCGGCTGCTGCCAATGGTGGCGCAACAGCATGGCCAGCGACAGCAGGCTGGCCACCGGGTTGGCCACGCCCTGGCCGGCAATGTCGGGCGCGCTGCCGTGTACCGGCTCGGCAATCGCCACGCCCTGCCCCAGGTTCAGCGACGCCGCCACACCCAGGCCGCCGCCAAATGCCGCCGCCAGATCGGACAGGATGTCGCCGTACAGGTTGGGTGCCAGCAGCACGTCGAACGCCTGCGGCGCCTGCGCCAGTTTCAGCGCGGCGGTATCCACCAGCATTTCGTCTACCTGCAGCTGCGGGTAACGCACCGCCACCTCGCGTGCACAGTCGCGGAACAGGCCGTCGCTCAGCGGCATGATATTGGCCTTGTGCACGATAGTGACGCGGCGGCGCCCGGCGGCGGCAGCCAGCGCAAACGCGCTCTCGGCCACCCGCAGCGACGCAGCGCGGGTAATGCGCTTGATGGCGGTGGCGGTGTCGCCGTCGCTTTGCTCCGCGCCCACGTACAGGTCTTCGGTGTTTTCGCGTACCACCCACAAATCCACCCCCGGCAGGCCGCAGCCAGGCAAGCTGAGGGTTGGCCGCAGGTTGGCGTGGCAGCCCAGCAAGCGCCGCAACTGCACAATGGGCGAGCGGTAGCCGGCCACCGCCCGCGCCGGCGAGCTGACCGCGCCAAACAGCACCGCGCCGCACGCACGTGCCGCCGTCAGCGTGGCGTCCGGCAGCGCCGTGCCCTGCTGCTGAAAGGTGGCCCAGCCGGCGTCGGCGCTGACCGTTTGCAAGGCGGGCAGCAGGTGCTGCAGCACCCGTACTGCCTGCGGCACCACCTCGGCGCCAATGCCGTCACCGGCGATCACGCACAGTTTCATCACTGCTCTCCGTGTTGTTGTTGCAGGGCAACATAGCGCGCCGCGTGTAGGCGTGCAACTACAGGCTGTCCGACACCCTGACAGCCGCGTACGTACTGCGTATCGAGAACTTATATCATTATATAAATTGACCAACATCAAAAAACGCAATAAAGACAGAACCTTTCCGTCCAAGCAGTTATTTGCAAGCTGCGGTAGAATGGCGACTTGATGATTTTTGCCTGTATCCAAAGACAATCCACATGGCTACTCTTTCGACCGAAACCGTCCTGTCCGTCCATCACTGGAACGACACCCTGTTCAGCTTCACCTGCACCCGCGACCCGGGTCTGCGTTTCATCAACGGCCAGTTCGTGATGATCGGTCTGGAAGTGAACGGCAAACCGCTGATCCGTGCTTACTCGGTGGCCAGCGCCAACTGGGAAGAACACCTGGAGTTCTACTCCATCAAGGTACAGAACGGCCCGCTGACCTCGCGCCTGCAGCACCTGCAACCGGGTGACAAGGTGGTGATCTCCGGCAAGCCCACCGGCACCCTGGTGCAGGACAACCTGCTGCCGAACGCCAAGCACCTGTTCCTGCTGGCAACCGGTACCGGCCTGGCCCCGTTCATGTCCATCATCAAGGACCCGGAAGTCTACGACCTGTACGACAAGATCTTCCTGATCCACGGCGTACGCTGGGTCAGCGAACTGGGCTACCACGACTACATCACCAAAGAGCTGCCGGCACACGAGTTCCTGGGCGAGATCATCAGCGAGAAGCTGGTGTACTACCCCACCGTTACCCGCGAACCGTTCGCCAACCAGGGCCGTCTGACCGACCTGATCAAGAGCGGCGAACTGGCACAGCGCCTGGGCATTCCGCAGCTGAACCCGGAAACCGACCGCGCCCTGCTGTGCGGCAGCCCGGCCATGCTGGAAGACACCTGCCACATTCTGGAAGACCTGGGCTTCAAGGAATCGCCGCGCATGGGCGAACCGGGCCACTTCGCCATCGAGCGCGCCTTCGTCGAGAAGTAAGCGCCGGTCTGCGGCCAACCCTGCCACACCCCGCCACGGCGGGGTGTTTTGCTTGGTGCTGCTACCGGCTTATCAGCCCGGCGGCAGGCTGGCCGTGCCATAGCCCAGCCGCGTGGCCACGCCCAGCAGGAAATCCACCACTGCGCGCACCCGCGCCGAACGGTAACGATCGGCGTGGTACACCAGCCAGCTGGTGCCCTGGTAGCGGCCCAGCAGCTGCCAGTCCGGCAGCACCGCCACCAAGCTGCCGTCGTCCAGCGCCTGGCGGGCGGTAAAGTCGGGCAGGCTGGCGATACCCATGCCCCACTCGGCGGCCTCGCGCCGCATCTCGCTGTGGTTGCTGGCGTAGCGGCCGCGCACGTTCACCACTACCCGTTCGTTGTCGCGCACCGCACACCACTCGTCGTCGCCGGCCTGCTCGGCCAGGTGCAGGCAGCTGTGGCGCACCAGCTCGGACGGGTGCTGCGGCGTGCCGTGCTGCGCAAGATAGGCCGGTGCGGCGTACAGCTTGGTACGCACCACCATGAACGGCCGCGCCACGTAGCCGGCGGGCGGGTCGCCCAGCCGCAGCGCGATGTCCACGCCGTCGGCGATCAGGTCGGCCGGCTGGTCGCTTACCTGCAATTCCAGCGCCAACTGTGGATAAGTCTGCAACAAGGCCGGTAGCTGTGGATGAATGATCTGGCGCAAGGCGGCTTTCGGCGCGGCCAACCTCACCCGCCCTGCCACGGTACTGGCGTGCCGGGCGGCGCCGTCGCACGCGGCACGGGCGGCGTCCAGCATGCTGCGCGCGTGGCGTACCACTTCCTGCCCGCCACTGGTCAGCCGTAGCCGGCGTGTGCTGCGCTCCAGCAGCGTCAGCCCCAGTGCCGCCTCCAGCCGCGCCATCTGCCGGCTGACCGCCGACGGCGTGCTGCCCTGCAGCCGTGCCGCCGCGCTGAACGAGCCGGCCTCCACCACGTCCACCAGCACGGCCAGGTCCGGCAGCAGCGGCAGCAGTTCATTTGTTCTCATCGCGCACAAATCCTTTGCCTGAATGGCCGATTATCAGCCTGCATGAGCAGTTTCATACTGGGCCACACCCAAGACAAGGAGAAATCATGCCCACCCGCCGCCCACTGCCACCCGAGTTGCTATTGCTGCTGACTGCCGTGATCTGGGGCAGCAGCTACAGCATGGTAAAGACCGCGCTGGCCTACTACCCGGTGGCCGGCGTCATCGCCATCCGCTTTCTGCTGACCGCCGCGCTGCTGCTGCCGTACTGGCTGCGGCTGCCGGCGCCACAACGCGCCGCCACGGTACGGGTGGCGCTGCCGACCAGCGTCGGCCTGCTGGCCATTTTTCTGGCCGAGACCGCCGGCGTGGCGCATACCAGCGCCGGCAAGGCGGCGTTTCTGGTCAGCCTGTGCCTGCTGCTGACACCGCCGGTGGAATGGCTGTGGCTGGGCAAGCGTCCGGCCGGCAAGCTGTGGCTGGCCGCCATCGTGTCGCTGTTGGGCACCTGGTTGCTTACCGGCATGGCCGGCGGCGGCCTGAACCAAGGCGACGCGCTGATGCTGCTGGCGGCGCTGATCCGCGCCTTCCAGAGCTGTTTGGCGACGCGGCTGACCGCCGGCAAAGGCATCGACATGCTGGGGCTGACCGCGGTGCAAGGCCTGCTGGTGGGCGCCGCCGCGCTGGCGCTGGGCCTGCTGCAGCCGGGCGGGCTGCCGGCTTTGCCGCTGCAGGCGGACTTCTGGCTGCCGATGCTGTTCCTGACGCTGTGCTGCACGCTGTTTGCGTTCTGGGCGATGAACCGCGCGCTGGCAGCCACCAGCCCCAGCAAGGTGGCGCTGCTGCTGGGTAGCGAACCGCTGTGGGGCGCGCTATTTGCGGTGAGCTGGCTGGGCGAGCCGCTGGCCGCCAGCGGCTGGCTGGGCGGGCTGATGATCGCCGGCGCCGCCTTGTGGCTGGCGTGGCCGGCCAAAACCTCGCCAGCGGTGTGACAGGCCAAGCGGGTCAGTAGGGTTTGTCGCCCAGGATGGTGGCGCGGTGCATGATGCGGTGCGCTGGGCGGTAGTCGTCCACTGCGTAATGCTGGGTGACGCGGTTGTCCCAGAACGCCACGTCGCCCGGCTGCCAGCGCCAGCGCACGCTGTATTCCGGCTTGGCAAAGTGGGCAAACAGGAACTGCAGCACGGCCTGGCTTTCCGCCGGCTCCAGCTCGTTGATGTGGGTGGTAAAGCCGTCGCTGACAAACAACGCCTTTTCACCAGTTACCGGGTGGGTACGGATCACCGGGTGCACCACCGGCGGTGTCTTGCGGCGCGTTTCCTCGTAGTTGGCCAGCGCTTCCGGCGTATTGCCAAAGCGCGACAGCGGGAACGATTTGGTGAAATCGTGCGTGGCGGTCAGGCCGTCCAGCAGCTGCTGGAAGTAGGGCGACAGCCCGCGCCAGGCGGCGGTGCCGCTGGCCCACAGCGTATCGCCGCCGTACTCGGGCAGCTTGCGCGCCACCAGTACCGAGCCCAGCGGCGGGGTGTCGATAAAGGTAACGTCGGTATGCCAGATCGCGTTGTCGCGCAGGTCGTTCAGCGCGGTGTCCAGCACCATGATCTGCGGTGTGTCGTCGATCTTCGGGTACAGCGGGTGAATGTGCAGGTCGCCAAACCAGGCGGCAAAGTCGCGCTGCTGCTGCGGGCTGACCTCCTGGCCACGGAAGAACAGCACCTGGTGCTGCAGCAGGGCATCGCTGATGCGCTGGCGTAGCTCATCGTTCAACGGCGTCGAAAGGTCAAAACCTTCCACAATGGCCCCCAGCGCCGGGCTGAGGCGGGTAAAGCGCAAGCTCATGACTACTCCTTAATGGGTCTGGCCGTGCCAGGGGGTAAGGCGACGCTGCAGGCGGCGCAGGCCCAGCTCCAGCGCAAAGGCCACCAGGGCGATGACGATGATGCCCAGCACCACCACGTCGGTAACCAGAAACTGGGCGGCGGACTGGATCATGAAACCCAGGCCACGGGTAGCGGCGATCAGTTCGGCGGCCACCAGCGTGCTCCAGCCGGCGCCCAGGCCGATGCGGATGCCGGTGAGGATATCGGGCAGGGCACCGGGCAGAATCACGTAGCGCAGCAGTTGGCCGCGGCTGGCACCCAGCGACAGCGCCGCCTGCTGGCGTACAGTGCTGACGCTGCCCACACCGTGGGCGGTGGCAATCAGCACCGGCGCCAGAATGGCCAGGAAAATCAGCAATACCTTCGACAGCTCGCCAATACCGAACCAGATCACGATCAGCGGCAGGTAGGCCAAGGGCGGTAGCGGGCGGTAGAACTCGATCAGCGGGTCCAGCAGGTGGCGTACGCGCGGGTAGGTGCCAATGGCAATGCCCAGCGGAATGCCGACGGCGACGGCGGCCAACAGCGCCAGCACGATGCGTTGCAAGCTGGCCCACAGGTGTTGCTGCAGTGTCGCGTCCATGTAGCCGCTGCTGACCAGGGTGCCGAATTTGGCCAGCACATCGCCGGGGGGCGGCAGGAATAGCGCCGGCACCAGGCCACTGGCGGTGATGGCCCACCACAGCAAGGTGAGGCTGCCGATGCTGATCAGGCTCCATTGCGTGGGGGAAAGCGGGCGGCGCGGGCGCTGGGCGGCCGGCAGCGTATCGGGGATACGGATCAGGGCAGGGTCGTTGGCAGACATCAGGCGGCCTCCGCTTGGCGTTGGGCAAACAGGCTGCGCAGCAGTTGCTCGCGCAGGGCAATAAAGGCCGGGTCGGACTTGATGGCGCGCACGTCCTCGCCGTCGCGGTAGCGCTGGCTGAAGCCGGGGCGCAAGCGCTGCACGATGCGGCCGGGGCCGGGCGACATCAGCACCAGCTCGGTAGCCAGAAACAGCGCTTCCTCGATGTCGTGGGTAATCAGGAAGATGCCGCGCCCGGCGTGCTGCCATACCGACAGCAGCAGTTGCTGCATCTGCTCGCGGGTAAAGGCGTCCAGCGCGCCGAATGGCTCGTCCATCAGCAAGATCTTGCTCTGGCTGGCGATGGCGCGGGCAATGCCCACGCGCTGGCGCATGCCGCCGGACAGCTGCCAGGTGTGCTTGCGGCCAACCTCGGCCAGGCCCACCAGCTGCAGTGTGTCGGCGACCACGCGCTCGCGCCGGGCCTTGTCCACGCCTTGCAGCTTCAGGCCGAAGGCCACGTTGTCGGCCACGTTCAGCCACGGCAGTAGCGCGTCGTGCTGGAATACCACGGCGCGCTCTACGCCTGGCGCGTGCACCGGTTGGCCGTCAAAGCTGACGCTGCCTTCGCTGGGGGCGATAAAGCCTGCCAGCACGCCCAGCAGTGTGGACTTGCCGCAGCCGGACGGCCCCAGCGCCACCACCAGATCGCCTTCGCCCAGCTGCAGCGACACGTGCTGCAGCGCCGGGCTGGCCTGACCGGGGTAGGTCACCCCCAGATTGTGTGCTTGTAGCAGGCTCATGCCGGTTCCCCGCTTACTTTTGCGCCGCAGTGACGAACTGGTTGGTCACAAACGGGGTGTAATCCGGCTGCAGGCTGTCTACCTTGCCTTGCGACTTCAGGAAGGCGGCGGTATCGGCCACCGCTTTCACGAACGGTTTTTGCAGCAGCGCGCTTTGCTCTTTCAGCGACGGGTATTTGTTGCCAGGCAGCAAGGCGGCCACTTCTTCCGGCTTGCTGCCGGTGAGGCGGGCAATCTTCTCGACGTTGGCCGCATCATTGGCAAACGCTTTCGGGTCTTTGTTGTAGCGGTCGAATACGGCACCGGTAACCTTGGCGAACTGCTTCAGGAAGGCCGGGTTTTTCTCTGCAAAGTCCTTGCGCACGATCCACAGGTCGTAGGTGGGGGCGCCCCATTTGCTGACTTCAGCCGAGCTGGTCAGCACCTTGCCGCTGGCTTTCACTTTGCCCAGCGCCGGTTCCCACACATAGGCGGCATCGATATCGCCACGCTGCCAGGCAGCAGCAATCTCGCTGGGGCGCAGGTTGAGGATGTTCACCTTGCTGGCGTCCACTTTCCAGTGTTTCAGCGCGGCGAGCAGGCTGTAGTGGGTGGTGGACACGTACGGTACGGCCACTTTTTTGCCGATCAGGTCGGCCGGCTTGTTGATATTGCTGCCATTGCGCACTACCAGCGCTTCTGATTCGCCGATAACGCCGGTGATCAGGAAGGTCTGGATCGGCAGGCCACGGCTGGCGGCGGCGGCCAGCGGGCTGCTGCCGATATTGCCGATCGGTACGTCGCCGGACGCCACGGCCGCCACCACTTCGGCGCCGCTTTCAAACTTGCGCCAGTTGATCTTGGCGCCGGTGGCTTTCTCGTACTCGCCATTGGCTTGCGGCACCTTGGACGGGTCGACGCCGGTCTGGTAGGCGATGGTAACGTCTTCGGCCACGGCCAGGCCGGAAGCAAAGGCAAGCGAAACGAACAGCGCGGTGAGGGTCGGGCGGGTCATGGCAATATCCTTGTGTGTGCTGGTGTGATGGCACCATTAAAAAGAAAAGCCAGCGCTGCTGGAAATAAGGAATGCCGCAATCGATATCTATGCTTTTTTATAAAGCTATCCAGGTATTTGAATAAAGTGCAGGGGCTTGTTTTGCAAAGATAAAATGCCGGATTTTCTTATTGGCGCAGAACTTATCGGAATTGCTTATATAGGTTATGGATAAAAGCGCCTACAGTGGGTGCATTGCGCGCTTATTGAATACCGAGAATGAAACGCTTTAAACAAAGCAAAGTGGTGCCGGCCGGTTTTGATCCGGCATTACTGCAGTACTGTCAGACCTTGCTGGCCAATCAGCCAGGTGGCCATCGGCTGGGCTGGAATGATCGCGAGGTGTTTGCGGCTTTTGACGGTTGGTGGCTCACCAGCGAGTGCTTCCCGGTGGCGCAGCCGCAGGCCGATGGCTACCAGGCGGTGTATATGGCGGCACGGCTGCGCATTCACGGCCAGTTCGGGCAGACCTTGCCGGCGGACTGGCTGTTTGCCATGAACTACGCCGAAAGCAAGGCGGTGGCGCTGCTGAAGCTGATCCGTATCCTGCATCTGCTCAATCATCTGGGCCGCAACGGTCGGGCGCTACCGCTACGTATCGACCTGGACCCGCGCATCTGCCACGCCTTCAGCGACCGCATCGTCGACTTCACTACCCAGCTGCTGCAAGGCCTGGGCCTGGCCAGCAGCCAGGTGCTGTTTTTACTGTTCATCGACCGCGATACCACCGACGTTGGCCGCGCCCTGATGCAGCGTTACCGCGAGCACGCCCATCACGTAGGGCTGGGCGGTTTTGGCGAAAGCCAGCACGACCTGCACCGGCTGTGGTTGCTGGAGCCGGACTTTGTCTGCCTGGCACCGCGTTTCATCCGGCGCGCCATCATGTACCCGCAGGTGCGCGAGCAGCTGCTGCAGCTGATGCCACAGCTGGTAGAGCAGGGCTATGTGCTGGGGGTGGAGGAAATCGTCTGCGGCAATATGCTGGGCATCGCCCGTCAAATGCGCGCCCGCTTTTATGCCGGGCAGTGGGTGACAAGGCAATTGGTAACAGATACGGCACCACTACCAATAGAAACCGTCGAGCCTGCCATTATCACCCCACCACCAGCAGCCTGATCACGCTGCCAAATAATCAACCCCGGCGTGCCGGGGTTGATTTATTTAGCGCCCGCAGCGGGCACTGGCAAATGTATTTAGCGGGTAATGATCTGGTCAAAAATGGCACCATCGTCAAAATGCACTTTTTGCGCCTTGGCCCAGCCACCAAAAACCTGGTCGATGGTAAACAGTTTCACTTTGGCAAACTTGCCGGCGTATTTGGCCGCTACTTTCGGGTCGCGCGGGCGGTAATAGTTGGCCGCAGCCAGTTCCTGGCCTTCCGGGCTGTACAGGTATTGCAGATAGGCTTCTGCCACCTTGCGCGTACCGCGCTTGTCTACCACCTTGTCCACGATGCTGACTGAGGGCTCGGCCAGGATGGAAATGGACGGTACCACGATGTCGAACTTGTCCGGGCCCAGCTCCCTGCTAGCCAGGTAAGCTTCGTTTTCCCACGAAATCAGTACATCGCCTATGCTGCGCTGCGCAAAAGTGATCAAAGAGCCGCGGGCACCGGAATCCAGCACTTTGACGTTCTGGTAAATCTGCTTCACCAGCTCACGAGCCTTGGCGTCATTACTACCAGGCTGTTTCAAGGCATAGCCCCAGGCCGCCAGGTAGTTCCAGCGCGCACCGCCACCGGTTTTCGGGTTAGGCGCGATGACCTCTACGCCCGGACGGGCGAGGTCGTTCCAGTCCCTGATGGCTTTCGGGTTGCCCTTGTGCACCAGGAACACGATGGTGGAGGTGTATGGCGTGCTGTTGTGTGGCAGGCGGCTTTGCCAGTTGGCCGGCACCAGGCCGCCGTTCTTGTGCAGCTCGTCGATATCGTTGGACAACGCCAGCGTCACCACGTCGGCTTCCAGGCCGTCTATCACCGAGCGTGCCTGCTTGCCGGAGCCACCATGCGATTGCTTCACGCTCACGGTTTCGCCGGTTTTGGCTTTCCAGTATTTGGCAAAAGCCACGTTGAAGTCCTGGTATAGCTCGCGGGTAGGGTCATAGGACACGTTCAGCAGGCTGACATCCGCCAGCGCCAACGGTGACAGCAGGGAAACCAGCAGGGTAGAAACAAGCGTACGGCGTAGCGTCATGGTGTACTCCTTATGGTGATGCTGGCAGTGTACGGACCGGCCTCGCCACACCGAACCAATTAAAGCTGATTTGCATATCGATTAGCCGGCAAAAGAAGCGGAACAAAAAAGCCCGGCCACTAAGTGGCCGGGCGGAGCACGCAGCGTTGCTTAGCGGCGTGCCAGACGGTGCAGCACGGCCACCAGGGTGTCGACTTCTTCGCAGGTGTTGTAGAACGCCAGCGACGGGCGCACGGTGGCTTCCAGGCCGAAGCGGCGCAGGATGGGCTGCGCGCAGTGGTGGCCGGATCGTACCGCGATGCCTTCCTGGTTCAGCGCGCGGCCAACCTCTTCGGTGCGGTAACCCGGCAGCACGAAGGACAGCACGCTGGCCTTGTTGGCCGCGGTACCGATCAGCCGCAGGCCCGGCACGCCTTGCAGGCCGTGCGTGGCGTACACCAGCAGGTCATGCTCGTAGCGCGCGATATTGTCCAGGCCAATGCGCTCCACGTAGTCGATGGCGGCGCCCAGGCCCACAGCGTCGGCAATGTTGCCGGTGCCGGCTTCGAACTTGTTGGGCGCCGGCTGGTACAGCGTCTTCTCGAAGGTGACGTCGGCAATCATGTTACCGCCGCCCTGCCACGGCGGCATGCTGTCCAGCAGCGCCGCCTTGCCGTACACCACGCCGATGCCGGTGGGGGCAAACACCTTGTGCCCGGAGAACACGAAGAAGTCTGCGTCCAGCGCCTGCACATTGACGCGCAGGTGCGATACCGACTGTGCGCCGTCCACCAGCACACGGGCACCGGCAGCGTGCGCCAGCGCGATGACCTCGGCCACCGGGGTGACCGTGCCCAGCGCGTTGGACACCTGGGTGATGGCCACCAGCTTGGTACGGCTGTTCAGCAGCTTGCGGTACTCGTCCAGCAGCAGCTGGCCGCTGTCATCTACCGGAATCACGCGGATACGCGCGCCCACCCGTGCCGCCAGTTGCTGCCACGGCACGATGTTGGCGTGGTGCTCCAGGTTGGACACGATGATCTCGTCGCCGGCCCCGATGTTCTGCTGGCCCCAGGTATTGGCTACCAGGTTGATGGCCTCGGTGGCGCCACGCACAAAGATGATCTCGTCCGGGCTGCCGGCGCCGATGAAGCGTGCCACTTTGTTGCGGGCGGCTTCGTAGGCGTCGGTAGCGCGTGCGGCCAACTCGTGGGCGGCACGGTGGATGTTGGAGTTCTCGTGCTGATAGAAGTACGAGATACGGTCGATCACCGATTGCGGCTTGTGCGTGGTGGCGGCGTTGTCCAGCCAGATCAGCGGCTTGCCGTTGACGCGCTCGGCCAGGATGGGAAAGTCGCGGCGTACCGCATTCACATCAAAGCCGTGCTGGTGGCTGGCCACCTGGCGGTCGAAGTCCGGTGCCTTGTCCAGCCGCGTCACCGGTTCCAGAAAGTAGTACTGGCTGGTGGGGGCGGCGGCCGGGCTGGCCGGCGCTGCCGGCTGGCGGCCAGCAGCAGGCTACGCAGGAAGTCTTCGCCGGGCAGGCCGAACGACTGTGCGGTAACACGGTCGTCCACACCGGGCAGCGGCGCGGCCTGGGTGCTGCCGGCCAGCTCACCGTAACGGCCTGCTTCGCTAACGAAGTAGTACGGCGACGAGGCTGGTGCACCACCCGCCGACGGAGCCGACGGCTGCGCTGCGGCCAACTGCGGCATGGCAGCGGCGTAGCCTTGCGGCACCGCGTAGGCAGCGTCGTCGCGCAGGCCGCTACCGGCTGCTGGCGCGGGTGCGCTTGCCGGCAACGGCTGTATGGCCGGTGCAGCAGCAGGCGATGGCGGCGTCAGGCTGCCGGTGTCCGGCGGTGTTTCACCCGGCAGTGCGCTGAAGAAGGCGTTGGCCAGCCGCGCCAGGTCGGCAACGTCCGGCAGGCCATCCGGTTTACTTGTAAGTGTCTGGATAGTCATGGTACTTGCCAATCTCCACGTCTTCGAGCACGGCCAGCGCATCTTCGGTCAGCACGGCCAGCGAGCAATACAGCGAAATCAGGTAGGAGGCGATGGCGTTGCGGTTGATGCCCATGAAGCGTACCGACAGGCCCGGGCTCTGTTCGCCGGCCAAGCCCGGCTGGTACAGGCCTACCACGCCCTGGCGCTTGTCGCCAACGCGCAGCAGCAGGATCTTGGTTTTACCGTTTTCGTCGATCGGCAGTTTGTCGGACGGAATGATGGGCACGCCGCGCCAGGTGATGAACTGGGAACCGAACAGGCTGACAGTCGGCGGCGGAACGCCACGGCGGGTGCACTCGCGGCCGAAGGCGGCAATGGCCAGCGGGTGGGCCAGGAAGAAGCCCGGCTCTTTCCACACCTTGGTCAGCAGCTCGTCAAAGTCGTCCGGGGTCGGGGCGCCGGTCAGCGTGCTGATGCGCTGGCTGTCGTCCACGTTGGCCAGCAGGCCGTATTCCGGGTTGTTGATCAGCTCGGATTCCTGACGCTCCTTGATGGTTTCGATGGTCAGGCGCAGTTGTTCCTTGATCTGGTCGTGCGGGCTGCTGTACAGGTCGGACACACGGGTGTGCACGTCCAGCACGGTGGTTACTGCGTTCAGGAACAGCTCACGCGGCTGCTCTTCGTAATCAACGAAGGTTTGCGGCAGTTCGGACTCGTCGCGCTGCGAGCACGCCACGCGCACGCCGGCGGCGTTCTTCACGCGGTTCAGGCGGAAGATACCAGCCTCTACCGGCGTCCATTGCAGCAGGTGTACCAGCCAGCGCGGGCTGATGGTGGACAGCTGCGGTACGGTTTTGGTGGCATTCGCCAGCTGGCGGGCGGCGTTGTCGCCCAGTGCCTGTTTGACATCCTGATGTTCAGCCATGATGGTTCCTTGTTACGGGTTGCGGGAAAGAATGGGGCGCGTTAGCGCACGGCTTGCGGCGTCCCGGTGATGTTCTGGCTATTGGCCTGGGTTATGTGACTGCCCGGCAGCGCGTCGCGCGTCAGCCAGACGTTGCCGCCGATAGTGGCGCCCTGGCCGATGGTGATGCGGCCCAGCAGCGTGGCGCCGGCGTAGATCACCACGTCGTCTTCCACGATGGGGTGGCGCGGCTGGCCTTTTTCCAGCTTGCCGTCGGCGTCGCTGGCAAAGCGCTTGGCGCCCAGCGTAACGGCCTGGTACAGCCGTACCCGCTCGCCGATGATGGCGGTTTCGCCAATCACCACGCCGGTGCCGTGGTCGATGAAAAAGCCCTTGCCGATCTGCGCGCCGGGGTGGATGTCGATGCCGGTGTCGGAGTGCGCGATTTCGGCAATGATGCGTGCCACCAGCGTGGCCCCGGCGCGGTACAGGTAGTGCGCCAGGCGGTGATAAAGAATGGCGCTGATGCCGGGGTAGCACAGCAGCACCTCGTCCACGCTGCGCGCGGCCGGGTCGCCGATATAGGCGGCGTGCACGTCGGCATCCAGAATGCGGCGCAGCCGGGGCAGCTCGGCGGCCAGGCCACGGGCGATGATCACCGCGTTCTGCTCGCTCTTGGCGTCGCTCAGGCCTTGCAGCCGGGCGCTATAGCTCAGTTCCAGCTGCAGCTGCTTTACCAGCGCGTCCAGCACCTGCGCCAGCGTGTGGCCAACGTAGAAATCCTCGCCGCTTTCGTTCAGGTCCGGCGGCCCCAGCCGCATCGGAAACAGCACGCCGGACAGCGCCTCCACGATGTCGCGCAGTGCCTCGCGCGACGGAAACTCGCGCCCGCCCAGCTCGCGGGTGCGGCCATGCGCCTTGCGCCAGTCCTGGCGGGCGTTACGCAGCTCGCGCACCACGCCTTCGATATCCCAGTTTTGCTGTTGGCCGCCAAACGACAGCCAGCTTTTTGCTCGGTCATTCATGTGATCTGCTCCCGCAGTGGGTTAATCCTGTTGCCATGGCAGGCCACGCAGCCGCCAGCCACCTAGGTCGCCACGGCGTTGCTGTGTATCCAGGTCGCCCTCGAGGCCTTCCAGTACATTGAAAACCTGGCTGAAACCGGCAGCGGCGGCGGCTTCGGCGGCAGCCGCCGAGCGCTTGCCGCTGCGACACAGCAGCACGATGACGCGGTCTTTGCCACCGGCCTTGCTTTCCAGCTCGCGCAGGAAGCGCGGGTTTTTGATCAGGGCAGTACCGGTTTGCCACGCCACGTGCAGCGAGCCGGGCACGTGGCCGACAAACTTGCGTTCCTCCACCGTGCGTACGTCTACCAGTGCGGCGACGCCTGCCTCGACCAGCGCCCAGGCTTCTTGCGGGTACAGGCAGCCCGGGTAGGCCAGGCCGGCTTGCTGGGCGCGTTCGCGGCCGGTAGCCAGCAGGGTGTCGGGGTTGACGGGCAGGGAGGTGATCTGGGTGCTGACAGCTTGTGTCATGGTGTTCTCCGTGCAGGGCGTGTTTCGGTTGCAGAGCCACTATACGGCGGCCGTTCAGCCAGCCTAACCAAGAAAATCAGCTGTCATTTCCGCTATTTCTCATAAGGGCAAACCGAGGGCGCAGGCGATTGGCCAGTGCCCGTCGTGCGGGGCAACATCGTAGGCGGGCGTGCCGGTGGCGGGCGGACGCGGTGGCGTGGGGGTATGCA
This sequence comes from Vogesella sp., assembly GCF_046297735.1. Classification (NCBI taxonomy): domain Bacteria; kingdom Pseudomonadati; phylum Pseudomonadota; class Betaproteobacteria; order Neisseriales; family Chromobacteriaceae; genus Vogesella; species Vogesella sp. The sequence goes on from NZ_JBKBHK010000003.1 coordinate 232,129, forward strand.
AGGTGCCGCAGTGCGAAGGGTGCCAAATGGCATATGGCTAGCACGCGATAGTGCATAAGCTCTGCGGTTTTATTTGGTTTGAGGCGAAAAATGTCCCCCGTAGACTGGCCTGGTAGCCATGAAAGGAGCCATGCCATGCGCGCCATGATTGTAGGTGGGGACAATGTCGATGCGACCCGTCGTGCCTTGCTGGCGGACGGCTTTAGTGAAGTGGTGCACTGGAGCGGGCGCAAGCACAGCGACCTGAAACGTGCCGTGCCGGCAGGCATCGGCCACATGGTCATCATGCTGGAGTTCGTGAACCATAACCTGGCGCGCCGCATGAAGCAGGTGGCCCGCACGCAGCGCATCAGTGTGGCCTATATCGGGCGCAAGGGCCTGGATAGCGAGGTGGCCACACGCCTGCGGCCAACCTTGAATTAAAGCCGGTAGCGCACCTGACGCTGGCATGCAAAAGCGCCCTGCCCGTTTAACGGCCAGGGCGTGCTGCTGATGGCTGGCAAGCACGCCATCTGTCTGCTTGCATGCGGCGCGCTTCAGGCCGGCAGCGCCTGCGCCGCCAGTAAGCGCGGCGACGGCACACCGTACAGATAGCCCTGCAGCAGGTCGGCGCCAGCGTCCAGCGCCAGCGCCTGCTGCACCGGCGTTTCGATGCCCTCGCACACCACTTGGGCGCCCAGGTCCTGGATCAGCCGCACCAGCACCGGCAGCACCTTGGCCGCACGCGGGTTCTGCGCTGCCTGCGCCGTCAGGCTGCGATCGAGCTTGACGATGTCCGGCTCCAGCGCCCACAGGCGGTCGAAGTTGGAATGGCGGGCACCGAAATCATCGATGGCAATGCGGAAACCCTTGGCCTTGTACGCGGTAATGGCCTGCTGCAGCAAGGCCAGGTCATCGACGCTGGATTCGATGATCTCCAGCACCACCTGTTGCGGCGCCAGCCCGCAGTAAGCCAGCAACGCTTCGAAGGTAGCGCCGTGGCGGCCGCTGGCAATGCCCAGCAGATGGCGGCCGTTGACGTTCAGGTACAAAGCCTGCAGTTGCGGCTGCTGGGTCAGGAAGTTGACGCTGTGGATGACGCGGCACAGCCGGTCCACGCCGATCACGTTGTGGCTGTCGTCCAGCGCGGCAAAAAAGCGGTCCGGCGCGATGCGCCGCCCCTGCGGGTCGCTGACGCGCAGCAATGCTTCGTAGGCCACCGCGCGTTGCTGGCGGTCGAACAAGGGCTGGTAGTGGCTGTCCAGCCGCAGCTGGCCCAGACGACCGAAGGCACCGTCGTCGTCAAAGGCCAGCTGCGGCCCGACGCCGTGCTGCGAACGGCCCCAGATCTCGAAATAGCTGACCAGCCGTTGCAGATTCACGCCATGCCTCGCAAGAAAAAAGGAAAGCGGCCACGGTTGGCCGCAAGGGCTGCCCCGCCCGCTGGCAGGCGGGAGCCATGCTGTGCCTTATGCAGGTACTCAGTCCTGCACTGCCGGCAGCAGCGCCTGGCGCACGCTGTCTTCGTCCAGCGCGGCCGAGCACAGCTCGATAAAGCGGTAGGCGTAGCTGCGCAGGTAGTGGCCGCGCCGAATGGCCACGCGGGTGGTCTGGTGGCCAAACAGCGGCGCGCCTTCTACCACGCGTACCTGGCTGTCGCGCTGCGCGTCCACCGCCATCGAGGCGATGATGCCGACGCCCAGCTCCAGCTCCACATAGGTCTTGATCACGTCGGCGTCCAGCGCCGCCATCACGATGTCCGGCGCCAAGCCAGCGTCGGCAAAGGCGCGGTCGATCTGGGCGCGCCCGGTAAAGCCCTGGTGGTAGGTGACGATCGGGTACTCGGCCAGCGTGTCCAGCGACAGCGTTTGCCCGTGCAGCGGGTGCTCGGGCGGTGCGATCACCGCGTGGTGCCAGCTGTAGTACGGGAAGGACACCAGCTCCGGCACCTCGGCCACCGCTTCGGTGGCGATGCCGATGTCGGCCTCGCCGGCCAGCAGCAGGCGCACCAGCTCGTCCGGGCTGGCCTGGTGCAGCACCAGGTGCACTTTGGGGAAGGCTTTCTTGAACGCGGTCACCACCTTGGGCAGCGCGTAGCGCGCCTGGGTGTGGGTGGTGGCGATGGTGAGCTGGCCCTCGTCGCGCAGGCTGAACTGCTCGGCCAGGCGCTTGATGTTGCCGGCGTCCAGCAGCATGCGTTCCACGATCACCAGCAGCTCCTTGCCGGGGTCGGTCAGGCCCAGGAAGCGCTTGCCCTTGCGGATGAACAGCTCCACGCCCAGCTCGTCTTCCAGGTCCTTGATGTGTTTGGATACGCCAGACTGCGAGGTAAACAGCGCGTTGGCCACCTCGGTCAGGTTGAAGTTCTGGCGCACCGTTTCACGGATGATGCGAAGTTGCTGAAAGTTCATGCGGCACCTGCGGTGTCGGGTTGGGCAAACACGCGCACGGCGCGCGGTTGCAGGCGCACGGTCTGGCCTGCGGCCAACTGTGCCACAAGCGGGTTGGCCGCGTGCAGTTCTACATCAAAATGCTGGCCGGCCACGTCGGCCAGGCCATCTAGTTCGACGCGGGTCAGCGCGCCCAGTGTCAGCACGCGGCTGATACGCGCCGGAATACCGCTGGCGTCCGCCTGCAGCACGATGTCCAGCTCATGCGGGCGTACGAAGGCAACGACCTTGTCGTGCGCCGGCTGCGCCTCACCGGTAAGGGTACTGGCGCCCACGGCGATGCCGCCGGCGCTGCTGCTGCCTTCAAAGCGGTTGGCCGCGCCCAGAAAGCCGTACACGAACGGCGTGGCCGGATGGCGATACACTTCGGCCGGGCTGCCGATCTGCTCGACGCGTCCGTGGTTCATCAGCACCACGCGGTCGGCCACTTCCAGCGCTTCTTCCTGGTCGTGGGTCACGAAAATAGAGGTGATGTGCAGCTCGTCGTGCAGGCGGCGCAGCCAGCGGCGCAGCTCTTTGCGCACCTTGGCGTCCAGTGCGCCGAACGGCTCGTCCAGCAGCAGTACGCGCGGCTCTACCGCCAGTGCACGGGCCAGTGCAATACGCTGGCGCTGGCCGCCGGACAGCTGCGCCGGAAAGCGGTCGGCCAGCCAGTCCAGCTGTACCAGGTTCAACAGCTCATGCACCTTGCGCTTGATCTCGGCTGTGGACGGACGTTGGCCGCGCGGCTTCATGCGCAGGCCGAAGGCCACGTTGTCGAACACGGTCATGTGGCGGAACAGCGCGTAGTGCTGGAACACAAAGCCCACCTGGCGCTCGCGCACATGGGTGTCGGAGGCATCTTCACCGTCCAGCAGCACCTTGCCGCTGTCGGCTTGTTCCAGGCCGGCGATGACGCGCAGCAGCGTGGTCTTGCCGCAACCGGACGGGCCCAGCAGCGCCACCAGCTCGCCGGCGGGGAAGTCCAGGGTCAGATTGTCCAGCGCCACGAAGTTGCCGAACGCCTTGTGAATGTTTTGTACCTGAATGCTCATCTCAATCCTCCTGCACCAGGCTGTTGCTGGCACGCCATTCCACCCAGCTCTTCACCGCCAGCGTCACCAGCGCCAACAGGGCCAGCAGCGACGCCACGGCAAAGGCAGCCGCGAAGTTGTACTCGTTGTAAAGAATTTCCACATGCAGCGGCAGGGTGTTGGTTTCGCCACGAATGTGGCCGGATACCACCGATACCGCGCCGAACTCGCCCATCGCCCGTGCATTGCTGAGGATCACGCCGTACAGCAGCGCCCAGCGCACATTGGGCAGCGTTACGTGCCAGAACACCTGCCAGCCACGGGCGCCCAGTACCACAGCGGCTTCTTCTTCCTCCCGCCCCTGCGCCTGCAGCAGCGGAATCAGCTCGCGCGCCACGAACGGCACGGTCACAAACACGGTGGCCAGCACAATGCCGGGCACGGCAAAAATCACCTTGATATCGTACGCCAGCAACCAGGGGCCAACCCAGCCGTGGCTGCTGAACACCAGCACGTAGATCAGGCCGGCCACCACCGGCGACACCGAAAACGGCAGGTCGATCAGCGTAATCAGCAGTTGTTTGCCGCGGAAGTCAAAGCGGGTGATGGCCCAGGCAGCGGCCACACCGAATACCAGGTTCAGCGGTACCGAGATGGCGGCGGCCAACAGCGTCAGCTTCACCGCCGACAGCGCGTCCGGCTCTACCAGCGCGGTAAGATAAGTGTCCCAGCCTTTGGCCAGCGCTTCGACAAACACCACAATCAGCGGCAGCAGCAAGAACACCACAAAGAAAGCCAGCGCCACGGTAAGAATGGCGGCTTTAACCCAGGGCGCCTCACGCGTGGCCTGGCGGCTTTCCAGCAGCGCAGCCTTGTCATGCTGCGCGCCCAGCTTGGATACGGCACCAGCCATCATGCACTCCTTCCGTGGCGGCGTGCCTGCCACGCCTGCAAACCGTTAATGGCCAGCAGCAACAGGAACGACACCACCAGCATCACGCTGGCAATGGCCGTCGCGCCGGCGTAATCGTACTGCTCCAGCTTGCTGATGATCATCAGCGGGGTAATTTCCGACACCATCGGGATGTTGCCAGCAATGAAGATCACCGAACCGTACTCGCCCACGGCGCGGGCAAAAGCCAGCGCAAAACCGGTCATCATTGCCGGCTGCAACACCGGCAGGATCACGTGGCGGAAGGTCTGCCAGCGGTGCGCGCCCAGGCTGGTAGCGGCTTCTTCCAGCTCGGTTTCCATGTCTTCCAGCACCGGCTGCACGGTACGCACCACAAACGGCAGGCCAATGAACACCAGCGCCACCAGCACGCCTAGCGGGCCGAACGCCACCTTGATGCCCAGCGGCTCCAGGTACTGGCCCAGCCAGCCGTTACCGGCGTACAGCGCGGTCAGCGCAATGCCGGCTACTGCGGTCGGCAGTGCAAATGGCAGGTCCACCAGCGCGTCCACCAGCTTCTTGCCGGGAAAGCGGTAGCGCACCAGCGCCCACGCCAGCAGCAGGCCGAACACGCTGTTGATGGCGGCGGCCAACAGCGCCATGCCGAAGCTCAGCCGGTACGAGGCCAGCACGCGCGGCGCGGTAACGGCCTCCCAGAACGCCTCCAGCGGCATACTGCTAGCGCGAATGAACACGGCTGACAGTGGGATCAGCACAATCAGCGACAGATAAGTCAGGGTGTAACCTAGCGTCAGACCGAAGCCGGGCAACACGCGGGGTAGCGTAGCGGCGCGGCTCATGGGCAATGTCCTTGCAGTAGCAACATGGTGGTATCCGGTGGTTGATATAACGAGAGACAGCATATTGGCCGCTGCCTTATTCCAGAAATAAAGATTTCTTCGTTACTTATTCAATAAACAGCAAAGACAAGGCGGGTACTGGCAGGCGACACGGATGATCCAGGCTGCGCTGCAAAGTGCAGTTGCCTAGCAATCGCCAAGCGGCAGCTGCGCCGCCAGCCGTGCCAATGCAGCCAGTAAAGGCGCCAACTCGGCCAGGGCATCGCGGCCTTGCAGCACATACAGGCGCGCCTGCCATGCTGCTGCCAGCGAGGCCGCCAGCGTCAAACGTGGTTGGCGGGCGTCAGGACGATGGCAGGCCACCAGTGCGGGGAACGGCAACGGCCTTTCAAGACGGGCGTCGCCGTCGGGAGAAAGCAGCAAGGCGGCACGGCAACGCGGGTCGGCTTGTACGGCCCGTAAGGCCGGCAGGCAAGCTTGCCCGTGCGCCAGCAAGATGAAGGACGGTGTACTGCCAGGTGGCAAAGCAAGGGGTAAGGCTGCTGCTGGCGCCCCCTGCCCAGCAGTAGCCAGCGCAGCATCCAGCAAAACACCCTGCCGGCGCGCCAGCGCCAGCAGGGTGTGTCCATCTGGCTGGCCAGGCTCAGCCAGTACCAGCAAGGGCAAGGATGAGGGCATCAGCGCACCAGAATCTGGTCGAACACGCCACCATCGTCAAAGTGGGTCTTCTGTGCCTTTGCCCAGCCGCCAAACACCTGGTCGATGGTGAACAGGTTGACCTTGCTGAACTTGGCGGCGTACTTGGCAGCCACCTTGGCGTCACGCGGGCGGTAATAGTTGGCCGCAGCAATCTCTTGGCCTTCCGGGCTGTACAGATACTGCAGGTAGGCTTCGGCCACCTTGCGGGTGCCGCGTTTGTCTACCACCTTGTCTACCACACTCACCGGCGGCTCGGCCAGAATCGACAGCGACGGGGTAACGATGTCGAACTTGTCCGGGCCCAGCTCCTTGGCTGCCAGATAGGCTTCGTTTTCCCACGCCAGCAGTACGTCACCAATGCCGCGTTGGGTAAAACTCACCAGCGAACCGCGGGCACCAGAATCCAGCACCTTCACGTTCTGGAAGACTTTCTTCACGAAGTCCTTGGCCTTAGCATCGTTGCCACCCGGCTGTTTCAGCGCGTAGCCCCAGGCCGCCAGGTAGTTCCAGCGCGCGCCGCCGGAGGTTTTCGGGTTCGGCGTCACCACTTCCACGCCCGGGCGGACCAGGTCTTTCCAGTCCTTGATGGCTTTGGGGTTGCCCTTGCGCACCAGGAACACGATGGTGGAGGTGTATGGTGCCGAGTTGTTGGGCAGGCGCTTTTGCCAGGTCGACGAAATCAGCTTGGCTTCGGTGTTCAGCGCGTCCACGTCGTAGCCCAGCGCCAGCGTCACCACATCGGCCTCCAGGCCGTCGATCACGGCGCGCCCCTGCTTGCCGGAGCCACCGTGCGATTGCTTGATGGTGACGGTTTCACCGGTCTTGGCTTTCCACTGCTTGGCGAAGGCAGCGTTGAAGTCCTGGTACAGCTCGCGGGTCGGGTCGTAGGACACGTTGAGCAGGGTCACGTCGGCCAGAGCGTGGCCGGCCAGGGCAAACAGCAGGGTGGTGGCAGTAGCAAGGCGGGTAAGGCGCGTCATGGTGTATCCCCATCAGTGAGAGTGCGATGGGGCAAATCTAGCCAAACCAGGCGCCAGCCTGAACCAAGAAAATCTGCATTGCTTATCACGCATGCTTCGATAAGCAATGCAGCTTGCGGCCAACTAGCGCTGCAACAAGGCCGGCAAGGCGCCCACATCGGCCAGGTAGTGCACCGCCATCACCTTGCCGTTTTGCAGTGCCAATACCGTGAGCTTACCGGCTTCCCGCGGCAACATTGCTACGTTGGCCGCATCGCGCGCGAGCCACACCGCAAACGGCAGCTCGCGCATGGCCGGCACCGCAAACAGCCGCGACACCAGCGCCGGCATGCGGCTGATGTCGGCCACGTACACCACGCCATCGTGCTGCGCCGCCGGCAAGGCAGCCAACACCGGGTGCAGCGCGTCGCTGACGGCGCGGTCGTGGCTGAACAGCAGCCAGCGCGTGTCGCTACTTAAGGTGTGGTTTTTATCGAACTGGTCGGCCAGCGCCAGCGGCGGCAGCGTATCGCCCACCGCAAGCTTGGCCGCCATGGCAGCAGGGTTCAGCAACAGGCACAGCGACAACAGGGCAAACAGGCGGCGCAGCATGGCAGGGCTTTCAGATGAGAATGGCTCGCATCATATCGCCAAACCGTGCAGGCTGGCCATCCGCCACAGCGCCGCCAGCAAGGCCAGCGCCATCGCCGGCAGGCCCAGCAACCAGCGCGGCAGCCAGTGCTGCGGCACAAAGCCGACGCCGCGCACCAGCCCCGCCGACATCGCCCACATCAGCAACATGGCCGCCGGGTGGTCGGCCAGCCCTTCTGGCGTGGTGAGCCACTGCGGCTGCAGGCTGATGCCCAGCATCAGCCCTACCCCCAGCAGCAAGGCCAGCGGCCGGGTGCGCGCCGGCTCAGACACCGCCCTGCTCCGGCACGCCGCGCTGGGTGCGGTCTTGCTCGTACTCGCCCCACATCGCGTTCAACACCCCCAACAGCACCGCAAAGCCGATGCCCAGTACCCAGGCGAAATACCACATGATGTTTCCTTTCGATCCAGCGTTCTTAATCCAGTGCCTGGCAAAGCTGCTTGCCCGGCTGCGCCACCGGCTGGCACTGCCCGGCAAGCCAGGCCGCTACCGCCAGCAGCGGCTCGCGTTCCTGCGTTTGCGCCAGCGTAATGCCGGCTGCGGCCAACCTTTGCGCCAGCCCCTGCCCGCCACCGGCGGCCAGGATGACCTGACAGTCGGCCAGCGGGTGACCGAGCAGACTGGCCTGGCGCAACATGGCGCTGGCCGGCAGTAACAGCAGCTGCGGTTCCGCCAGCCCGCGGCTGTCCACCAGCACAAAGCGGGTGCACTTGCCAGGGTGGGCACTCACCTCGCGCCCGTTCTGACAACACACGGCGATCTTCATGGCTACCCTCTCAGTAGGCGCTATGGCTGTTTTCACGCACATAGTCGGCGGTGACTTTGCCGGCCATCACGCGGTAAGCCCAGCGCGTATACAGGATGATGATGGGCATGAAGATCAAGGTTGCCCCCAGCATCAGCCCCAGCGTCAGGTGGCTGGACACGCTATCCCACACCGTGAGGCTGGACGCCAGATGGCTGGAGGACGGCATGATGAAAGGGAACAGCGAGATGCCGGCAGTACCGATAATGCCGGTCAGCCCCAGCGCACTGGCCCAGAAGCCGGCAAAGGTGCGGCCAACCCTGGCCAGCAACAGCGCGCCGATCAGGCCGGCGTAGCCCAGCAGCGGCAGCAGCATGGTGAGCGGCCAGCGCTGGTAGTTGGCCAGCCAGGCACCGGCTTCACGCGCCACGGTTTTGGCCAGCGGGTCCGGCAGCGCGCCGGTTTGTACCGCCGAGGTGATGGCGTAACCATCGATGCCCATGGCCAGCCAAATGCCGGCGCCGCTAAACGCCAGCAGCGCTACCAGCACGCTGCCGTGCAACGCACGGCTGGCGCGGGCCTGGATGGCGCCTTCGGTACGGTGCATCAGGTAAACCGCACCGTGGGCGGTAATCATGGCGCTGGACACCACGCCGCACAGCAGCCCAAACGGGTTCAGCAAGGCCCAGAAGCTGCCCTCATAGTACGGCACCAGGTTGTTATCGAAATGGAACGGCACCCCCTGGAACAGGTTGCCGAAAGCCACGCCGAAGATCAGCGGCGGCACAAAACCGCCGATGAACAGGCCCCAGTCCCACACCTTGCGCCAGGCGGGGTTATCGATCTTGCTGCGGTAGTCAAAACCCACCGGGCGGAAGAACAGCGCCCACAGCACCGCCAGCATGGCCCAGTAAAAACCGCTGAACGCGGTGGCGTACACCAGCGGCCAGGCGGCAAAGATGGCGCCGCCACCGGTGATGAACCACACCTGGTTGCCGTCCCAGTGCGGGCCGACGGTGTTGATCACCACGCGGCGCTCCACGTCGTCCTGCCCGACAAAAGGCAGCAGCGTGCCCACGCCCATATCGTGGCCGTCCATGATGGCGAAACCGACCAGCAGCACGCCGACCAGCCCCCACCAGATGATTTTCAGGGTTGTGTAATCCAGCATGATGACTCCTTAGTGAGCGGGGGCTTCGTTGGCGTAGCGGCCGGTACCCAGGCTGCCGGGGCCCTGGCGGGCAAAGCGCACCATCAGGTACATCTCCACGCACAGCAGTACGGTGTAGAAGCCGACAAAACCGGCCAGCGAGCCGTACAGCGACGCTTCAGACAAGGTGGACACCGACAGCCGCGTCGGCAGCACGCCGTAGATCGTCCACGGCTGGCGGCCGTACTCGGCCACAAACCAGCCCACCTCGCAGGCCACCCACGGCAGCGGCAGGCTGTACAGCGCGAACTTCAGCAGGCGACGGTTGGCCGCAAAGCTGCCGCGGATCGACGCCCACAGCGCCCAGCCAAACAGGCCCAGCATGGCCACGCCCAGCGCCACCATCAGGCGGAAGCTCCAGAACATCGGCGCCACTTTCGGGATGGTGTCGCGCGCGGCGGCGTCAATCATCGCCGGCGTAGCCTGCGCCACATCGTCGGTATATTTCTTCAGCAGCAGGCCAAAGCCCAAGTCGGCCTGGTGCGCTTTCAGCTGTGCCTGTGCCGCTGTGTCGTGGCGGTTGACGCGCAGTGCGTCCAGCGCCACCACTGCCTGCTGGCCGGACACAATACGGGCACGGTTGGCCGCCATGATGTCGTGAATACCGGGGATTTCCTTGCTCACCGAGCGGGTACCGATCAGGCCCATGACCCACGGTATTTCGATGGCCCAGTCGTTTTTCATTTCGGCCTCGTTCGGCCAGGCAATCACGTTGAAGGCGGCGGGGGCCGGCTCGGTGTGCCACATCGCTTCCATGGCGGCCAGCTTGGTCTGTTGCGATTCGCCTACCGAATAGCCGGACTCGTCGCCCAGCACGATCACCGAGCACACGCTGGCAAAACCGAACGCGGCGGCAATGCGGAAGCTCTTCTTGGCAAATTCCACGTCACGGCCGCGCAGCAGGTACCAGCTGGAAATCGACAGCACGAACATGGCACCGGTAACGTAGCCGGCCGACACGGTGTGCACGAACTTGGCCTGTGCCACCGGGTTGAACACCACTGCCCAGAAGTCGGTCATTTCCATGCGCATGGTGTGGTAGCTGAACTCGGCGCCCACCGGGTTTTGCATCCAGCCGTTGGCGATGAGAATCCACAGCGCCGACAGGTTGGTACCAATCGCCATCAGCAGCGTCACCAGCAAATGCTGCTTGCGCGACAGGCGGTCCCAGCCAAAAAAGAACAGGCCGATCATCGTAGATTCGAGGAAGAAGGCCATCAGGCCTTCGATGGCCAGCGGCGCGCCGAAGATATCGCCCACGTAGTGCGAGTAGTAGGCCCAGTTGGTACCGAACTGGAATTCCATGGTGATGCCGGTGGTCACCCCCAGCGCAAAGTTGATGCCGAACAGCTTGCCCCAGAACTTGGTCATGTCCTGGTACACCTGCTTGCCGGTCATCACCCACACCGTTTCCATGATCACCAGCAGCCACACCATCCCCAGCGTGAGCGGCACAAACAGAAAGTGGTACATCGCCGTGGCGGCAAACTGCAGCCGCGACAGGTCCACAACATTATCGAGCATGTTCTTCTCCTGATTGACGGGCGGCCGTGGCCGGCGCCGCGACCATACTGGCCATCGCCTGCGTATCCACCTGCACCCGCTGCGGGGCGATGAAGGCATGCCACAAGCCGTACAGCACGGCCAGTTTCAGTACGATCACCCACGCCAGTTCGCGGCGCAGGCGGCGGTCTTCCGGTAACACGATGCAGCCCTCCCTGAGCAAAGGCCGCCGGCAAACCATGCCAGCAACAGGGTTAAAGTGTGCTGCTGCGGCCAACCCGCCGGAATGTGACACGTTGCCGCAGCCTGCCCGGCTTATCGCAAGCCGCATGCCATGCCCGAAGCCGGCAAAATGCACCCCCAGGTGCCGTTTTGGCGGCATAATTAGCCAATACTGTCATGTCAGGACTGACACAAATGTCACCCATCCCGCCGCAATCCACGCTGGCCACCATCGCCGCCATGCTGGACGCCGTGCCCGACCCGCGCATCGTCATCACCCCCGACTACACCATCCGTCACGCCAACCCGGCCTACCGTGCCGCCTATGGCGACGACGCCGTTGGCCGCGCCTGCTTCGCGATGTCGCACGGCTACGCCCGCCCCTGCGACGAGGAAGGCGAAAGCTGCCCGCTGAAAGCCACACTGGAAAGCGGCCAGCCAGAGCGCGTGCTGCACATCCACCGCAGCCGCCACGGCGACGAACACGTGGACGTGGAACTGTCACCCATGTCAGACGTCAGCGGCTACCCGCTATTATTTGTGGAAAAGATGAAACCGCTGGCGCTGGCCAGCAGCCAGGCGGTGCCGGACCGCATGGTGGGCCGCAGTGCGGCGTTTCGCCGCATGCTGTTGCTGGCGCAGCGGGCGGCACCGTCGACGGTGGCGGTGTTGTTGCAGGGGGAGTCGGGTACCGGCAAGGAAGGTCTGGCACGCGCCATTCACGACGGCGGCGGCGCAGCGCGGCCGTTTGTGGCGGTGGATTGCGCCAGCCTCACCGAAACGCTGCTGGAGAGCGAGCTGTTCGGCTACGAAAAAGGCGCCTTTACCGGCGCTACGCAGCGCAAGCAGGGCCTGGTGGAAGCGGCCAACGGCGGCACGCTGTTCCTGGACGAAATCGGCGACCTACCGCCCAGCCAGCAGGTAAAGCTGCTGCGGCTGCTGGAAAGCGGCACCTTCCGCCGCGTGGGCGGCATCAGCAGCATACCGGCGCGCTTCCGGGTGATTGCCGCCACCCACCGCGACCTGGCGCAGATGGTGCGCGACGGCAGCTTCCGCGCCGACCTGTACTACCGGCTGGCGGTGTTTCCGCTGCGCCTGCCGCCGCTACGCGAACGGCAGGAAGACATCCCGCTGCTGGCGGAGGCGCTGCTGGCACGGGTGGCGCCGGGGCGCGGCCTGACGCTGGCGCCCGACGCGCTGGCCTGGCTGCTGCAGCACCCGTTCCCCGGCAATATCCGCGAGCTGCGCAATCTGCTGGAGCGCGCCAGCCTGCTGTGCGACGGCGACCGCATCCAGCCGGAACACCTGTGGCTGGACGCGCTGGCGCAGCCTGCGGCCAACCCTGACGGCCACTTTCACAGCCCCTTGCTGCCGCTGGCGGCGCTGGAACAGCGCTACCTGGCGTGGGCTCTGGCCAGCCACGCCGGCGACCGTGCCAGCCTGGCGGCGGCGCTGGGCATCACCGAGCGCACGCTGTACCGCAAGCTGGCCACGCTGGCTGATCTGTCAGCTGGCACGACAGATGCTACAAGCTAGCGACAAACCTCCAAGTTTGCCTTGGCCCGCCCCTATCGTGGCGGGCGTTTTTTTGCCCGCTACACGGCAGTGGCGCGGCAAGGGGCGTACAGGTCCAGCGACTTGTCGTAGACCGAGGTTTTTACCCCCATCACGCCCAGCACGCTGTGGAACAGATTGTCCTGGCTTACCTTCTGCTTGCTGCCCTGCTGCAGACAGGCAGGCTGCATGCCGGACGCCTGCAGCCAGTCCGGCGAGAACCAGGCCAGCATCGGAATGTGCTTCTGCGCGTCCGGTGCCAGCAGGTAGGGCGTGGCGTGCAGGTACATATTGTTTTCGCCCAGCGATTCGCCATGATCGGACAGGTAGATCATGCTGCTGGCCACCGCCGGCTCGGCCTGCAGCGTGGCAATGGTTTTGGCCAGGATGGCGTCGGTGTACAGGATGGTGTTGTCGAAGGCGTTGATGATGTCTTCGCGGCTGCACTTCTGCAGTTCGCTGGTACGGCACACCGGCGTGAAGCGCTCGTACGGCTTGGGGTAGCGCTTGTAGTAGGCCGGGCCGTGGCTGCCTTTCTGGTGCAGTACGATCACGGCGTCGCCTTTCAACGCCTTCAGGCGCTGCGGCAGCCCGTCCAGCAGGATATCGTCAAAACACTCGCCATCGGCACACCAGGCCGGGTTTTTGTCGCCAAACACCCTATCGCTGGGCACGCGGTTGCAAACTTCCTTGCAGCCGGAGTTGTTGTCGCGCCAGTACACGCTGATGCCGGTGCGCTGCAGGATATCCAGCAGGTTTTCGCGGTGTTTGGCCTGCTCGGCGTCGAACTGCTCACGCGGCAGCGACGAGAACATGCACGGCACCGAGATGGCGGTTTCGGTACCACAGGACCAGGCGTCACGGTAATTTACCAGCCCCGCTACCTTGGCCAGCTGCGGGTTGGTGGGGCGCGCATAACCGTTCAGCGAGAAGTGGTCGGCGCGGGCGGTTTCGCCCACCACGATCACCAGTACCCGCGGCTTGCTGCCGGCCGGCCAGGCACCACTACGGGCAGCGTCCTCGCCCACTTTCTGCAGCGGCATCGGCTTGGCGTAGGCACGCTTCAGGTAAGAACTGGTGGCTTGCAAGTAGTTGGTGGGGGTCAGCGCAAAGCGCAGCTCGCGGTTGTTGCGGAACAGCGAGGCAAAATCCTGGTAACCGGCCATCGCCACCGCCAGCAGTACGCCGGCGCTGACCAGCAAGGCCACCACGCGCACGCCCAGTTCGCGCAGCGGTGCACGGTAGCTGACCGGGGTTTTCCACAGCCACAAGCTGGGCAGGCCGCCCAGCAGCAACACGGTGAGTATCATCTTCAGCGTGATCAGGTCACGCACCTCGGCGCCATCGGTCTGCATGGCGTTACGCACCATGTTCATGTCGATCAGCACGCCGTACTGGCTCATGAAATAGGTGACGCCGGCCGTGGTCAGCAACAGCGCGGTCAGCAGTGGCTTGCCCAGCCACGGCCACACCAGCAGCTGCAGCAGCAGGCTGAAAAGCGCGGTCAGCAGCAGGAAAGCCAGCCCCAGCATCTTCACGCCGTGGCTATCAAGCGGCGATACGATGGCGTACAGCCGCCCCCAGAACGGCACGTTAAACAACAACACCAGCAGCAGTGCCAGCCTAAGTGCCAGCCATTCGGGCCGTTGCGGTCGTAACAGGAAGCGGAACATGGTGAGCGGGCTATCAGACAAAGGTTGGCCGCACAGTGAAGCAAGCCAGCCTTAAGCCAAACTTATTGCTGACTCGCGGCATGCACAACAGCGTCACATCAGCGTCATCAATCACACATCCTGCTGTCACGACAGCCACGCAGCATGGCAAGCATCTGCCCCGCCGGAGCGCCCCATGAACCAACGCTACCGCACCATCTGGCTGTCGGATGTCCATCTGGGCACCAGCGGCTGCCAGGCCCCTTTCCTGCTGGATTTCCTGCGCCACAACGAGTCGGACACGCTGTACCTGGTGGGCGACATCATCGACGGCTGGCAGCTAAAAAAGTCGTGGGGCTGGAAGCAGAGCCACAACGACGTGGTGCAGAAAGTGCTGCGCAAGGCGCGGCGCGGCACCCGCGTGGTGTACGTCCCCGGCAACCACGACGAGGCAGCGCGACAGTACTGCGGGCTGGACTTCGGCGGCATCGCCATCCGGCAGGAAGCCGAACATCTCACCGCCGACGGCAAGCGCCTGCTGATCATCCACGGCGACGAGTTCGACGGCGTGATCCAGCACGTGAAGTGGCTGGCCTACGTCGGCGACAGCCTGTACACGGTGATCCTGCACCTGAACCGCCACTACAACTGGCTGCGCCAGAAGCTGGGGCGGCCGTACTGGTCGCTGTCGCAGTACCTGAAACACAAGGTGAAAAACGCGGTGAACTTCATCAGTGATTTCGAAAAAATCCTGGCCGATGAAGCGCGCCGCCGCGGCTACGACGGCGTGATCTGTGGCCACATCCACAAGGCCGAGGTCAAAGACATCGACGGCATCGTCTACGGCAACTGCGGCGACTGGGTGGAAAGCCTGAGCGCGCTGGTGGAGCACCACGACGGCCGGCTGGAGGTGGTGTACTGGACACGGCAGGCCGGCGTCCTAGCCGCCCAGGCCGTACCCGTCCGCGAAGAGGAGACCGAAGCATGCGCATCATGATCGTCACCGATGCCTGGGCGCCGCAGGTCAACGGCGTGGTACGCAGTATCGTGGAAACCGTGCGCGAGCTGCGCCTGCTGGGCCACCAGGTGGCGCTGCTGACACCCTTGGGCGGCGAGCACGACGACGGCGACGGTTTCCTCACCGTACCCTGCCCTACCTACCCCGATATCCGCCTGTCGCTATTCCCCTACCGCAAGGCGGCGGCCAGGTTGGCCGCATTCGCGCCGCACGCGGTGCACATCGCCACAGAAGGCCCGCTGGGGCTGGCAGCGCGGCGCTGGTGCCGCCGCCACCGCCAACCGTTCAGCACCGCCTACCACACCCGCTTTCCGGAATACATCCACGCCCGCACCCGGCTGCCGCTGGCGGTCAGCTACGCCTGGATGCGGCGCTTCCACAACGCCGCCCAGGCGGTGATGGCCCCCACCCCGGCCATCGTGGCCGACCTGAAAGCACGCGGTTTTCACAACGTGGTGCTGTGGAGCCGCGGCGTGGACATTGACACCTTCAGCCCCGGCGCGCGCGACCGGCTGGACAGCACGCCACCCCGCTTTGTTTACGTTGGCCGCGTGGCGGTAGAAAAGAACATCGAAGCCTTCCTGCAACTGGACCTGCCCGGCAGCAAGTGGGTGGTGGGCGAAGGCCCGCAGCTGGCGGCGCTGCAGGCACGCTACCCGGACGTGCACTTTGCCGGCGTGTTTCCGCAGGCCGAGCTGGCGCGCATTTACCGCGCCGCAGATGTGTTCGTGTTCCCCAGCCGCACCGACACCTTCGGCCTGGTACTACTGGAGGCGATGGCCTGCGGCACCCCGGTGGCCGCCTACCCGGTGCCCGGGCCGCTGGACGTGGTAGGCAATAGCGGCGGCGGCGTGTTGCACGACGACCTGGCCACCGCCTGCCAGCAAGCACTGCAGCTGGACCGCAACCACGTGCGCCGCGTCGCAGAAGGGTTTTCCTGGGCTGCGGCCACGGTACAGTTTGAAGCCCACCTGCACCCGCGGCCGATAGGCGAACAGGAAGGCATGGCGTTTACGACGGGGGGACGTTAATCCGCTACCAGTTAGCCGGCTCAGTACTCTACCCCCAGGTTGAAGTAGCCGGTGAGCTGGCCCTGCTTGCCGTGGCCAATCCCCATGAATACCGGGCCCAGCAAGGTGTCGGCACCCATGAACACCGAGCCTGCTGGCAGCCAGCGGGTGCTGCGATCCAACGGCAAGGTTGACCACATGCGGCCCAGTTCGGCCGAAGCCCCCACATACAGGCCGGAACCCAGCGCAGACGGCAAACTGGACACCCGCCACGACACCATGCCACGGGCGAATGCCATCTGGTGCCCCAGCAATTCGCCCGGCTGGTAGCCGGACAGATTACGGAAACCGCCCAGCTCGAACACCTCGGCCGCGTCGTTCTTGTCGCTGTAGCCACCACGCAGGGTCAGCCGCCAGCTAATGTCGTGACGATCGGTACTGACGGTATCGATCATGAACGAAGCACTGGGTTGCGGGCTGGGGTCATCGGTACGATGCAAGGGTTTGCGCGCCTCCAGCTGTACGGCAAAACCGTTGCGCGGCCAACGCGGGTTATCGAGCTGGTCCAGTATCAGCTTGCTGCGCAAGCCCTGCTCGCGGGATTTGGCATCGCTCAGGTCTAAAAGATCACGAAAACCGGTCCCCAGCGCCAGACTGTCGCGGCTGGCATACCAGCCGTTACGCCACTCGCCCAGCTTGCCCAGCCCCAGGCCGGTATCCAGATTGACGGTATTGGTCTGGCGGATCAGCTCTGCTGTAGGCTGATGACTATCGATGTACAGGTTGTAGCGTTTTTCGCGCCAACTGGCCCCCGCACTCAGAAAGAACGGTGAGCTGGCAGACAGCGGCTGCTGCCATTCGGCACGGAAAGTCGGCTCCTCGCCCAGCTTGGCCTCACCCAGCAGGCTGCCACCCGCGCTATTCAGCCAGCTGCGCTTGTATTCGCCCAGCAACGAAAAGGTGGCGTCGCCCTGCGAGCTACTGCGCAGCTCCAGCCCGCCCCGGATGTAGTTGGGGCCGGTATGACGCTCTTGCAGGTGTACGTCAGCCACGTGGCTGCCGTTGTCGCGACGTAGCGTGTAGTCCAGTTTGTCCAGATCACCTTCAGCAAACACGTCGTCCAGCTTCTGGTGCAGCGCGCTCAAGCCCAGACGGCTGCTAATGGACAGTTTTTGCTGCATAGCCTGCGGGTCGACAAAATTGAAATCGCCAGCCAGGTTGATGCGATCAATGCGCGGCCGCTCGCCGGGCTGGCGCGCTTGTTGCCAACTGGCGTATTGCTCGGCCCCTACGCCCAGCAAGGCCAACTGAGGTGCCAGTGCCCGTGCCGCCTGGCGACCGGCCTCGATAATACGGGTGTTATCGCCAAAATCGGCCGGCGAGACGCCATCCAGCTGCGGCCGGATCAGGATGTCCTGCGGCCCCAGCCGGGCCAGCGATTCGCGGCTGTTACGCGCCACCATCAGGTAGGTGGTCTGGTCCAGCACGTCCAGAAAGCTGCCCAGCTGCTCGCGCGGCACCGGCGGCGTGCCGACATCGATGACGATCAGCACGTCGGCACAACGGCCTTGCAGCTCTTCTACCGGCAGCTGCCGTGCCAGGCCACCATCTACCAGGATGCGGTCGCGGTCTTCCACCGGGGCGAACATGCCGGGTACCGCCATGCTGGCGCGCATCGCCAGGCTGAGGTCGCCGCCGTCGAATACCACCGGCTCGCCACTTTCCAGATCGGTGGCAACCGCGCGGAACGGGATGGCCAGCTGGTCGAAGCTGGCTTCGCTGCGGGCGCGGGTGAGCTGGCGGATGAACAGGTCAATCCCCTGGGCATTGATGGCCGCCTTGGGCAAACGCCATTTGCCATCGCGAAAACCGATGGTGAGGTCGAAATAATTGCGGCTATCGCTCTGCTTGCGGCTGTAGGGCACGTCCTGGCGCCGCGGCTTGCCGGACAGCAGGGTTTCCCAGTCGGCAGCGGCAAACTGGCGCTCCAGTTCGTCCAGCGGCTGGCCGCTGGCGTAGGCACCGCCGATCAGCGCGCCGGCCGAGGTGCCGGCGATGCAGGCAATCGGTACGTGCAGTTTTTCCAGCTCTTGCAGCACGCCCAGATGGGCAAAACCGCGTGCCCCGCCCCCGCCGAGCACCACGCCGATGCGTGGCGCTACGGCGTCGGCCGCGGTGGCCAGCGCACTGAAACACAGCAGGCAGCACGCCAGCCAGGCAGATCGCATCATGGTTGGCTCCTAGCGCACACTGCGGATCAGCACGTCCGGCTGGCGGCAGCTGCGGCGCTCGCCGGCCAGCACGTCAGCGCCACAGGGCTGGCCCTGCCGGCCTTGCTTGTCGATGCAAACGTAAACCTCTTTCAGGAAGCGGCCACCACCACTGCAGGCGACGGCCAGCGCATCACGCCCCAGCCAGGGGTTGGCCGCAGCCAGTTCGGCCTTCAGTACGGCCACGGTCTTGCGCAGCGGCTGCGCCGGCGCCTGGTAGCTGGCGGGCACCTGGAAGCGGGCCTTCAGGCTGGCGGCCAACTGGTGATAGGCCGTCTGGCCCAGGCCGCTGCAGGTGCCGTGCTTTTCCCATTCGTGGCGGTACAGCTTGCGACTGGGGTAGAGGCCGGCAAACTGCTGCTCGATGCGGCCGTCCAGGCGTTCGGCGCTGCAATCGGCCGGGTAGCCGCGCTGGTATTGCGGCCACAGACCGTGCAATACAAAGCCGAACTGGCGGCTGCATTGCTCGCGGTCGTCCGGACGCGCGGCGCAGTAGTCGGGCGACCACGACAGCGCCATCACGTAGTAATCGAACTGACCGGGCGTCCCCGCAGCGCGGGCGGCGGGCAACAGCAACAGGGGCAACAGCAAGGCAAGCAGGCGGCGCATGGGCGGGCTCCAATGAATCACTGGCTGCTAGTGTACCGGCGCCAAGGGGTGCCATGCCATAAGCCTTTGCTGGCGCGCAGCAAAATTCCGACCGGGCAGAGCCGGTTTGTGCCCATAATGTGTCGCGTGGCTAAGTGCCAGATTTGCAAAGGGAAAATATCAAATGAAGCAAAAATTACGCAAGTTTGCCTTCACGCTGCTGGCGCTAGTCGCCCTGGCCGGTAGTGCGGTGCTGGATTACTTCCTGCCGGAAAACGCCATCACCACCATTACCGGGGTGGAAGTGAAACTGGCGGACAAGGATGGCCCGATCAGCAAACAGAACCCGGCCGACCAGCCGGTGCGCGACATGTACCTGATCTATACCCAGCATGCGATCGACGACGTGCGCGTCTACCGCAACGAGGACACCGGCTGGGGTTGGCCGCCGTACCTGAAGTTCGACTCGTCTGACGTGCAGGCCACCGCCCGCGCGCTGGAAAACGCACGCCAGCCTGCCTACATCCGCAGCTACGGCTGGCGCATCAACATGTTCTCGCTATACCCCAACATCACCAACATCCGGCTGGCCCAGGCCGACGAGAGCACCTGGAGTGCGGTACGCTGGCTGGTCTTCGGCCTGTGGGGCATTGCCCTGGTCTTGTTGGCGCGCCTGGTGTGGCGCTGGACCCGGGTAACGGAGAAAGACCCTGACGTCATTGGCTAGCCACTACCGCACCCGCCAGCAAAAAGCCCCCGCTTTGCTACCGCAACGGGGGCTTTTCCATGAAAAAACCCCGCTGACGCGGGGTTTTTTGCTACAGGCAGTACCTGATCGCGCTGAAATTACAGCGGCTTGATCTGGGTAGCTTGCGGGCCTTTTTTGCCCATGCCAGATACGTAGCTTACTTTCTGACCTTCGGCCAGGGATTTGAAGCCGTTGCTCTGGATTTCGGAGAAGTGGGCGAACAGGTCGTTGCCACCAGCGTCCGGAGTGATGAAGCCAAAGCCTTTAGCGTCGTTGAACCATTTAACGGTACCGGTTTCCATGAAGGTTTCCTTTTGAAAAAACGTGAAAAATCGGGCTATGCCCTAAGGAGCGAAATCATCAAGAAGAGACCGCTGGAAACAATGGCGTACCGCTTGTGCAGGGGAACAACGTTGAAACTTTGGATCGACAGCTTGAAATCTTGCTGGGCACGTTATACGCACCAAGTCGCTGTGCTGCAAGCACTTTCTGCATCAAAGGGGTGGAAAGCATGAAATATGCATTAAAAATGCCTACCTTTCACCACTTGCCACCCCCTCTCCCGCCGCTTGGCGCTAGCCCAGCGTCAGTACCACCGGCGTGTGGTCAGACGGGCGCTCCCACTTGCGCGGCGTCTTGTCGATGACACACGCGGTGGCGCGCGCCTTCAGGCTGTCGGTGATCAGGATGTGGTCGATACGCACACCCATATTGCGGCGGAACATCATGGCGCGGTAATCCCACCAGCTGTACTGTTTGGCCTCCTGGTTGAACAGGCGGAAGCTGTCGTGCAGGCCCAGGCCCAGCAGGCGGCGGAAGCTGTCGCGCTCCGGCGTGGTGCACAGCACCTGCTCGTGCCAGCCTGCCGGGTCGTAGACGTCGATGTCTTCCGGCGCGATGTTGTAATCGCCCAGCAGCGCCAGCTCGGTATGCTGCTGCAGCTCGGCGGCCACGTGGCGCTCCATCGCGGCCAACCAGCCCAGTTTGTACTGGTACTTGGGCGAATCCACCGCTTCGCCGTTGACGAAGTAGGCACAAATCACGCGCACGCCATCCACAGTGGCGGTAATCACGCGGCGCTGCTCGTCTTCATAGCCGGGCATGCCGGTCACCACATCGCTCAGCTGGCAGCCGTTCTTTACCAGGATGGCCACGCCGTTATAGGTTTTCTGCCCCAGCCACACCGCCTGGTAGCCGGCGGCCTCGATCTCGGCTTGCGGAAACGCCGGCTGATCCAGCTTCAGTTCCTGCAGGCACAACACCTCTACCGGGTTATCGGCCAGCCATTGCAGCACGTGCGGCAGGCGCACTTTCAGCGAGTTGACGTTCCAGGTGGCAAGTTGCATGGCAGGTACTCCGGTAGATAACAGGCCGACACCTTAGCGCGCAGGCGGCTGGCTGGCAACGCGGCTAAAATCACAAACACCCCATCACAAAACAGTGCCTGAAAACCGGCACTTAGCGCATGGCAGTGATTAATAAATTAGACACAAAACTTGCCAAGCCGCTGTTGGCCCCCCTAGAATGGCCAGGTCGCCATTACCGGATGTTCAAATTGCTTTCCCGCAAACCGCGTGTCAACGCGCCCCAAATGGGTACCCAGTGCCCCACCCAAGCCGCTCATCGCGGCCGCCTGGCCCCCCTGGCCCAAAGCTTTGCCCTGCGCACCCCAAGCTACGCCCATCGTCATAGCCTGAATGCTGCCGCCGAACCGGACACCCAGTCCGAACCGCCGCGTTAGCGCCCCTCGCTGCCTGCCTCGCTGTCAATACCCGATTTCTGTCTGCCACCGGCCCTGACCGGTAGCAGCGCATCGCCTTGCCGCCGCCCGCTTTCCCTGCTTGTAAGCGTCCCCTGACGTTTGCCGCCTGCCTGCGCGTGGCGCCGGGGCAGAACGAGACATGACCATGGATTTTCACAACTGGATGATGTACCTGGGCACCATCGTGCTCTTGATGCTGGCACCGGGCCCCGGCCCGCTGCTGACCCTGTCGCACGGCGCACAACACGGCGCCCGTGGCGGCATTCCCAATGCGCTGGGCTTTTCTGCCGGCGCGCTTACCCTGATGGCACTATCGGCGCTGGGCATCAGCGCCCTGCTGTTCGCGTCGCCTACCGCGTTCAATATCGTCAAGATGCTGGGCGCCGGCTACCTGGTGTGGCTGGGTGTCACGCTGTGGCGCAAGCCGTTCAGCCTGCAAGACGGTAGCGGCCAAAGCAGCACCCGGCTGTGGAGCGGCTTCCGCCCGGCCTTCCTGCTGGCGGTCAGCAACCCGGAAGACACCGTGTTCTTCTCGGCACTGCTGCCACGCTTTCTCGACCCGGCGCGCGAGCTGTGGCCGCAGTACCTGGCGATGGCCGCCACCTGGGTGGTGGCCGACATGGTCATCGCCGTGATGTTGGCCGCCGCCGGTGGCCGCCTCGGTGGCTGGCTGGCACACGGCCAGCGCCTGCAGCGCTTTTCGCGCACCTCGGGCGGCCTGTTCGTGCTGACAGGCGTGATGCTGGCCGCCGTACAGCGCTGATCGCGGCACTGCGACCAACTTGCAGTAAAAAAAATGCCCCCGCGCTGGCGGGGGCAAACACAGTCAAGTTCGCTCGCTGTCCTGTCAGGGTGACATACAGTCTTTGTGGGAGCAGAACACGGGGCACTTGGTTCCCTCAGCCCACATTTATTTGTCACACGGCAGGCGGGTAAACGCTAACTTCAATCAGGTTCTGGTCCAGGTCAAGGAAATACACCGACTGGATCGGCCCTTGTGCACCGGTTTTGGCCACCGGTCCTTCGACAATCGCTACGCCTTCGGCCTGCAAGTGCGCGATAACGTGTGCGAGCGGCAAGTGCGTAATCAGGCATAAGTCGCCCGACCCCACGCCCGCGCGGTTGCGGGGTTCCTGCCCCAGCAGCTGCAAATTGATCTTCTGCTGGCCGAAATGCAGCGCGCGGCGGCCGTTGGCAAACGTCACCGCCTCCATCTGCAAGACACGGCAATAAAAGGCGACCGACGCTTCGATGTCGGTAACGGTCAGTACCACGTGGTCGATATGGCTAATCATGGGGCTCTCCGAAAAAACAAACGTCATGCTAGCCCATGGCGGGCGATACGGCGCGCCCTAGCGGCGCACAGTCTGTTCATCAAGCGTCATGGCCGAGGCGGCAGCTGACTGAAAAAGCGCCAGAACACGGCATTGGCATCCAGCGCCTGACTGGGGACGGCCTTGCCCAGCCGGGCACGACCGCCCCCCGGCCAGCCATGACCACCGCTAGTGGTCACGCACAGCTGCAATGCGCCCCCGACGGCACAACCGGCGTAGCGTTCGCAATAAGCGCCGGGCAGATCGAGACTGCGCAGGGGCTGAGCATGGCACTGGTTGCGCTGCTGCCAGCGGCTGACGGTGACCGGCACAGAAGTGAAATCGGCAACCTTGCTGTCGTCGCGGAAAGCACCGGCACCGGCACCACCATCGAACAGCACGTAGTCGTCATCCCGGGCATGGATGTGCAATACCGCCAACGGCCGCGACGGCTGACAAGACAGCGTGTTGTCAGTCCCAGCCACCGATGCCACACCGGCAAAGACATCGGCGGCCTCGCACGCCAGCCGGTACGCCATCATGCCACCGTTGGACATGCCCACGGCGTACACCCTGCCAGGCGCCACCGCATAATGTTGCTGCACCCAAGCCACCACGGCACGCAAAAAGGCCACGTCATCCACCGCAGTATCCCGCGCCCTGCCACAGCAGGCACCGGCATTCCAGGTGGCCAGCTTGTCGCCAATGGCGCCGGTACCGTTGGGTAACACCAGCAGGTAACCCGCGTGCTCGCTGTGACTGATCAGGCCATAGCGACGGTCATCCGCCATGAGGTCGCTACTCCCGCCACCACCATGCAGTGCCAGCACCAGCGGCATGGGCTGACCGGGTTGATAACGGGGTGGCACATGCAGCAGGACGTGCCGCCCGTTGAGGGTCAGCACCGCGCTTTGACCCGGTGCCTGTAATGCCGTTACCGCTTGCGTGCGTTGCCGCCACCTCTCCTGCAACGGGCCGGCACGGGCCTTGTCCACGCCGACAACACCATAAGCCCAGGCCAGCCCCGGCAAGACAGTCAGCAACAGAAAACGGATGAAACGCGGCATGGTGGCAACCTTCACGCTCAGTATCGATCCTTGCCATGCTGGCGCGGCCGGAGCAGCTTTTCAAACCGGCTTTCGTTAACAAATGCAAAGACCGCACACCATACTCGGCAGCTAGCTACGCAAGCACCGTCATGAAATGACACAAGGGCAAGCCCATGGGCTTGCCCTTGTGTCTTGCGGCCAACCTTTCATCAGGTTGGCCGCCACAGAAAAATATACCGCGTCAGGCTGCAGCCGGTTCGCTCATCCCGCTATGTCGTAGCAGGGCGTCAATCTGCGGGTCGCGGCCACGGAAGGCACGGAACGATTCCAGCGCCGGGCGGCTACCGCCCACGGCCAGAATCTCGTCCCAGAACTTGTAGCCCACCGCCGGGTTGGCGCCGCCGGCTTCCTCGAAGGCGGCGTAGGCATCAGCCGACAGCACTTCTGCCCACTTGTAGCTGTAGTAGCCCGCCGCATAGCCGCCGGCAAAGATGTGGCTGAAGCTGTTGGGGAAGCGGTTGTACGCCGGCGGGCGGTTGACCGCCACCTCGTCGCGCACCTGTTCCAGCAGGGCCAGCCAGTCGATGCTGTCAGGGTTGGCCGCGCTGTACAGCAGCATGTCAAACAACGAGAACTCCAGCTGGCGCACAGTCTGCATGCCGCTCTGGAAGTTCTTGGCGGCCAGCATCTTGTCGTACAGCGCGCGCGGCAACGGCTCGCCGCTATCCACGTGGGCGCTCATGCCTTGCAGCACGTCCCACTCCCAGCAGAAGTTCTCCATGAACTGGCTGGGCAGTTCCACCGCGTCCCACTCCACGCCGCTGATGCCGGACACGCCCAGCTCGTCCACGCGCGTCAGCAGATGGTGCAGACCGTGGCCGAATTCGTGGAACAGCGTGGTCACTTCGTCGTGGCTGAAGGTGGCAGGCTTGTCGCCCACCGGACGGGTGAAGTTGCACACCAGGTAGGCCACCGGCGTCTGCACCAGGCCCCCTTTTACGCGGCGGCCGCGCACGTCGTCCATCCAGGCGCCGGGGCGCTTGCCGTCACGGGCGTACAGGTCGAGGTAGAAACCACCCAGCAGCGCACCGTCCTTGTGGATCTGGTAGTAGCGCACGTCCGGGTGCCAGGTTTCGGCGTCGCGGGCTGCTACGCTGATGCCGTACAGCTTGTGTACCACGCTGAACAGGCCGGCCAGCACCTTGTGCTCGGGGAAGTACTGTTTCACTTCGTGCTCGGAGAACGCATAGCGCGCCACGCGCAGTTTTTCGGCGGCGTAGCTGATGTCCCACGCTTCCAGCGTGTCCAGGCCCAGCTCGGCGCGGGCGAAAGCTTCCAGCTCGGCGCGATCCTGCTGCGCGTAAGGCTTGGCGCGGGCGGCCAGGTCGCGCAGGAAGTCGATCACCTGCTGCGGGCTTTCGGCCATCTTGGTGTACAGCGACAGCTCGGCGTAGTTGGCAAAGCCCAGCAGCTGCGCCTCTTCGGCGGCCAGCACCAGGCGCTCGCGGATCAGCGCGGTATTGTCCTGCTCGGCCGGGCCGAACTCGCTGGCGCGCTTGGCGTTGGCTTCGTACAGCTGCTGGCGCAGCGCGCGGTTGTCGGCGTACTGCAGCACCGGGAACAACACCGGGAACTGCAGGCCCAGCTTGTATTTGCCCGGCTGGCCGTCGGCCTCGGCCATGGCGGCGTACAGCGCCAGCGTGTCTTCCGGAATGCCTGCCAGCTCGGCCGCATCATCGATATACAGGCTGAAGCTGTCGGTAGCGTCCATTACGTTTTGCGAGAACTGGCTGGACAGCTCGGCCAGGCGGCTGGACAGCTCGGCAAAGCGCGCTTTCTGCGCGTCCGGCAGCTCGGCGCCGGACAGACGGAAGTCGCGCAGGTCGTTGTCGATAATCTTCTTGCGCGCAGCGCTGGCGTTGGCAAAGGCCGGGTTGGCCGCCACCGCCTTGAAGCGCGCGTACAGGTCGAGGTTTTGCCCCAGCTCGGTAAAGAAAGCGGAAATGCGCGGAATTTCGGCGTTGTACACCTCGCGCAGGCCTTCGGTATTGCCCATCACGCTATTGAGGTGGCCCACCACGCCCCAGGCGCGCGACAGGCGCTCGGTGGCGTCGGACAGCGGCTCGGATACCGAGTCCCAGTCGTCGCCGCCGGCGGCGATCACCTGCGCTACCGCAGCGCGCGCTTCGGCCAGCAGTACGTCCAGCGCCGGGGTAACGTGTTCGGGTTTGATCGCGGCAAAGCGCGGCAGATCGCTAAAGTCCAGTAGCGGATTGGTGGTCATGTTTGGCATCCTGTGGAAAGTGGCGCAGCATCATCCGCGCATAGACAGACAAAAGATAAGGACAATTCCGTGAATCGCAATATCCGTTCCTACGACGGGCACCGCCCGCAAATCGACCCCAGCTGCTATATCGACGATGCCGCCGTGGTGATCGGCGAGGTAGCGCTGGCGGCCAACGTGTCGGTGTGGCCGTGTGCCGTGGTACGCGGCGACGTCAACCGCATCAGCATAGGCGAAGGCAGCAATGTGCAGGATTTTGCCATGCTGCACGTTAGCCATCGCAAGGAAAGCGACCCGGAGGGCGCGCCGCTGATTATCGGCCGCCACGTCACCATCGGCCACCACGTCACGCTGCACGGCTGCACCATCGGCGACGAAGTGCTGATCGGCATCGGCAGCATCATCCTGGACCGCGCCGTCATCGAAGACCGCGTGCTGATCGGCGCCGGCAGCCTGGTGCCGCCGAACAAGCGCCTGGAGAGCGGCTACCTGTACCTGGGCAACCCGGTCAAACAGGTACGCCCGCTCACCGACGGCGAACTGGCCTACTTCAAGTATTCGGCCGAGCACTACGTGACAGTAATGAACAAGCACAAGGCCAGCGCCGCCGCCGACGCTGCGCTGTAACGCATCTTTCACCGCACCTTAACAAGCGGCACCTAGGCTGAAAAGCGGGTGCCGCTTATTGTTGCCAAAGGGGTAAACCTTGCCCCGGTTACAAGCCTGCGTCATTCAGGTTAAGTGTCATCTGCCAGTAACGTTGGCCGCCTACACTGCGCCCAGCTTTAATAAGGATGGATTTAAAATGACGCTGGTCAAACGCTTGTGGCTTACAGTAATCCTTACCCTCGCCTGCCTGCTGACAGTGATGCTATTGAGCAGCCAGCAGCTGTGGTCGCTGCGCGCCGACTTCGAGCAATACCGCAGCCGGCAGTTGCTGTCGGCCAACCTGCAAACCTTGAAAGCCGAGGTGCTGTCGCTGTCGCGGGCCGACCCGCTGCTGCCGGATACTGCCAGCCGCCTGGCCGCCGTCAACGGCAGCAGCCGCCAGCTGATTGCCGCCATCGTGGCCGCCCTGCCCGCCGCAGAGCGCGACAGCTTCGGCAAGCAGGCCAGCCAGTACTGGCAGGCTTATCACAAGAACCTGCAGTCAGCTATCCAGATTGCAGAAACAGCGCCGGAAGACGCGCTATCCATCCCCGAACAGGCCTACCAGATGAGCTTGCAACCGCTGGTGGGGCTGATCGACCAGCGCCTGGCATCCGAACGCCAGCTACTGGCACAAGCCGAAACCGCCATGCAGGCCGCGCTGGGGCGGCTGGTGCTGCTGGTACTGGGCCCGCTGGGCCTGGCCAGTGCCATCGTGGTGCTGTCGCAAGTACTGTTGGCCAGACGCCTGAAACAGCAGATTGCCGCCATGCAGCGCGCTGCCGACCAGCTGGGTGAAGGCGAACTGGCGGTACGGCTGCCGGTAGCCGGCGCCGACGAGCTGTCGCAGGCCGCCCGCCACATCAACCGCTTCCTCGACCAGCTGGCCACGCTGCTGGGCACCGTGCGCCGCACCGCCGCCGACAGCGAACGCGAAGCGCGCGGCATTCTGGCGCTGACTGGCCAGGTGATCCAGGTTACCCAGCAACAGGCCGACAAGGCCGAAAACACCCGTGCTGCCGCCGGCCAGATTGCCGACAGCAACCAGCGCATCAGCCAGGCACTGCAGCGGGCGATGCAGGACGCCGACCACGGCAGCGAGCGCACCGGCCACGCGCGCGGGCTGGCCACCGCCACCGCGCACACGCTACAGAACCTGTCCGGCCGCCTGCGTGGCGCCGTCAACGACGCCGAGCAACTGAAAACCGCCATCCGCGACATTGCCCAGATCAGCACGCTGATCCGCGACGTGGCAGAGCAAACCAATCTGCTGGCGCTGAACGCCGCCATCGAAGCCGCCCGTGCCGGCGAGCAAGGGCGCGGCTTTGCCGTAGTGGCCGACGAGGTACGCAAGCTGTCCGAGCGCACTGAAAATGCCACCGCCCGCATCTTCGACACCCTGCTGCGGGTGGAGTCCGCCAGCCAGGCGTTGGCCGCCACCATGGAAGAAGCCCACCAGGCAGGCGAGCACAGCATCGGCGCGCAAGAAACGCTTAACCAGGCGCTGCTGCAGGCCGACGACGCCATGGCCGCCTTCCGCCTGGCCATGCGCGATATCGAAGACGCGCGCCAGGCGCAGCACGCCGCCAGCGACAATATCGTTGGCCACGGCGACGAAGTGGCGGCCATGGCGGCCAGCATCTTCGGCCAGATGCAGACACTGGCGCCGGCCATGAGCCGGCTGACCGACGCCTCGCAACAGCTGAACCGCGACCTGGCCTGGTTCCGTACCCAGGCGCCAGCCAAGGTTGGCCGCACCCCGCCCCCGGCCTTGCCCGGCGCCGGTGATGCACTACCGTCCGCAGCCTGAGCCACCACCCACTCCCCTGCCGTACCCATAAAAAAAACCGGTCTGATGACCGGTTTTTTCATGGCGGGCGCAGCAGTACTTACAGCACGGCCAGCGCAGCGTCGTAGTTCGGCTCGTCGGCGATCTCGGCCACCAGCTCGCTGTGCAGCACCTGATCGTTTTCATCCAGTACCACCACCGCGCGAGCGGTCAGGCCGGCCAGCGGGCCGGATGCCAGCTTCACGCCGTAGGCTTCGGCAAAGCCCGGGTTGCGGAAGGTGGACAGGTTGGCCACGCCCTCGATGCCTTCAGCGCCGCAGAAGCGCTTTTGTGCGAACGGCAGGTCGGCGGAAATGCACAGTACGGCCACGCCGTCACGGGCAGCGGCTTTCTCGTTGAACTTGCGTACCGAGGTAGCGCAGGTCGGGGTATCCACCGACGGGAAAATGTTCAGGATCTTCTTCTTGCCGGCAAAAGCGGCCAGGCCCACGTCGGACAGGTCGCCAGCGGTCAGGGTGAAAGCCGGGGCAGCAGTGCCAACGGCCGGCAGGGTGCCAGCTACGTCTACGGGGTTGCCTTTCAGGGTTACGGTTGCCATTGCAGGGTTCCTTTGGATAACAACAGTGGGTAATGCGCTGAGTGTGAGGCATGGCGGCGAAAATTCAACCCCGTTGCTAACAGGGTTGGCCGCCAGTGCCGCCTCAGGGCTGGCCTTCGTCCGGTAGAGACAACCCCAGCTCGGCCAGCACCTCGCGTGCGGCGCGGAACGCTTCTACCGCCGCCGGCGCGCCGGCGTACACCGCGCAGTGCAACAGCGTTTCTCGGATTTCCACCAGGCTGGCGCCGTTGTTGATGGCGCCGCGGATATGGCCTTTCAGCTCCTGGCTGCGGCCCAGCGCGGCCAACATGGCACAGGTCAGCAGGCTACGGGTTTTCAGATCGATACCGTCGCGCTGCCAGGTGCTGCCCCAGGCATGCTCGTTCAGCCAGTCTTGTAGCGGGCGGCTGAAGCCGTCCAGGCCGCTCATCGCCCGCGTGGCAAACGCCTCGCCCATCACCTGCGTGCGCCGCGCCAGCCCGGCCTGTTTGTCTTGTTCGCTCATCGTTTATCTCCTGTGGGAATAGGCTATTTACCCGCCCGCGTCGCCAGCACCACACCCGACAGGATCAAGCCAATACCGGCCAGGTGGTACCACTGCAGCGCCTCGCCCAGAAACAGCATCGACAGCACGGCGCCGAAGCCCGGCATCAGGTGGATGAACATGCCGGCGCGCGCCGCGCCGACACGGGCCACGCCCAGGTTGTAAAAATAGTACGCCGCCACCGACGGCAAGGTGCCGACGTAGGCAAAGGTAGCCAGCGTACCGCCAGTAAGCGGGGTATGGCGGCCGCTGGCCAGCTCGGCCACAAACAGCGGCGCGATGCCCAGCAGGCCGATGGCCACCAGCACCGTCAGCAGGCCGATGCGGTCCAGCGCCGGCGGCAACGGTTTGAGCAACAGGGTGTACAGCGCCCACGCCACCATGGCCAGGAACACCACCGCGTCGCCACGGTTGATGTCCAGTGCGGCCAACCTTTGCCAGTCGCCGTGCGCCACGATAAACAACACGCCGATAAAGGAAATGCCCACCGCCAGCGCCTGGCGCAGGCCGATTTTCATGCCGAAAAACAAGGCGCCGAACAGCACGATCAGGATGGGAATGAAGGAGTTGAGCAGCACCGCGTTGGTGGCCGCGGTGTACTGCAGCCCCCAATAAGCCAGCGAGTTGAAGCCGGTGACGCCCAACAGCGCCAACAGCAGCAGGCGCCGCCAGTACGGCAGCCACAGCGCACGCTGTTGCCAGGCCGGCCGCAGGCCGAACGGCAGCAGCAGGCACAGGGCAATGGCCCAGCGGGCGAAGGAAAGCGTCATCGGGGCCACGCTGGCGTGCATGGCGCGCGCCAACACGAAATTGCCAGACCAGAACAGCGCGGTCAGCGTCAGCAGCAGGTAAGCAAGACGGGGGGAGGCGGTTTTCATGAAAACACCATGCCACGGCACCGGCGTCGCCGGCAAGCGGCTGACGGCAACAAACTGTTCACGCAAAAAAACCGGGGTAAATACCCCGGCAAGCGTGTCCGGCTGCGTACGGGCCCAAAGCCTTGGTCCCCTGCCCGCAGCAGCCTGTTGATCAACCCGCCTGTACTTGTACCTTGGGCGGTTGGCCTGCCTGCTGGCTCTGCTGCGGCGTTACCAACTGCGGCAGCAGCGAACCCAGCAGCATACCCAGTACGCTCATCAGCAGGCCGGCCAATTGTGGCGGCCAGAAGTCGGCGTCGGTAGCGGTCAGTTCCAGCGGAATCCAGGTACCTACACCCAGCGCGATAGCCAGCATGGCACCTTGGGTCGTAGCGCGTTTCCAGAACAGGCCGGCAGTCAACGGTACAAAGGCGGCCACCAGCGTCACCTTGTAGGCATTGCCTACCATTTCGTAAATGGTGGCGTCGGAATACAGCGCAAACAGCGTGGTACCGATAGCGCAGATCAGGATGGCCGCACGGGTAGCCAGCAGGAACTCGCGGTCACTCATTTTCGGGCGGAACTGCTTGAAGATGTTCTCCACAAAAATCACCGACGGTGCCAGCAGGGTACCCGACGCGGTAGACATGATGGCCGACAGCAGCGCACCAAAGAACATCACCTGGGCAAACAGCGGGGTTTCTTCCAGGATCATGCGCGGCAAGATCATCTGCGAGTCTTGCGCCAGCCACTTCTGCACCAGCTCGGGGTTGATCATCGATGCGGCGTAGATCAGGAACACCGGCAGCAGGCAGAAGCACAGGTAGAACATGGCGCCGACGATGGTGGCACGCACCGCGATTTTCTCGCTCTTGGCCGACATCACGCGCTGGAACACGTCCTGCTGCGGAATGGAGCCGAACATCATGGTAACCGCCGCGCCGATGAAGGCCACCAGATCACGCGGTTCGGTACTGGTAATGAAGGTCAGCTTACCCTCGCCTGCGGCCTTGGCAATCACCTTGTCGGCACCACCGGCCATACCGCTGAACAGCCACACCAGGTACAGCAGGCCGCCGACGATGATCACCATCTGGAAAAAGTCGGTCAGTGCTACCGACCACATGCCGCCAAACAGCGTATATATCAGGACGATGCCGGCACCGATCAGCATGCCTTGCGTGGTAGTGATGCTACCGTCGGTCAATACATTGAATACTACCCCCAGCGCGGTCAGCTGGGCGGCAATCCAGCCCAGATAAGACATCATGATGGCCAGACTGGTAATCACCTCGACGGTGCTGCCGTAGCGCTGGCGGAAGAAGTCACCCATCGTCAGCAGATTCATGCGGTACAGCGGGCGGGCAAAGAACATGCCCACCAGCATCAGGCAGGTGAACGAACCGAACGGGTCTTCCACAATGCCGTGGAAGCCTTCTTCGATAAACGTGGACGGAATGCCAAGTACTGCCTCCGAACCGAACCAGGTGGCAAACACCATGGCCGCCACAATGTGAAACGGCATGCTGCGACCACCGGCCGCAAAATCTTTCGCGTTTTTCACGCGTGTAGACGCGTACAGGCCAATCCCCACGGTAATGGCCAGATACATGACGACGAACCAGACAAGCATGTCTGAGTCTCCTTCTCCTAATGCAGTGTTTCGGCAAGTGCGGCCAACCATCCGGCAGGACACCGGGCCGCGCTCAATCAGCGTGTTGCTTTTGTTGTGCGGGCTATTATAGCCAGCAGCAGCAACAAGCCGAGCAATTTATTAAACACGACAAAAACCAAGCGGCAGCCATGCTGCCGCTGATCCTGCCACTAAACCGCCAAAGCGCTGCTTAACACCCCCGTCATAAAGACTTAAAAAACAAGGCAATAAGCCAGCCAGAACAACAAGAAAGCCACCGTTTCACCCCTGGTAAACCGGGGGCAAAACGGTGGCTTATTGTGCCGCAAACAAGCGTTTACGTGTCGTAGAATATGTTAAACATACGCCACACTTTCTCTGCTTGGCATGACATGTCAGTGGGCTTGCTGCAGCAGACGGGGCTGTGCACCCAGGGTGGTAAAGCGCTGCTTTTCTCCATCGTGCAATACGGTGGCACAGGCTGTTGCCGGGTCGTGCGTAAAAAACAGGCGCCCGCCTGCGGCGGCCAACCGTTGCAGCAAGCTGCGCTTTTCATCGATCAGTTGTTCGGGAAAGCGGTCGTAGCCCATGGTAATCGGCACGTGTACCCACGGCACACCGGGGATCAGGTCGGCGGCAAACAGCAGCGGGCCGTCCGGCATCGGAATCTCGGTCAGCAGCATGCCCGGCGTGTGACCGTGCGACACGGTAAAGCGCCAGTCCTGCGGCAGGCACGGCGGCGGCAGTTCGCCATCGACCAGCACCAGGCGGCCGCTGGCTTCCAGCAAGGCGACCAGCTCCGGCACGAACGACGCCCGGTCGCGCGGGTGCGGGTTCAGCGCCCGCTGCCAGGCTTCACGCCCCACCACGAACTGCGCATTGGGGAACAGCAAGCGCGCCGGCCCGCCATCCCACGCGGCCAGCAGGCCGCCGGCGTGGTCGAAATGCAGGTGCGACAGCACCACCACATCGATATCTTCGTGGCGTACGCCCTGCTCTGCCAGCGCATCCAGCAGCACATGCTCGGCCTGCTGCACGCCGTAGCGGGCGCGCAGCTTGGGATCGAAGAAGGCGCCGATACCGGTTTCCAGCAAAATGCGGCGGCCATCGGCCTCTTGCACCAGCAGGCAACGACAGGCCAGCTCCACACGGTTGTCGGCGTCCGGCGCCAGCCAGCCGGCCCACATCGCACGCGGCGCGTTGCCAAACATGGCACCGCCATCCAGTTTTTGTGAATTGCCCAGCAAGGAAGTCAGGGTACGCATCGGCTTCTCCCGGAAAGATGACGTCACATTATCGAGCAAGTGCTTGAATATGTCATGCTGCAGGGCGATAAAAAGCCGACCCGGCAAGCAGGGTCGGCAACTGTTCGCCACAGTGTGGCTTATTTGATCAGCTTTTCCACTTTATCGGCGCGGTCGCCCGGTGCCGGGTGGCTGGACAGCACGCTGCTGCCGTTGCCGTACAGCGCGGCCAACTTGCGCAACGCAGACGGTGCGGCTTCCGGCTTGTAGTTGTGGCGTTTGAGGAAAGCCACCGCGTACGCATCAGCATCGTTTTCTTGCGATTGCGAGAACTGGGCGTGCAACACCTGTTCACTGAGGTCGCCCAGTTCCGACTCGGAGAATGCCGCCACATTGGCATTGCCGCTACCTGCGGCGGCCTTGCGCGCTGCCGACGCAGCATAAGCCACCTGCATCGCCTTCTTGCTGTGGCCCAGCTTCACGTGGCCGATTTCGTGGCCAATGACGTAGCGCACTTCGTCGTCAGTCATCTGGTCCAGCAAGCCGCTGTACACACGTACGGTGCCGTCGGCCATGGCGAAAGCGTTCACTTCTTTATCCAGGTATACCTTGAAATTCAGTTTCAGCCCGTCTTCGTTATTGAGACCGGCAACAATCTTGGCCAGACGCTTGCCGTAAGCGCTGCCAGCCGGTGCCACCTTGGCCTGTTTATCCAGCACCTTGCTGGATTCGGCAGCCATGGCCTGTACTTCGCTATCAGACAGCGTGGCCGACTTCACCAGATCGGTGCCTGCGCTCAGCAAGTTATTGAGATTGAAAGCGTTTACCGGTGCAGCCATCGCCAGTGACAGCAGGGAAACCAGAGCCAGTTTTTTCATTGTCATATGCCATAGTCAATTAAATGCGGCATTTTATTAGCCAGGCTTATTTATGTCTACAACAAAACCATAAGATATCCGTAAAAAACCCCGGGCTGGCCGGGGTGGGGTGTTAAACAGGGCTGTCAACGCGGCGCCGCGTCTGCAGGATGGCCGGCGCCCACTGCTCGCCCGGCCGCTTCTTGCGCGTGGCCAGCGTCAGGCCGGATGGCGCAAAGATGTTGATGTTGTGCGTGTTGGGCGTAGTGATCAGGTACTGCGCCTCGGTGGCTTTCAGGAAGCCGGCCACGCGATCGATGTTGAAGATGTCGAGGTGGGCGAACGGCTCGTCGATGAACACGAAGCCGGACGGGTTGGCCTCGTCCATCATCAGGCCGATCAGCATGATCAGCGACTTCATCACCTGCTGGCCGCCGGACGCCTCGCCGTCGTTCAGGCCCATCAGGCCTTTCTGGTCGAAGTTGAACTTCAGCACCAGGCCGGCCTGCGCCAGCACCGCGTCGTCGTTGCTCAGCGTCGGGAGCTCCACTTCCACGCCGATGCCGGCCAGCTCGCCCAGCCGCTTCACGTTGTGGCCGTAGGCGCGCACCGTGGCGCGCAGCTTGCCCAGATAGGCTTCGCGGGCGTCGCTGGTCAGGCCGGCGGCGCGCTCCACCTCGGCCTGGCGGCGCTGGCATTCGCGGGTAAGCGAGGTGAGGTCTTCCTGCAGCTTGTCTTTCAGCTGCAGCACCGCGTCGTCGCGCTCCCAGTCGCCGGCGGCCAACCTTTCTTCCAGATAGTTGATCTCGTGGCGCACGTCGGCGGCCGATTCGAACTCGTCGGCCAGCTGCGCTACAAAGGCGGCGTCCTGCGCGGCGGCCGGCAGATGGTTGCGGCAGTCGCGCAGCTCGGCCAGATGGCGGCGCAGAGCACGACGCGCCTGCTCCATGTCGGCACGTGCCTTGTGCTCGCGCTGCAGGCTGTCCTGCTCGCGCTGGCACACGCGGTCGTGGGCGATGCGGGCGTCGCTGTAACGCTGCTCGGCAGCGTCGCGCTCTGCCTGGGCGGCGGCCAACCTTTCGCCGGCCTCGGCCACCGCCTGCTTCAGGCTGTCGGCTTGCGCCGCCAGCGCGGCAAATTCTTCGGCGCGGCTATCCAGCAAACGGATGGCGTCCATGCCGGACAGGTACTCGGCCAGCTGCGCCGCGTCGCGGGTGCCGGCCACCAGCTGTTCCTCGTGGCGCAGGATGGCCACGTTCAGCGCTTTCAGCGCGTCGCGCAGCGCCTGCAAGCGGGCCTGGCGCGCGGCTTCGCCAAAGGCGAAATCGTGGGCAGGCACGCCGATGTGGCGCGCACCGCGGCGCTCGCGGAAGTAGCCTTCCGGCGTAATCCAGTCGCCGTCTTCGGCGGCACCGTCGGCCACGCTGGCCACGCGGCTGACGCGGTTCATCTGCTGGTACAGCCAGTCCGGCGCGTCGGCGGCAAAGCGCACCACTTCCAGCAGGCTGCCGCTGCGCGCACGCGGCGCGCTGGCGGTTTCCGGCACCACGAAGTGGCGGTAGCGCAGCTTCTCGCCCAGCTGCCAGGCGGCGCGGCGGTCGGCGGCGTCTTGCAGCAATACCACGTGGCGGTACGGTTTGAGCAGCGCTTCTACCGCGCCTTGCCAGCGGCTGTCGGTTACTTCCACGATGTCGGCCAGCATCTGGTGGCCGATGCCGGCTTCGTCCAGCGCGGCACGGAAGTGGCGCACGTCTTCCGGCGCCCGCGGCTTGCCGCCTTCCAGCGCGGCCAACTCGGCGCTGTAGCCATCGCGTTCGATCTTTTGCGCTTTCAGCGTGTCGCGCAGGCGCTCGTTGCCGTCGCGCAACGCGGCCAGCTTGTGGCCGAGCGTGGCGGCGTCTTCGCCGTATTCGCGGCTGGCCAGCGCTTGCAGGCGGTCGCGCTCTTTCAGCTGGCTGGCGATGTCGCGTTCAGCGTCGCGCGCCTGCATGAAGGCGTCCTGCGCCTGCTTGCGCACGGTCTCGGCGGCGTTACGCGCGGCCAGCGCGCTGCTTTCTGCCTCGCGCAGCGTGGCCACCAGTTGCAGCGTGTCGCGGTGCTGGCGGCTGACGCCCAGGTAATCGGCCTGCAGGCGGCGGTAGTCCTGCCACAGCTTGCCGGTGGCGGCGCGGCCATCGATCAGGCCCAGCACCGGCAGCGCCTCGTCGCGCAGGCGGGTGATGCGCTTGTTCAGCCCCACCCACTCCAGGTAGCGGCCGGCGCGGCTTTTCATCATCTCGACGCGGCCTTGCAGCGCCTCTTCCTGCCGTGCCAGCGCGGCCAACTCGGCCTCGGCGGCTTTCTGCTCGTCGCGGGCGTGCTGGTAGTTGGCCAGCACGTCCTTGTCGCCAAACACCTGGAACACCAGGTCCAGCAGCTGGCGCGGGCTGTATTCGGTGAGCTTGTCGGTATCGCCCTGCTCCAGCGCCAGCACCTCGGCCACGGCGGCGGTGAGGCCGGCACCTTCCAGGCGGCGGCGGTACTCCTGCACACCCAGCCACTGCACGCTGCCGTCGCCGATGGCCTGGTCCAGCGGCAGGTCGCCCTCGACGATGGCGTAGTGGCGCACCCAGTCGCCACCTTGTTTCTTGATACGGCACAGCAGGGTGACTTCCGGCTGCAGCAGCGGGAAGAACGGCGTCGGGTACAGGCCGCCCTGCAGGCTGCGCGGGTTATCCACCACGCCTTTCAGGAAGGCGTACGGTTCGCGGTTGTTGCGCACATAGCGCTTGTAGTCGCGTTTGCCGGAGCACTTGATCGCCAGCAGCGTACGCAGCGCGTCCAGCAGCGTGGTCTTGCCGGAGCCGTTGGGGCCGATGATGGTGACGATCTGCGCGTCCAGCGGCACGGTCAGCCGTTGCCAGAAGTCCCAGTGCACCATTTCTACCGATTTCATCTGGAACATCAGGCCTGCTCCTCGTGTGGCTTGTCTGTTTCTGCGCTGTCTGCGGCCAACCCCGGCGGGCCGTCCTGCAGCTGCTGCGCGGTAAGGTGCTGCGATAGCTGGCCGCGGCGGGCCAGCACGTCGGCCAGCGCGCCTTCGATGATGCGCGGCGCCAGCTGGCTGTAGTCGATCAGCACGTCCAGCAGCGGGCCCTCTACCAGCCAGCGGTTACGCCGCTGCAGGAAGCCCAGGTTCACCAGCCGGCCCAGGTTGGCGTTGAAGCGGGTTCGGCCGCCCAGCTGCTTGCCGAAGTCGGCGTACAGCGCGTCTTCCGACACGCCCACCGACACGGTATCGCCGGTTTCCAGCGGCTTTTGCGCGCCGAACATGTCGTGCTGGCCTTCCTTGCCGGCTTCCACGCGCGATACCTGGCGTTCGCGCTTGGGCAGGATGATCAGCGCCCACACGATCACCAGCAGCGCCACGCCATCGCGCGGCAGCGCCAGGTTGTTGTTAAGCCAGGCCTCGCCGCTGCCGAATACCGGCTCGGTGAGCGCCGGCAGCAGCGCCACGGTGATGTGCTCGGCGTAGGGGTTTTCTACCAGCTGCAAGCCGGCGGCGGCCAGGCGCTGGTCCAGCTCCTGGCGGAAGGTTTCGTCCAGCAGCGCGCGGCGCGCCAGCGCGTCGCTGCGCGGCAGCACGCGGTGCGCCAGCAGGCGCGCGATGAGGGTAGTGAGTTGTTGTTCCATTTACGGTTTCAGCGCTATCAGCCGCGCATCGGACAGCGTGGCGACTTCGGGGTGATCGGGGGTGATGACGGCGTCGCCACCAGCCAGTTGCAGCGGCAGGCGGGCCAGCGCGGCCACCACGCTCTGGTCGCTGCTGCTTTCCGGGTCGCCCAGCAGCGACAGCAGCGACAGGCGGTAGGCGGTTTCGTTGTAGCTGTCGGCCAGTACCGCGTCGGCAATGGGGAAGCCGTCGCCGGCCGGCTGCGCGTCCAGCCCCAGCTGCAGCAGGGTGTCGTACAGCGCTTCGGCTTCCAGCAGGCGCTCCATCTCGGGCGCGTCGGCGTCTTCGGCACGCGCCGCCTGCGGCAGTGCATTATCAGCGGCGGCCAACCTTTCGCGGCCCAGCAGTTCGAACTCGGCCACGTCGCCCAGCTCGGGGGTGGTCAGGAACGCCGGCTCCACGCCATAGCGCAGTGCGCCGTCCAGCAGGCCGGCCAGCGTGGCGCTGCCCAGGTGGCGCAGCCAGTCGGCAATATCGGTGGAGGTGAGGCCGGAGCTGCCTAGGTGCACGCGCTGTGCGGCCAACTGCGCCAGGCGGCGCTCGAAGGTGCCGGCAAGCGCCAGCATGCGGCTTTGCGCCAGCGCGATGGCCTGCGCCTGTTTCAGCGTGGCCAGGCTGAGCGTGTCGTCGGCGGTGAGGCTGCGCACCACGTCGGTGGAGCGCCCCACCCAGCGCCATACCGACTCCAGCCGGTGCTGGGCGGCGCGGATGCGGAATTCGGACTGGCTTTCCAGCGCGTCGGCAAACTCGGCGTGCAGCTCGTTCAGGCGCGCCAGCAAATGCTGCATGGCCTCGTCCGATACCTGCCCCACCGACTGGCCGGCGGCCACCTGGCTGGTAAGGTAGCCCAGTTCCACGTCGTCGCCGGCAAAGTCGATCAGCGTGGCCAGCGCAGCCAGGGCCACGCGCGCGCCTTCACTCAGCGCGTAGTGGCCGGCGTCGCTGTCGTAGACCAGCAGCTCGCCTTCGCGCAGGCGGCCGAGAATGGTGCCGAGTTTGGTGTCGTTCAGGTAGGCAAAGCGCTGGGCGATGTCTTGCGGCGTCCAGTACGGCGCATCGGCACGGTTGCCAAGCTCGCGCAGCACCAGCAGGCGCATCAGCACTTCTTCGTCACCGCCGCGGAACAGCGTGACGAATACCGCCAGGTAGGGCCAGGCTGCGCTCAGGCGCGATAACGCCGGCAGGCTGTCCGGGGCCATGCCCGGGCGGAAGAAATCGGAGAGGGAATCCAAGGAAACAATCCGGTCTGCAGAAACAGACCGGATTGTCAGAGCGGGATGACTTACTCGTCAATGGCGACGGTATCGCCGGCGGCATCGGCCACCGGGGCACCGTCAGCCGGGGCCGGCTGGATCACGGCGGCAGCGGCCTTGGCCAGCTTCAGCGCGCGGGCGGCTTCTTCGGCTTCCTGGCGCGCCTTGCGTTCGCGTTCGCGCAGTACCTTGATGTACTCGTTCATCGCGAATACCAGGTCACGGGTGCCTTCGCCGGTCAGGCCGGAGATCACAAAGTAACGCTGCGCGTTCATGTCGAAGCCGAAGCGGTCGTCCGGCTGCTGTTGTGGCCAGTCGTAGGCTTCCAGGAAGGCTTTCACCTTCTCGTCGCGCTCTTCGTCCAGCAGCATGTCGACTTTGTTCAGCACCAGCCAGCGCGGCTTGTGGTACAGCTCTTCGTCGTACTTTTTCAGCTCTTCGACGATGGCACGCGCCTCGCGCACCGGGTCCACTTCTTCGTCGAACGGGGCCAGGTCCACCAGATGCAGCAGGATGCCGGTACGCTGCAGGTGCTTCAGGAAGCGGTGACCCAGGCCGGCGCCTTCGGCCGCGCCTTCGATCAGGCCCGGAATGTCGGCGATGACGAAGCTGGAGGTGTCATCCATGCGCACCACGCCCAGGTTGGGGTGCAGCGTGGTGAACGGGTAGTCGGCCACTTTCGGCTTGGCGGCGGACACGGAACGGATGAAGGTGGACTTGCCGGCGTTGGGCATGCCCAGCAGGCCGACGTCGGCCAGCACTTTCAGTTCCAGCTTCAGGTTGCGGATCTCGCCTTCTTCGCCACGGGTGAACTGGCGCGGGGCGCGGTTAACCGAGCTCTTGAAGTGGATGTTGCCCAAGCCGCCCTTGCCGCCCTTGGCCAGAATCACTTCTTGGCCGTTGTGGGTGAGGTCGGCCACGATTTCTTCGCTGTCGGCGTCGATGATCTGGGTGCCCACCGGCATGCGCAGGTACACGTCTTCGGCGCCCTTGCCGTAGCAATCGGCACCACGGCCGTTTTCGCCGTGGCCACCCAGGTACTTCTTAACGAAGCGGTATTCCACCAGGGTGTTGATGTTTTCATCGGCAATGGCGATCACGCTGCCGCCACGACCACCGTCGCCACCATCCGGGCCGCCGCGCGGCACGAACTTCTCGCGACGGAAACTGCAGCAGCCATTGCCGCCCTTGCCGGCACGCACTTCAATGCGTGCTTCATCGATAAACTTCATGGAACCTCCAGTATTGCCGAGGAGTCAGGCGCAAACAGCCGCCAAGGTTGGCCGCAGCCGCTTGCGCCTCACACCTCAGTAAGGTATGTCAAACAAAAAAGCCCTATCACAGGATAGGGCTTTTTTCCGTCAACGCGAGATTACTCGGCGTCAACACCGGTGTACGGAACAACGGTAATGGTCTTGCGGTTGAAGGAGCCTTTAACGGCGAATTCAACGTAACCATCCACCTTGGCGAACAGGGTGTGGTCTTTGCCCATGCCGACGTTTTCGCCAGCGTGGAACTTGGTACCGCGCTGACGCACGATGATGGAACCTGCCGGGATCAGTTCGCCGCCGTAAACCTTAACGCCCAGGCGTTTGGCTTCGGAGTCACGACCGTTGCGGGAGCTACCGCCTGCTTTTTTGTGTGCCATGTCTGTTTATCCTTACTTGGAAATCGCGTCGATGCGGATTTCGGTGAAGTTTTGACGGTGACCTTGGTGCTTCTGGTAGTGCTTACGGCGACGCATCTTGAAGATACGTACCTTTTCGCCACGACCGTGGGCAACAACGGTAGCTTGTACTTTTGCGCCAGCTACCAGCGGGGCACCTACGGAAACCTGATCACCGTCCACAACCATCAGCACTTCTTCCAGTACGATTTGGCTGTCGATGTCTGCAGGTATCTGTTCTACTTTGAGTTTTTCGCCAACGGCAACTTTGTATTGTTTACCGCCAGTTTTTACGACCGCATACATTCGTATAGCTCCTAATATTCTGTCCACGCGCGGTGTGCGCGAGGAACGCAGCACTATACGCAAGTGCCTGTTTGCTGTCAATTTTTTCTGTAGAACTACACGCCGCAACAGGCCGGCAATGGCAAGACCAGCGTGATATCTGCTAATATCGCGCGGTTTTCCAGCCAATTCCGATAAAGAACACGGTCGCGATGTCTTCTACCCCGCACTTCCGCACGCTTGTAGCCGGCGACATGAACACGGTCGATCAGGCCATCCGCCAGCGCCTGCACTCCGATGTTGTCCTGATCCGCCAGGTAGCCGAGTACATCATCTCGGCCGGCGGCAAACGCCTGCGTCCGATGCTGACGCTGCTGGCCGGCCGCGCGCTGGGTTACGGCGACAAGCACCTGTTCGAGCTGGCGGCGATGATCGAATTCATCCACACCGCCACCCTGCTGCACGACGACGTGGTGGACGAGTCCGACATGCGCCGTGGCCGCCAGACCGCCAACGCGCTGTTCGGCAACGCTGCCAGCGTGCTGGTAGGCGACTTCCTGTACACCCGCGCCTTCCAGATGATGGTGTCCACCGGCAGCATGCGCATTCTGGAAGTGATGGCCGACGCCACCAACATCATCGCCGAAGGCGAGGTCCTGCAGCTGCTGAACATCGGCAACGTGGACGTCAGCGAAGACGACTACCTGAAAGTGATCCAGTACAAGACCGCCAAGCTGTTCGAGGCCGCTACCCGTGTCGGCGCCATCATCGCCGCCGCCACGCCGGAGCAAGAGCAAGCGCTGGCCGAGTACGGCATGCACCTGGGCACCGCCTTCCAGATCATCGACGACGTGCTGGATTACAGCGGCGACGCCGCCACCATCGGCAAGAGCCTGGGTGACGACCTGGCCGAAGGCAAGCCCACGCTGCCGCTGATTTACACCATGCGCCAGGGCCCGGCCGACGCCGCCAGCGTGGTGCGCGAAGCGCTGGAAGCGGCCAACCGCGAGCGTTTCAATGACGTGCTGGCTGCGGTACAATCCTGCGGCGCGCTGGACTACGCCCGCCGTGAAGCCGAAAAAGCCGCCGAGCGCGCGGTGGCCGTGCTGGCCCCGCTGCCCGACAGCGAACACAAGGCGGCGCTGGTGGAAATCGCCCGCCTGTCGGTAGCGCGCAACGCCTGACCAGGCAACGTTTTCTGGCTGTCCCTGTAGTTAAATGGATATAACGGCCCCCTCCTAAGGGGCAGTTCTGGGTTCGATTCCCGGCGGGGGCGCCACCCCGACCTGCACGCCACCCCGCCGGGTGGCGTTTGTCTTTCCGAACACGGAGTCATACACATGAACCTGCTGCAACGCCTTGCCCTGCTCGCCGTCATCGGCGTGGTACTGTCCGTCGCCATCCACCATTACACCCAGCCGCAAGCCGCGGCCAACGCCACCGCCAGCCAGGCGCAGTAAGCCCGCGCCATGCGCATGATCGCCCAGGGCTGCCTGCCGGCGGCCTTTCGCCCGTGGCCGGACCACCCGCTGTACCGCAGCCTGGCGCCGTGGCAGGCGCTGCAGCCGCAGGGTTGGCCGCAACAGGCCGACTTCGACCGCCTCACCGCCCACGCCCGGCAGCTGGGCCAGCCGCTGCCGCCCGGACTGCGCTTTGCCTGCGACCTCGACCCCGCCCTGTATTACGAAATGCACATCGGCGAACACGGCGAGGTACCCACCCGCACACAAAACTGGCACGACTGGTTTGGCGCGCTGGCGTGGCTATCGTGGCCGCGCAGCAAGACCGAGCTGAACGCCCGCCACGTACGCGCCATCGAGCGCGGCGAGGTGGGCCGCGGCCCGTTCCGCGACGCGGCCACCTTGCTGGATGAATGCGGGGTGATCGTGCCGGTCGCCGACCCGGCACTGGCAACTGCACTACAAGCCATGGATTGGCAAACGCTGCTGGTGACGCACGCCGGCGCCTGGGGCACGCGCATCGACACCCACGTGCTGGGCCACGCGCTATTCGAACAGGGGCTGGCCATGCATATCGGCTGGTGCGGCAAGGCGCTGCTGCTGCCGGTAGACCCGGCCTTCTTTACGCTGGACTACACGCAGCGCCAGCAACAGCTGGACGCCCGCCTGGCCGCCCTGCTGCAGGACGACAGCTGGCTGACCCGCCCGCGCGCCCTGCTGCCGCTACCGCTGCTGGGCCTGCCCGGCTGGTGGCCGCAACAGGATGCGGCCTTCTACGCCAACACCACTTACTTCCGCCCCACGCGGCGGGCAAACGCCGCCACCGATACCTCGCCCAGCTGAGCCATGGCCGGGCCCAGCAAGGCCTCGACCTCGGCAGCGATGTCGTCGTCCTGCGCGTGCTGCTCCGGCCGGTACACAAACAGGCGGAACAATTCAGCCAACGGAATCTGCTCGGCGCGACGCAGCAGCGCCCAGCCATCGCGCGCGCCGCGCTGCACGTAACCGGCTTGCGCCAGCCGGTCCAGCACGCTGCCCAACTCGTCGTAGCCCACCTTCACCTCGCGGCGCAGGTCTTCCGGCCGCAGCGCACGGCCTTCGTCCTGGGCGCGATCCAGCATCACCAGCACTTCGACTGCATCCAGAAAACGGCGGCGCGGCTCGTTACGGCGCTGCCAGGCCCCGCCTTCCCAGTACGAGAACGACGCCGTCAACACCGCGCCCGCCAGCACCACCAGCCACAGGCAGAACAGCCACAGCAGCAGGATCGGCACGCTGGCAAAGGCGCCGTACACCAGCTGGTAGCTGGCGATCTGGCCGATGTAAAAGCCGAAGCCCAGCTTGGTGATTTCCAGCAGGATGGCGGTGAGCAGGCCGCCCAGCATGGCGTGCTTTACCGGCACGTAGCGGTTGGGCACGATGCGAAACACCAGCGACAGCACCAGCATGGTCAGCGTGACGC
Source organism: Vogesella sp. (assembly GCF_046297735.1). NCBI lineage: Bacteria > Pseudomonadati > Pseudomonadota > Betaproteobacteria > Neisseriales > Chromobacteriaceae > Vogesella > Vogesella sp. Next base: position 276,569 of record NZ_JBKBHK010000003.1, read on the forward strand.
TGCCCACTGACTGCAGGGTCTCGTCCAGCAGCGGCGAAATGCGCTCGATATGCGTCAGCTTGAACAGCAAGCGCCAGCCCAGCAGGCCGCCGCCCAGCGCCAGCGGCCCCAGCGTCAGCACCGTCCAGTACACCATGCTCTGCTGCAGCCACGGCCGCGCGCGGCGCACGCCCCAAATGCTGTTGAAGGTGCGCTCCACGGTAGCCATCAGCATCAACGAGGTGGCACCCAGCATCACGATACCGGCGGCGGTAAGCTTTTCGGCGTTGTCGGCAAACTGGCGCATGTACACCGAAATCACCTTGCCGGCGAATTCCGGCACCAGCGTGGACAGCAGCATCACCTTGAAGCGGGTGCTGTAGTCGGAAAACACCGGAAACGCCGACATCACCGTCAGCGCGATGGTCAGCAGCGGCACCAGCGCCAGCAGCGTGGTAAAGGTAAGGCTGCCGGCCACCTGCATCACGCGTTGTTGCGCCAGACGGCGGCGCAGGAAGGCGGCAAAGCCCCAGAACGACAATGGCTTGGTCACGATAAGTCTGCAATGTCAGGTAAAATTTTAAGATCCGCAATGTTAACCGATAGGAATGGCCATGCAGGAAATTCTGGTGCTCTACTACAGCCAGCACGGCGCCACGCGCGAGCTGGCACGCCTGATTGCCCGCGGCATCGATAGTGTGGAAGGCTGCCGCGCCCGCCTGCGCACCGTGCCCAAGGTGTCCACCGTGTGCGAAGCCACCGCCCCGGCGGTGCCGGACAGCGGCGCACCGTACGTGGAGGCGCAAGACCTGGCCGAATGCAGCGGCCTGGCACTGGGTAGCCCCACCCGCTTCGGCAATATGGCCGCTGCGATGAAATACTTTCTGGACGGCACCGCGCCGCAGTGGATGCAGGGCACGCTGGCGGGCAAGCCGGCCTGCGTGTTCACCAGCAGCAGTACCCAGCACGGCGGCCAGGAAAGCACGCTGCTGACCATGATGGTGCCGCTGCTGCACCACGGCATGCTGCTGGTAGGGCTGCCGTACAGCGAGCCGGCGCTCAGCCACACCACCACCGGCGGCAGCCCCTACGGCGTGACCCACGTGGGCGGCAGCAACAACGCGCCGATCAGCGAGGATGAAAAGAAGCTGGCCATCGCCCAAGGCAAACGCCTGGCCGAGATGGCGAAAAGGTTGGCCGCGTAAACCTGCCGCTAACCTGCGCGAGCCGGGCGCTGCGTGCCCGGCTTGGCCAGCGCGCCGCGCACCTCGAAACGCACCCGCTCCACCACCTTGCCGCGGCCGTCGCGCAGTTCCAGCACGTGGCGGCCCGGCCACGGGAACCACGGCAGGCGCTCGCCGCGCCCCAGCAGGCGGCCGTCCAGCCACCACTGCGCCGCCGCCACGCCGCGCGCCTGCAGCAACAGGCGCTGGTTGGCTGGCGGCACGTCCGGGTCCACCGCGTAAATGCTGCCGCCCAGCGGCGACACGATGCCCGGCGGCTGCGCGCTGCCACGCCGCTGGCCGGTAATCAGCGTGCGCTCGGTGCCAGCCAAAAAGTACTCCTGCCGTGCGGCTTCTTCGCCGCCGGCGTAGCGCACGCGGCGCTGGCTCACCCCGGCCGGCGGCGTGGGCGGTAGCGATGGCCGGCCGCGCTGCAACCAGTCCATGACCCCCTGCCACACCGGCGCCGCCCCGTGCATGCCGGACACATCCCACATCGGTTCGCCGCTGGCGTTGCCCACCCACACCGCCACCGTGTAGTGGCGGCTGTAGCCGATGGCCCAGTTGTCGCGCATGTCCTTGCTGGTGCCGGTTTTCACCGCGCTCCAGTAGCGGGTGGACAGCACGCTTTCCAGCCCGAAGGTGCGCGCCCGCGCGCTGCGGTCGGCCAGCATGTCGCTGACGATGAAGCTGGACGCAGCGTCCAGCTGGCGTTGCAGCGTGGCCGGCGGCTGCGCCAGCGTCCAGCGCGGCGCGCTGTACTGCCCGCCTTGCGCCAGCGCGCGGTAGGCGTTGGCCAGCTCGATCAGCCGCACGTCGGCCGCGCCCAGCGCCAGGCTGTAGCCGTAGTAGTCGCCGTCCTGCTGCAGGCTGTGCAGCCCCAGCGCGTACAGGCGGTCGCGCAGCGCAGTGGGGCCGACCATGGTGATGGTGCGCACGGCAGGGATGTTGAGCGAAGCGCCCAGCGCGCTGCGCACCGACACCGGGCCCTTGAAGTCGCGCGCGTAGTTTTGCGGCGCGTACAGGCCGGCGGCGGTTTGCAGGTCCAGCGGGCTGTCGTCCAGCAGGCTGGCCGCGGTCAGGTAATGCTGCTGCAGCGCCAGCTGGTACAGGAAAGGCTTCAGCGTGGAGCCGGCCTGGCGCAAGGCGGTAACGCCGTCCACGTTGGCCGCCGCCGACAAGGCCCCGCTGGAGCCCACCCAGGCCAGGATGTCGCCGCTGGCGTTGTCCAGCACCAGCAAGGCGCCGTCCTGCACATTGCGCTGGCGCAGCGCCAGCAGGTGGCGCTGCAGCAAGGCGCTGGCGTAGCGCTGCAAGGCCGCATCCAGCGTGCTGCGCAGCACGCTGCCAGCTGCCTGTGGCTGCTGTTGCAATAGTTTTTGTGCGAAGTGCGGCGCCAGCTGCGCCTGTGCGTCCACCACCGGCAGCCGGCGCGCCAGCGCCTGGCGGGTCTGGATGCTGGCGCGGTCGCAATCGCGCTGCAGCGTGGCGTCCAGTGGCGGCGGGCGGCGCTGCTGGCGGGCAGTGTCCAGCGCCATGTCGCGCAGGATGCCGCAGGCGCGGGCGGCTACCCGCTCCGGCCCGGCGTTGGGACCGCGCAGCAGGGCCACGATGATGGCCGATTCCTGCCGGTTCAGCCCCTGCGGCCACTTGCCGAACAGCGCGCGCGATACCGCCGGCAGCCCCACCAGCTCGCCGCGAAAGCTCACCAGGTTCAGGTAGGCCTCCAGAATCTCGTCCTTGCGCCACTGTTTTTCCAGCGCGCTGGCCGACCAGGTCTGGCCCAGCTTCTGCCACAGGCTGCGCCCGCCGCTGCCGGCTTTCAGATCGGCGTCCAGCAAGCCGGCCAGCTGCATGGTGAGGGTGGACGCGCCACGGGTGCGGCTGTGCCACAGGTTGCCCCAGGCCGCCGCCGCCACGCCGGACCAGTCCACGCCGCTGTGCTGGTAAAAGCGGCGGTCTTCCGACAGCAGCAGCGCGTAACGCAGCGGCGCCGAGGTGTCGGCCAGCCGCAGCCAGTCCAGCCGCAGCGCGCGTTTGTCCTGCCGTACGCGCTGCAGCGGCGTGCCGTGGCGGTCCAGCACGATCACGTCCGACGGCCGCCACGCGGCGCGTACCTCGGCAAAGCCGGGGTTGGCCGCCACCGGCTGGGCGGCGGCCAACCCTGCCAGCCACAGCCCGATCGCCGCCTTAGCGCGCACCGGCCACCTCGAACGGCGCATTGGCCAGCATGCCGTACACGCCCGGCGCGTACATCGCCTCGACCCGCGTCGGCGGCAGCTGGAAGCGGCCTGGGGTGTTCAGCCGTACCGTATATTCCACCGTCAGCGCGCCGCGCGGCAGGTAGCGGTAGTAGGCGCGGTAGTTGCCCGGCAGGCGCTCGATATAGTCGGCCCAGCCGTTGCCGCGCTCGCGCGCCTGTGCCACGGCGATGGCCGAATCGTTACCCAGCCCGCTGCCCAGAATGCTGGCACCGGCTGGCACCGGGTCGTCCACCACCACCCAGCCCATGTCGGCCTGGGCGTCGATCTGCAGCGTCACCTTCATCACGTCGCCGGGTCGGTATTCGCCGGACACCTGCTGGCTGACCGGCGTCAGCGTCTTGCTGATGCGGTAGCCGGCGCTACGCTCGCCGCTGAACTTCACCGCGGCCAACGCTTCCACCGTGGCCCACGGCGCGCCGCTGCCCTCGTGCGTCAGCGTCAGCGTGCCCTTGCCGCCCGCAGGCCACGGCAATAGCGGCAAACGCTGCGGGGTATCGGTGGGGCTGAGGCTGGCCTGACGCCCGCCCAGCGTCACGCTGCTGCTGCCGCTGACCGGCACGCTTTCGTACTGGCGCGAGAACTGCGCCACCGCCAGGCTGCCCCACAGGTTGGCCGTGGTGCCCTGCCAGTGGCCGCGCTGCTGGCGCGCCAACAGGCCGGTGAGCAGGCGCGGTACGTCGGCCTGCCAGTCCGGCAGCGTGCTGGCCAGCAGCAGCAGGCGGGCAGCGTTCTGGTTGGCGCTACCCATCAGCCACCAGGCGTTGTCGTCGGCCTCGCTGCTGAACACCAGCCGCGTGCCCTGGTAGCTGAGGCGGCTGCGCAGCAGCTGGCCGGCCTGCGCCATGGCGGCGGCACGGTTGGCCGCCGCCGGCGTGCGCTGCAGCAGCTCCAGCCAGTCGATCAGCATGGCGGTGCTGTAGCGCTGGGTCTGGCCGTCCAGCACCTCCAGCATGGCCGGCTGCAGTTTGCCGTGGCGCGCCAATGCCAGCATAGCCGATAGCAGCCGCGCGTCGCGATGCTGGCTGGCCAGCGGCAGCGGGCGCTGCAAACGGCCTTCCACAAAGGCGGCCAGGCCGGCCAGCATGCGCTGGCGCGGGCCTTCCGGCAGCGCTTGCCCGGCCTGATGGCTCACTTGCAGCAAGTAGGCAGTCAGCACGTCGCTGCCCCACGGCCCGCTGCCTTCCGACAGCGGGAAGTACGCGGCCAGGCCGTCGCTATCGAGGTATAGCGGCAGCTCCTTGCCCAGCGCATCCCACTGCGCGGCATTGGCGGTGCCCAGCGCGCGCGACGCGCGTTGCTCCAGGCAGCTGTACGGGTATTGCTCGAACCAGCGCTGCACCCCCGGCAGGCTGCTGCCCAGGCGCGATTGCAGGCTCACACTGACCCCGCCGCGCCCCGGCAAGGCGCCGGTCGGCAGGCCCACCGGCAGCGTTTGCGCCGCGTCCAGCCGCAGCAGCGTGGCCTGCTCTACCGTCACCGGTACCGCCGGCGCCACCTGCTGGCGGAAGGCCAGCCGGTCGCTGCCCTTGCCGGCCACCGCCTGCGCGCTGATCACCCAGTCCAGCGTGTCGATACCGGCCGGTACCGTGAACGGCCAGCGCAGTTCGCGTGCTTCGCCCGCTGGCAGGCTGATGCGCTGCGGCGGCAGCTTCTGGCTACCGGCGCTGGCGGCCACGTCCAGTGTCAGCGCCTTGTCGCTGCCGTTGCGCACGGTAACAGTGGCGGCCAGCTGGTCGCCCTCGCGCACCAGCGCCGGCAGGCCGTTGCTGATCTGCACGTCCTGCACCACCTCCACGTCGGCCTGGCCGGTGCCGAAGAAATGGCTGCCCACCTCGGCCACCGCCACCAGGCGGAAGCGGGTCAGCGCGTCGTTCAGCGGCACGTTAAGGTTGGCCGCGCCGTTGGCGTCCAGCACCACCGACGGCCGCCACAGCAGCAGCGTATCCAGCAGCTCGCGCGTGGGCGCCTGGCCGCCACCGCCGCCCGGCGGCAGCGCCTTGCGGCCGTAGTGGCGCTTGCCGACTACCTCCAGCTGCGCGGTGGCGGTGTCCACGCCGTAGCTGCGGCGCTGGTACATGGCCTCCATCAGCTGCCAGCTGTTATTCGGTTGCAGGCGCAGCAGCGCTTCGTCCACCGCGGCAAACGCCACCTCGCTACCGGCAGGCGCCGGCTTGCCGTCCGGCATGCGTACCTGGATGCGCACCGGCACCGTTTCGCGGATGCCGTAACGGGTGCGCTGCGGCGTCACCGTTACCTGCAGCCGGCGCGCCTTGTCGCCAACCTCGATCTCGGCCACGCCGTATTTGAACGCCGGCCGCGACAGGTCCACCATGCTGGACGGCGGCGTGTAGTCGCTGCCTTCGTGCCAGTAGGCGTCCCACCACTCCACCGGCGTTTTCCAGCCCCAGGTAAAGAACGAGTACCACGGCACGTCGCGCACGCGGCCGCGCACCGCCAGCACCGACACGTACACGTTCGGCCCCCAGCCCTCGCCCACTTTCAGTTCGACCACCGGCGACTTGCCTTCCAGCTGCAGCACGCGGGTGTCGATGATGCCTTCGCGCTCGATGGCCAGCCACACGGTGGCCTTGCGGAACGGCATGCGCACCTGGAAGCGCGCGGTATCGCCGGGGTTGTAGCTGCGCTGCTCCGGCAGCAGGTCGATGCGGTCGTTGTCGGCCACGTCGAACCACACCTCGTCGTGACGGCTGACCCACACCTGCTGCGCCGCGCGCGCGGTATGGCCCTTGTCGTCGTCGACTTCGGCAATCACCTCCAGATTGCCTTCTTCCTTGGGCGACAGCTCGCAGATCAGCAGGCCGCTGGCGTCGGTGGTGCCGCTGCACAGCTTGCCCTCGTCGCTGCGCTCGTGCGTGTGCTCCCAGGCGTAAAAACCGCCCACCAGCCGTTTGCGGCTAGACAGGTAATGGTGGCTGGCCAGGCGCAGCGTAACCTTACGGCCAACTTGCGGCTTGCCCAGCGTGTCCAGCACCACGGTTTTGACACTCAGCGTGCGGCCCACCGAGACCCAGTCGTCCACCGCCACCCCCACCTGCAGCGCCGCCGGCCACAGCGGCACCATGCGCGACAGGGTCTGCGTTTCGCCGGACGGGTCGCGCAGGCTGGCTTCGGCCAGCAGCCAGTACGGGCGGTCCAGCGCCGGCAGTTTGTCGATGGCCAGCTTGCCGTTGCCATTGCCGTCCAGCTGCAGCGGGGCTTTGTCCAGCACCACTTTGCCATCCAGCTTGTTGCGCTCGGCTTCGTCCTCGTCGCCGCCCTGCGGCGGGTTGAAGCTGAAACCGTCGTAGCCACGCGGCTGCTCGTAGCGCGCTTGCAGCATGGCGCTCACTTGCAGCGGCCAGTTGCGCGCCGCGCCGCCGTTGCCCCAGGCCAGGTTGACGCTAAGCGGTAGCCGCTCGGCAGCAATGCCGGCGCCGGCCGGGTAGCCGATGCGCCCGCTCATCACCGGCAGGCGGAACGCCTCCACGCGGAAGTTGCCGCTGTACAGCTCGTAGCCGTCCAGCGCCAGCGATGCGGCTTGATGGTCGCCGCTACTGCGGCTGCCCTTGCGTAGCAGGTAGATGCTGTATTCGCCCAGCTTGGCGGCCTTGGGCAGGGTGAAGCTGGTCTCGGCGTAGCGGCCACGGCGCCATTGCAGCGGCAGCACGAACTCGTCGTCGCTGGCGTCGTGCCTGATGCGCACGCTTTGCGGCAGCTCGCCGGCTTTCAGCAGCGCCAGGCCGCGGCTGTTCTGCACCCGCAGCAGGTGCTTCATCGATACCGTCTCGCCGGCACGCAGCAGGCTGCGGTCCAGAATGCTGTGCGCCACCACCGACGGCTGCTCGCCGCTGCTGGTGGGGAACGGGAAGCGCCAGCTTTCGATGCCACGGTTCCAGCCGCTCCGCACAAAAGACACGTCCTCGCTGCCGTCGGCCAGTTTCAGGCGCGCGGTAACAAACAGGCCGTCCAGGCTTTCCGGCCCGTCGCACTGGGCTTCCGGCAGCGGCTTGGCGATGCGCGCCACGCCGTCCTTGCCAGTGCGGCCCTGCCACAGCAGCGTTTCGCGGCAGTCGTAGACGCTGACCAGCGCGTCGGCTTGCGGCACGGCGCGGTCCAGCGAGGTGACCCACACCGCGGCGTTTTCCGGCGAGCGCTTCAGGTGTACCGCCAGATTAGTCACCAGCGCCGCGCTGCGCACGTACATCGGCGCCGCTTTGCCCAGCAAGGCGCGGCCCAGCAGCCGCGATTCGATTTCCACCACGTGCAGGCCACGTTGCGGCAGCGGAATGCCCACCACCTCGAACGGCCAGCGCCCTTTGGCGTCCGGCTGCGCCGGCAGCGACAGCTTGTGCGCCTGCGGCAGTTTTCTCAGCAGCGACAGGCGGCGGCTTTCCACCTCCTTGCCCTGGCCTTGCGGCAGCGTGCTTTCGTGGTAGCGCAGCACCTTGCCCAGCCAGCGCATCATGTTGCGGTCGTCGCGCGCCAGCACGCCCTGCCCGCTCAGCGACACGCTGCGCAGCGGCAGCGCGGCTTCCACGCCGCGCAGCGTCACCGGCAGGCTGGCGTCACTGCCGGCTTCGATAATGCCGAACGGCGCGGCGGCAAACTTGGCCAGCGGCGGAAAATCGCCAATGCGCACGGCCAGCGGAAACTTGGCGGCGTTCACCAGCTTGCGGCCAACCTCATCCACCAGGCCGTCGGGCAACTGCAGCTGCAGCGTCTGCTGCGGGGTAAACGGCGGCTTGAACTGGATGCTGTCTACCGGCTCGCCGCGCTGGCCGTCCAGCTGCGGCGTACGGGCCTTGGCCTCGCCCTCGCCTTGCAGGCGGATGGCGGCGGCCTGCGCCGCCGGCACCGGCGAACTGAACACCAGGCTGATCGGTTTGAACGGGATGCAGGCTCCGCGTGTGTTTTCGCGGGTGCAGCTGAGGGTGGCGCTAAACGGCGGGCGCACGCGGAAATCCAGCCGCTCGGCCTCACCGGGGCGCGGGTTGTGCAGCGACACCTTGCTGTCGGCCGACAGGCGTTGGCCGCAACGCAGCGTCAGCACGCTGGCGGCGTCTTTTTCCAGCTTCAGGTGCTGCAGCAGGCGCTGACGCTCGGCGGCGGGCAGCGGCAGCAACGGCAGGCGCTCGGCCAGCGCCGAGCTCTGGCAGTACAAGCCGGGCAGGCTGCTGCGACGGGCGTTCAGGCGCAGCACGAAGGCCTGGTCTTCCTCGATGCGCTCGCCATCCTGCGGCCAACTCTGCACGATGCTGGGCGCGCCGGTGGCAAACTGGTAGCTGGCCGACGCCAGCGCCACGCCCTGCACATCTTTCAGCCCGCTCTTGAGGCTGAAGCGGCAGCGGGTGTCGGCGTCCGGCACCGTGCGCAGGTCCAGCACCCAGCTCTTGTCGTCCACCCAGTGGCCGCTGCCGTCCAGCCGGCAGTCCCACTGCAGCGGCGCGGCGGCCTGGCTGTCGCCCAAGCGCACCATCGGGGTGCTGAAGCTGATGCGCACCTGTTGCGGCGCCTTCACCTCGCCTTGCGGGCTAAAGGTGGCCACGCTGGCGGCGTGGCTGAACAAGGGGGCCAGCAGCAGTACGCCGGCAAGCAGGGTTTTCATGATGGAGGCCCGGAAAATGCAGGCCGCCATTATCCCCGACATTCACCCGGCATGTGACATTTCGATAAGTAAAAGCCGGCTGGCGGGCAAGAAAATGCCTCACGCAGGCGCAATGCCAGTCAGCTAACGCTGACTGACGCTTTTTGGTTAAGGGATTTGTTGCGTTGAAGTAGCCTAGTGTGTCCGCTCTGCGGACGATGATTAGATGCCGGTTCCGCCCGGCAGACGGGAAAGGGGGCGGATTGCCGCCCCCTTTTCATTCCCCCGCAACCCGGGGCTGCTCGAAACCCCGTCCAAAACGGCACGCCCCAGGCGCCGCCGAACTCGCCCCTCGCTAACGGCTCGGGGCTCAAACAAATCGGCGTCTTAAAACCTGGGGCGCACCATTTTGACCGGCTCGCGCCAACGGGACAGGGTGCTTCACCAACGTACTACTCTTTGATAACCAAACACATTCGTCTAACTGACTGGGATTAGGCTGGCGGGCAAGAAAATGCCGCCCGTAGGCGGCATCGCGCTTTGTTTGCCTGCCCCAGGGCCGGCTAATCGTCCAGCGCTACCGGCCCCTTGGGTACGTCCAGCGCCTGCACGCGGGCTTTCAGCCGCGCCAGCATCAGCAGGCCTGGCAGCGCCGCGGCGGTGGAGAACAGGAAAAACGCCGGCCAGCCTATGCTTTCGGTCAGCACGCCGGACAGCGGCCCCACCCACACGCGGCCCACCGCGGCAAACGCCGACAGCAGCGCAAACTGGGTGGCGGTGAATTTCTGGTTGCACAGCGCCATCAGGAAGGCCACAAAAGCGGCGGTGCCCATGCCGCTGGACAGGTTTTCCACTGCCACGGCGAACAACAGCAGGTAGTCCACCTGGCTGCTGTCTTTCAGCGCCACGATCAGCCAGTCGAAAGCCGGTAGCGTAAAGCTGCCCCACGCGCCCTTGCCCGACACCGCCACCAGCCAGAAGCCCAGGTTGGACAGCAGCTGCAGCACCCCGAACGCCATCAGCGAACGGTACAAGCCCAGACGCAGCATCAGCGCGCCACCGGCCAGCGCGCCGACGATGGTGAGCCAGATGCCGATCACCTTGTTCACCACGCCGATCTCGGCCTGGGCAAAGCCGGCCCCCTTCAGCAGGAAGGTGGTGGTCAGCGCGCCGGCAAAGGCGTCGCCCAGCTTGTACAGGATGATCAGCGCCAGGAAAGCGCCGGCGGCTTCCATGCTGAAATAGTTGCCCAGCGAGCGGTTCAGCGTATCGAAGCGCGCCTTCTGCGCCGCCCACCACGCCAACGGCAGCGTGAAGGCCATGCCCAGCAGCAGCGACAGCAGGTCTATCCACTTCTTCTGGTTAGGGTTGCCTTTCTTGTCGCCTTTGTCCGCGGCCGGCTTGGCGGCCTCGGCAGCCTTGGCAACCACCGCGCTGGCGACCGGCGTCGCAGGCACAGGGTTGGCCGCAGGGCCTGCCGGCGCTTCGGCCACTGCCGGGTAGAACGGTGCCACCACACGTTCGGCCAGCGGCGCCGCCACGTGGGTGGTGAACTGGTAACCGATGACCACCGCCAGTAACACGGCGGCAAAGCCTTTCAGGTCGTTGCGCGCGTCGCTGACCGGCGCCACGTTGTCTTTGGGCACCGGCGGCACCAGCAGCAGCGAGATGACGGCGGCGGCCAGCATGATGGCGGCCATCACCTGATAGACGGTGCCCCAGCTCCAGCCGTTGCCGTTGAGCGGATCGGCCCACACCATGGCGATACCGCCGGACAGCACCATGGCCAAACGGTAGCCGAACACACCCAGCGACGACGCCAGGCCGCGCTCGGCCGGCTGCACCACGTCGGTACGGTAGGCGTCGATCACCACGTCCTGCGAGGCGGACAGGAAAGACAGCAGCACCGCCAGCAAAGCAAAACCCTGCACGTCGCGGGCCGGCTGCATGCCGGACATGGCCAGCAGCACGGCGGCCAAGCCCAGCTGGGTGAGCACCAGCCAGCCGCGACGGCGGCCAAGCCACGGCGGCTCGAAGCGGTCCATCAGCGGCGCCCACAAGAACTTGAAGGTATACGGCAAGCCCACCAGGCTCAGGAAACCGATGGTGGCCACGTCGATGCCGTCCAGCGTCAGCCACGCCTGCATGGCGGTGCCGGACAGCGCCAGTGGCAAGCCGCTGGCAAAACCCAGCACCCAGATCATCAGCATGCGCCACGCGCCCTGCTGCCGGATATCGCGCATCCGCGCCTCCCGTTTTTGTTGTTATCGATGAAAAATGGCGCCGAAGCGCCATGTCGGTTGCTGCCTAGCCGCGCGTGACGCGGTAAAACGCCAGACTGCCGCGCAGATTGGGCAGGAAGGTCACGCGGCGGCCGCCGGTCATCACCACCCGCTCCAGCACGCGCAGGCCGTTTTTGGCGCACAGCTCGTCAAAGTCGCCGAGCATACACCAGTGGATGTTGGGGGTGTTGTACCACTGGTAGGGCATGTCGTCGGACACCGGCATGCGGCCCTTGAGGATCTGCCAGCGGTTTTCCCAGTAACCGAAGTTGGGGAAGGTAACGATGGCTTCGCGGCCAACGCGCAGCATTTCCAGCAGAATCTGCTCGGTGTTGTGCATGGCCTGGATGGTTTGCGACAGCACCACGTGGTCGAAACGCTGGTCGGCAAACTCGGCCAGGCCCGCTTCCAAGTCGCCCTGGATGGCGTTGACGTTGGCCGCCACGCAGCGCACCACGTTGTTGACGTCGAAATCCACGCCGTAGGCGGATACCTGCTTGTGGGCCTGCAGCCAGGCCAGCAGGTCGCCCTCGCCGCAGCCCAGGTCGAGCACGCGGCTGCCGGGGCTGACCCAGTCGGCGATCAGTTGCAGGTCGGGGCGCAAGGCGGAAACGGGCTGGCTCATGCGGCAACCTCCACGGCAACGCGCTGCAGGTAGGCACGCATCAGGTTCATATACGGTTCGTCGGTCATCAGGAAGGCATCGTGGCCGTGTACGGATTCGATTTCGGCGTAGGACACGCGCTTGCCGGCGGCGATCAGCGCCTTCACCGTCTCGCGCGAGCGTTCCGGCGAGAAGCGCCAGTCGCTGGTGAAGCTGGCCACCAGGAAGTTGGCGGTGGCGCGCTGCAAGGCAGCCACCAGGTCGCCGCCGTAATCCTTGGCCGGGTCGAAGTAGTCCAGCGCCTTGGTCATCAGCAGGTAGGTATTGGCGTCGAAGTAGTCGGAAAACTTGTCGCCCTGGTAGCGCAGGTAGCTCTCGATCTCGAACTCGACGTCGTAGCCGAACTTGTACTCGCCGGAGCGCAGCATGCGGCCGAATTTCTCGCCCATGCCGTCGTCGGACAGATAGGTGATGTGGCCCAGCATGCGCGCCAGGCGCAGGCCGCGACGCGGGATGGTGCCCTGGGCGTAGAAGTCGCCGCCGCAAAAATCGGGGTCGGTGATGATGGCCTGGCGGGCCACGTCGTTGAAGGCGATGTTCTGCGCCGACAGCTTGGGCGCCGAGGCGATCACCAGCGCGTTGGCCACGCGGTCGGGGTAGTTGATGCTCCACTGCAGCGCCTGCATGCCGCCCAGGCTGCCGCCGATCACCGCCGCCCAGCGCTCCACGCCCAGACGGTCGGCCAGGCGCGCCTGCGCCGTGACCCAGTCGGGCACCGTTACCACCGGAAAGCGCGAGCCCCACGGCTGGCCGCTGGCCGGGTCGATGCTGGACGGGCCGGTACTGCCGTGGCAGCCGCCCAGGTTGTTGACGCCCACCACGAAAAAGCGGTTGGTATCGATGGGCTTGCCGGGACCGATCATGTTGTCCCACCAGCCGGCAGCTTTATCGTCGTCGCGATAACGGCCGGCGACGTGATGGTGGCCGGACAACGCGTGGCAGATCAGGATCGCATTGCTGCGCGCCGCGTTCAGCTCGCCATAGGTTTCAAACACCAGCTCGTAGCTGGGCAACACCGTACCGCCAGCGAGCGGCAGCGGCGTTTCGAACAGCGCGCGCTGTGCGCTGACAATACCGACAGAGGATGCATTACTGGACATGGTTGTCTCTTTGTTGGTCGGCCGGGGGCGGGTAGCGTGGCTACAGGCGGCCTTTGCGGCTCTGCCGCCCCGTGATCAAGGCTTCTGCTGGCAATGTGCCGATTATATAGGCAACGCCGGCTTGCGTACCTGTCCTGTCGCTGCGGATAATCGTGGCCTTCCTTTTACGGACCGCTCCCGATGATAGGTCGCCTGCTCCGCCTTGCCCTGCTGTGCCTGATATTGGTGATGGTGGTGCGCTGGCTGTTCAACCGCCAGCAGCGCGCCACGCTGCAGGATTTCTTTCATACCTTGGCCATTTCACTGGTAATCAGCTCGGTATTGTTCTTTGTGCTGTACATGGCGGGCGTCCATTTGTAAGAATCTTTTGCACGGGTAGCTGTCAGATCGGCCTCTCTGGCACGACTGACGTGCATGCCTACCCGGAGCCCGCCCCATGCTGATACGCCACCCATCCGATATCGCGCCGTCGGAGATTACCCCGCACAGCGTGTACCTCAACCGCCGCCAGTTCATGGCAGGCAGTGCCGGCTTGCTGCTGCCGGTGGCGTCCATCGCCGCCTTGCCGGCCAGCAAAAGCCCTTACTCCGCCAGCGACAAGCCCAATAGCCGGCAGGAGATCACCAGCTACAACAACTTTTACGAGTTCGGCACCGGCAAAGACGACCCCGCGCGCTATGCCGGCCGGCTGAAGACGCGACCGTGGTCGGTGGCCGTGGGCGGCGAGGCGGCCAAGCCGCGCAGCTTCAGCATCGAGGAGCTGCTGAAGTTTCCGCTGGAAGAACGCATCTACCGCCTGCGCTGTGTCGAAGGCTGGAGCATGGTGATTCCGTGGGTGGGCTTTCCGCTGGCCAGCCTGCTGAAGCAGGTAGGCCCGACCAGCCGCGCCAAGTACGTAGCCTTCGAAACCGCGCTGCGCCCTGGCGAGATGCCCGGCGTGGCGCGCCGCGTGCTGGACTGGCCGTACCGCGAAGGCCTGCGCATCGACGAAGCGATGCACCCGCTCACCATTCTGGCCGTGGGCCTGTACGGCGAGCTGCTGCCAGGCCAGAACGGCGCGCCGGTGCGGCTGGTGGTGCCGTGGAAGTACGGCTTCAAGAGCATCAAGTCGATCAGCCGCATCACACTGCTGGAAAAACAGCCGCCCACCAGCTGGAACATGGCGGCGCCAAACGAGTACGGCTTCTATTCCAATGTGAACCCGGCGGTAGACCACCCGCGCTGGAGCCAGGCCAGCGAGCGCCGCATCGGCGAGTTCCTGAGGCGCAAGACGCTGCCGTTCAACGGTTACGCCGACCAGGTAGCCGGCCTGTACCGCGGCATGGACCTGGTGAAAAACTTCTGATGCGGCCAACCTTGCTCCACAACCCTTCGGCGGCCACGGTTGGCCGCATCAAGGCGCTGCTGTTCGTGCAGTGCCTGCTGCCGCTGGCGGCCAGCCTGTGGCAAGCCTTGAGCGGCCAAGCGGTGAACCCGGTAGAAACGCTTACCCGCGACAGTGGTAGCTGGGCGTTGAACCTGCTGCTGGCCGGCCTCGCCATTACGCCGCTGCGTCGGCTGGGCGCGCCGGGCTGGCTGCTGCGACTGCGCCGCATGCTGGGGCTGTACGCCTTTTTCTACGCCAGCGTCCACCTGCTGATCTACCTGTGGCTGGACCAGCTGTTCGACTGGGCCGCCATCGTGCAAGACATCATCAAGCGCCCGTTCATCACCGTGGGCATGGCGGCGTTTGCGCTGCTGCTGCCGCTGGCCATCACCTCTACCGACGGCTGGCTGCGGCGGCTGCAGCGGCGCTGGGGCCAGCTGCACCGGCTGGTCTACCCGCTGGCGCTGCTGGCGGTGCTGCACTACCTGTGGCTGGTGAAGCGCGACCTGACCGAGCCGCTGCTGTACGCCGCCGTGCTGGCGGTGCTGCTGGGGCTGCGGCTGTGGTGGCGCTTGCGGCCAACCTCTGGGCCGCGGGTACAATAGCGCCCTGTCTTACCCTGCCCTATCGATAGCCATGTCCAAGGAAAAAGCCCCGGTCACCCAGGCGGTGCGCATGCTGCGCGAACACCAGGTGGCCTATACCGAGCATCTGTACAAATACGAAGAAAAAGGCGGCACCCGCGTGTCGGCGCGCGAGCTGGGCGTGGACGAGCACGCTGTGATCAAGACCCTGATCATGGAAGACGAGCAGCGCAAACCGCTGGTGGTGCTAATGCACGGCGACCGCGAAGTGGCCACCGGCATGCTGGCCAAGCAGATCGGCGCCAAGAAGATCACGCCGTGCGACCCGAAAACCGCCGACAAGCACAGCGGCTACCAGGTGGGCGGTACCAGCCCGTTCGGCACCAAGAGCAAGATGCCGGTGTACATGGAAGCTGGCATTGCCGAACTGGCCCGCATCTACATCAACGGCGGCAAGCGCGGCTTTCTGGTAGGCATGGCGCCGGCCGAGCTGCAGCGTGTGCTACAGCCGGTACTGGTGACGGCCAGCGCGTGATAAGCGGCTACACCGGCCGCTGGATGCGGCGGCGATAGGCGCTGCGCAGCACAAAGCCAGCCACCAGGAAGCCCAGCATGGTCAGCGCCAGGCTTTGCACGCTGCCCCACACCAGCGGTGAAATCACCCCGGCCAGCAGCGTGGAGAACATGGTCTGCACAAAGCCCTGCACCGACGACACCGTGCCACGCAGGTGCGGGAACTGGTCCATCAGCGTCAGCGTCATCGACGGCGCCGCCAGCGACATGCCGGTGGTGTACAGCGCCAGCGGCAGCACCGCCCACGGTACCGCCGGCGTGATCAGGAAGGCCTGCAGCAGGTTGGCCGCCGTGGCGGCAAACATCAGCGTGTAGCCGATATTGACGATGGTGCGGGTGTCGCGCCGCCCGGCCAGCTTGCCGGACAAAAACGCGCCGAACATGATGCCGGACACGATGGGGCCGAACATCCACAGGAAATCGTTATGGCCCAGCCCCAGGTGCTGCATGACGAACACCGGCGCCGACGGGATGTACACGAAGAAGCCGGCAAAATTGCACGATACCGCCAGCGCCAACAGCTGGAACTCGCGCTTGCGGCCAACCTCCAGGTAGTTGGCCAGCAACTGGCGCCAGGCAAACGGCGTGCGTGCCGCCGGGGCGTGGGTTTCCGGCATGGCGCGCCAGCACACGGCAAATACGGCCAGGCCCAGCAGCGCTAGAAACACGAAAATGGACCGCCAGCCCAGCGCCCCGAACAGCAAGCCCCCCACCAGCGGCGCCACCGCCGGCGACAGCGAAAACAGCATGGTGACCTGCGACATCATGCGTTGCGCGTCGTGACCGTGGAAGGTATCGCGGATGATGGCCCGCCCTACCACCAGGCCGGCGCCCCCGCACAAGCCTTGCATGGCGCGAAACAGCAGTAGCGTGCCCAGATTCGGCGCCAGCGCACAACCGATCGAGGCCACGGCAAAGGTCAGCGTGGACAACAAAATGACAGGCCGGCGGCCCACGGTATCGGAAATGGCGCCATGCCACAGCATCATCAGCGCATAGCAGAACAGGTAGATCGACAGCGTTTGCTGCATTTCGATGGGCGAGGCCCCCAGCGACTGGCCCATGTCGTGCATGGCCGGCAAGAAGGTGTCGATGGAAAACGGCCCCAGCGAGGCCAGTGCGGCCAACAGCAGCGCCAGTACGCCAAAGCGGCGGCCGGAAGAATCTGTCATGAGAAAACTACTTTCTGAAACACGAAACTGCGATATAAAAGTGACACTCTCGCAGCCTACGGAAAGCATCATGATTCGTTACTACCACAACCCGC
Organism: Vogesella sp.; assembly: GCF_046297735.1. Taxonomy (NCBI): domain Bacteria; kingdom Pseudomonadati; phylum Pseudomonadota; class Betaproteobacteria; order Neisseriales; family Chromobacteriaceae; genus Vogesella; species Vogesella sp. The sequence goes on from NZ_JBKBHK010000003.1 coordinate 293,455, forward strand.
GCTGCTCGAAATCCCGCGAAGGCCTGCAGCTGTTGCAACAGCACGGCGCCGAGCTGGACGTGATCGAGTACCTGAAAACCCCGCCCACTGCCGACGAGTTGGCCGCCATCATCGCCTTGCTGGGCGGTGACCCGCGCAGCATGATGCGCAAGAAGGAAGAGGAATACTCGGCCCTGCACCTGGACGATGTGACGCTGGAAGACAAGCACCTGATCCAGGCCATGCTGGCCCACCCCAAGCTGATCGAACGACCACTGGCCGTGACCGACGGCAAGGCAGCCATCGGCCGGCCGCCGGAAAACCTGCTGTCGCTATTATAGAGAAAGCAGGCCGCCCCACGCGGCGGCCACCAACAGCAAGACTACCTGCCCGGTACGCCGCCCGGCGTAAAACCCTGCCGCTTCAACAGGATAAACAACAATCCCCGGCTAGCCGGGGATTGTTCTTGCTGACTGATTTCTGTGTTTCCTGCCCGTCAGAACAGCTGGTCCTTCACGTTTTCTACTGCGTCTTGCACCGGCGCTGCCGGTTCCTCGGTGGCAGCGCCAGAGGCTTGTTCCTCTACACCACCGCCGCTACCCGGCACCGAACCACGGTTATTGATGCGAAGTTCGGGATTGGTGCGCTGGAATTCCTCAAGATAGTACTCGTCGTTACCGCGCAGGCCAGCACCCGGCTTCACCACGATACCTGGCGGCGGCGGCAATTCGACGTCCGGCACGCCCTTCAGCGCATTACTCATGTAATTGATCCAGATCGGCAGCGCTGCCGTGCCACCATAACCGTAGCGCCCCAAGCTGCGTGGCTTGTCAAAGCCCACCCAGGTAACGGCTACCAGATTGGGGTTGAAGCCGGCAAACCAGGCGTCACGGAAATCGTTGGTAGTACCGGTCTTGCCAGACAGATCGTTGCGGCCCAGCGTCATGGCACGATTGGCCGTGCCATAGCGCACCACATCCTTCAGCATATTACTGATGATGAAGGCATTGCGCGGGTCAATAGCCTGCGGGGCATTCTGGCCGGCAATCGCCGGCTGGGTGCGCGCCAGCACGCGACCGCTGGCATCCTCGATACGATCGATGAAATAGGCACGCGTACGGTAGCCACCATTGGCGAACACGGCATAGCCTTCGGCAATCTGCATCGGCGTGGCAGTGCCGGCACCCAGTGCCATGGTGAGGTAAGCCGGGATGCTCTTGCCGTCAAAACCGAAGCGCTGCACGTACTGCTGGCCAAAGTCGGTACCAACGGACATCAGGATACGGATGGACACCAGGTTCTTCGACAGCGCCAGTGCGCGGCGCATGGTGATCATGCCAGCGTAACGGCCATCATCGTTTTTCGGATCCCAGCTCTGGCCACCGATGGTTTGCGGATCAACGGTTACCGGCGCATCGTTGATCATGGTGGACGGCGTAAAGCCGCGGTCTAGCGCTGCCGAATAGACAAAGGGCTTGAAGGTGGAGCCCGGCTGGCGGATGGACTGCGTGACGTGGTTGAATGCGCTGCGGTTGAAATCAAAACCGCCAACCAGCGCACGGATGGCACCGGTGCGCGGGTCCAGCGCCACGAAAGCCCCCTCCACTTCCGGCATCTGGGTAATCTGCCAATTACCCTTGGCATCCTGCACCACGCGTACATGCGCCCCGGGGCGCAGACGCTGTGCCGGCGTTACCCGTTCGGACAAGGCAGAACGTGCAAAGCTGAGGCCATTACCGCTGATGGCCACCCGCTTGCCGCCACGCATGTATACGGTCACCTTGCTACTGCTGGCTGCCAACACGATGGCAGGCTGCAGGTTACCGCTATCGCGAACAGCAGCCAGCGCCTCGTCCAGAGACTCTTCCAGCTCTTCCGGCGCAATGGCATTCAGGTCGGTAAAGGCCTCGGGACCACGGTAAGCGTGACGACGGTCATAGTCCATCAAGCCGGCACGCAGCGAGTCGAATGCCCATTGCTGATGGCGGCTATCGAGCGTGGTATACACGCGATAGCCCTCGGTATAAGCCGCTTCCTTGTAACGGCCATACATGGCCTGGCGCACCATTTCGGCCATGTATTGCGCCGGCAGGCTGGCTTCCAGCGCCGGCTTCGCCAAGACGATGGGGGCTGCTTTGGCAGCTTCGTATTGCTCGGTGGTAATGAAATGCAGCTCGTGCATACGGCGCAACACATACAGTTGACGTAAGCGCGCACGCTCCGGGTTCACCACCGGGTTATAGCTGGACGGTGCCTTGGGCAGGCCAGCCAGCATCGCCATTTCCGCAATATCCAGATTTGCCAAGGGCTTACCATAATAGGCCTGCGCCGCAGCGGCAAAACCGTAAGCACGTTGGCCCAAATAGATTTGATTGATATACAGCTCTAAGATTTGGTCTTTCGATAAAGTATGCTCAATCTTGAATGCCAACAAAGCTTCATTGAATTTACGAGTGAAAGTGCGTTCACTCGATAAAAAGAAATTTTTTGCCACTTGCATAGTGATGGTGCTTGCACCGGAATGCGCGCGACCGGATACTATATTGCCTACGGCGGCGCGAAGAACGCCGAGGTAGTCGATACCACCGTGTTGATAAAAACGCTCGTCCTCAGCCGCCAGCAGCGCTTGCTTCATATGTTGCGGCACGTCCTGGATACGCGTGAACGAACGGCGCTCTTCGCCGAACTCGCCAATCAAGACGTTATCTGCCGAGTAAACGCGCAACGGCATCTTGGGACGGTAGTCGGTCAGGACATCCAGACTGGGCAGACGCGGGTAGGTAATCACCACAGCGATCAACACCAGGCCGGCCACGATAATGGCCAGACCGGCGATGAGACCGGCTGTAAGGGTAATAAAACGCTGGAGCATCTTGTTCTAGCCTATAAAAGTGATGGTGCATTATACCTGCAAGGTAGCACCACAAGACGATTAGCAACGCACAAGCCTGTGCCCGCACCAAGGAGGCTGGTTACCAGCGTGACGCCGGAGCCAAGATATGATGTCAGGAGAATCCAGACGTTTCGATAGAAATCGCCTTCAACAGCTATTCAGTAGCTGGCTCCCCTCCTCCCGCCATGCCATGCTGGGCCTGGATATCAGTGCCACTGCCATCAAAATGGTAGAACTGAGCCGCCACGGTCGCACGCCGCAACTCGAACGTTACGCCGTCGAGCCGCTGGCCAAAGACCTGATCACCGATGGCAACATCAACAATATGGACGAGGTGGCTGACGCCATCCGTCGCGCTTGGCACCGCATGGGCTCCCCCACTAAACGTGCGGCCATTGCCTTGCCTACCTCCATGGCCATCTACAAAAAGATTCTGGTACCCGCTGGTGCGCTAGGCGATGATCTGGAGCTGCAGGTGGAAAGCGAAGCCAACCAGTACATTCCGTTCCCGCTGGAAGAAGTAAACCTGGACTATCAGGTACTGGGGCCATCCAGCAACAGTGCCGACGATCTTGACGTCATGATCTGTGCTTCGCGCAAGGAGAAGGTAGAAGAGCGGGTGGCGGTGGCCGAGATGGCCGGGCTCAAGGTAGAGATCGTCGATATTGACGCCTTTGCCATGATGACCGCCTTCGAGCAGATCCAGCAGCAGTTGCCCGACCAGGGCATGAATCAGACCTTTGCCCTGTTCGATATCGGCGCCAGCAAGATCCACTGCTCGGTGATCCGTAACAACCAGCAACTGTACTACCGCGAACAGGTATTCGGTGGCATACAGCTGACGCGGGATATCCAGCGTCGCTATGGCTATACCTACGAAGAAGCCGAGGCCGGCAAGCGCAACATGACCCTGCCGGACGGTTATGAGGCCGAGCTGCTGTACCCGTTTGTCGATTCGCTGGCACAGGAAATCCAGCGCGCACTGCAGTTTTTCTATACAACGGTCAGCGTGTCGCAATACCTGCGTGTGGACTACATCCTGCTAGCCGGCGGTTGCAGCATGCTTTCCGGCCTGGACGACGCCATTCTCAATCGTACCCAGATCAGCACCATGATCGCCAACCCGTTTACCACCATGACCCAGGCCCCCGGCATCCAGTTGAAAGAACTGCTGCTGGACGCGCCATCGCTACTGGTAGCATGCGGTCTGGCCTTGCGGAGATTTGATTAAATGATCCGCATCAACCTGCTTCCGCACCGCGAACAGAAAAAGGCCGCACACCGGAAACGCTTCCAGACCTTATTGCTGGCTAGCGTACTGCTGGCGTTGGGCCTGACTTATTTTGCCCATATGATGCTGGAGGACGCCAAGGCAGCCCAACTGGCACGCAATCAACGCCTCGACGAAGAAATTGCCAAGATCAATGCCAAACTCAGCAATATCGAATCCCTACGGCAAAAAAAAGCCGAGCTGCTGGGCCGCAAGCAGTTGGTCGAGCGGCTGCAATACGACCGTACCCAGGCGGTATACATCTTTGACGAGCTGATCCGCCTGATGCCGGAAGGCGTTTACCTGAAAGACTTCCGCCAGACAGGCAGTAATGTCGCGCTGAGCGGCTTCGCCCTGTCCAGCGCCAGAGTCTCTCTGCTGATGCGCAGTCTGGCTGAATCCGGTACTTTCGCAGACCCGGTACTGATCGAAGTGAGTGCGGCCAACGTCGATAAGATCCGTGCCAACCAATTCAGCCTGAGCGTGGCGATCCGCAGCCAACAAACCGCACCAGCTGCGGAAGGAGCGCCGAAATGACCCTAGACGAGCTGCGCAACCTTGATTTCAAAGACATGCCCAACTGGCCGCTGCAGGGACAGTTGGCCGCCTTGTTTGGCATGGTAGTACTGATCCTGCTGGCTGCCTATTTCCTGGTTTTTTCAACAGTACAGGATGAAATAGAACAGGCCAGGTTGCAGGAAGAACAGCTACGACAGACCTATATCGACAAGAAACGCCAGGCCAGTAACCTGGCCGCATTGGAAAACCAGCTCAAGCAGATCGAAGTCTCGTTCGGCACCCTGCTCAAGCAGCTACCCAGCAAGTCGGAAATGGACGCGCTACTGACCGAAATTAACCAGGCGGGTATCGGTCGCGGTCTGCAATTCGAGCTGTTCCGCCCTGCCGCTGAAGTCAAAACCGATCAGATGGCAGAACTGCCTATCCAGATCCGTCTGACTGGCACCTACAACGAGTTGGCTGCTTTTGTAACAGACGTGTCCCAGCTGTCGCGCATCGTCACCATTGGCGACATCTCGCTGACACCGACCGACCCCAAAGGCAACCGTCTGGTCATGATGGCAACCGCCAAAACCTACCGCGCACTCGAAGCGGAAGAAAAAGTGGCCGCCCCCAAATGAGCACAATGACAACTTCAAGACTGCTACCCGTCATGCTGCTATGCCTGACTGGTTGCAGTTTCAGCCAACAGGACGATCTGGAACAATGGATGCAACAGGCCGGCAGTGGTCTGCATGGTCAAGTAGAGCCGTTGCCACAGATCGAGCCCTACAAGCCGTATCAGTATCGTGGCCAGGATCTCAGCCCGCCATTCGACACCAACCGGCTGCAACTGGCACGCAAGAGTGCCAGCGGCAACCTGCCCGATACCGGCCGCCCGCGGGAAATCCTGGAAAACTATGAACTGGACAAACTGAAACTGGTGGGCACCATGCAGCTGCAGCGCGAACGGGTCGGGCTGGTCCAGACCCCGGAGGGCGGCATCTATCGGGTTCGGGTGGGCAGTTTTGTCGGGCCGAATTACGGCATGGTGCGTGCCATCAGCGAAACCGAAATCAAACTGGAAGAAACTGTCGAGGATGTGAACGGCGAGTGGGTAAAACAGGAAAACAACCTCTACCTGCTTCAGGAACAAGGAAAAGCACCATGAAAACAATGACCCTGACGCAGCTCACCGTCGCGCTAGCCCTTGCAGGTATCAGCAATCTGGTCGCTGCGGCCAACGGTATTACTGCCATTGAACTGGTGAAAAATGCCCAGGAACAGCAGGTACTGGCCGTCACCTTCAATACCCCGCTCGGCAGCGCCCCAAACAGTTTTGCCATTTCCAATCCGCCACGGGTAGCGTTTGACTTTCCCGATACCAGAAACCTCACCGGTAAAAGCCAGCTGCCCTACGCAGCCAGCTTGCTCAATGCCGCGACACTGGTAGAAGGTCAAGGCAAGGCGCGCTTGGTACTCAATCTAAACAAATCGACTGCCTACACCAGCAAGGTGGAGGACAACAAACTGCTGATCACGCTGAATGCGCCTGGCAGTACTCCGCCAGCACAGTCGCCGGCAAGCCGGGCGCAAGAGACGCCTACCGAGATACTGCCGCCAGTGATCGCTGCAGCGCCAAACGCCACCGCACCAAATGGCGTGGTACAGAACGTGGACTTCCGCCGCGGCGATAACGGCGAGGCACGGGTACTGATCGACCTCAACAATGCCAATACGCCAGTAGAAATTCGCCGCGAAGGCAAAAATGTGATCATCGACCTGGCTGGCGTCAAAGTGCCACGTCACCTGGAACGCCGGCTGGACGTGGGCGACTTTGCTACCCCGGCTCGTCGGGTTGATGCCACCAATCAAGGCAACGGTAGCCGGGTGGTAGTCCAATCCGAAGGTGACTGGGCTTACTCCTCTTACCAGACCGACAAGCGGCTGGTGGTTGAAGTGCGCAAGATTTCTGCCGAGGAAGTAGAAGCAGCCCTGCAAGCGCAAGGCAAAGCCAGTTACAAGGGCGAAAAGCTGTCGCTGAATTTCCAGAACGTCGAGGTGCGCTCGCTGCTACAAGTCATCGCCGAATTTACCGGCATGAACATCATTACCAGTGACTCGGTGAACGGCACCCTGACGCTGCGCCTGAAAGACGTACCGTGGGATCAGGCGCTAGACCTGATCCTGGCACAGAAAAATCTGGAGAAACGCCAGATTGGTAATGTGGTACGCATCGCGCCACGCGAAGAGCTGCTGACCATCGAACGTCAGGCAGCAGAATCGCAAAAGCAGCGCGCGACCAGTGAGCCCATCATTACTGAAACCTTCCAGATCAAATACCGCGCCGCAGAGGAAATCCGCGAAGCGTTGAAAGACCTGGCGGGTTTCTACAGCGAAAGTACCACCAGCACCAATGGCGGTACCAGCAGTGGACAAACCACCCGCGCAGCCATACTGGTCGACCCACGTTCCAACAAGATCATCATCCGTGAGCGGGTCTCCGTCATCGAGGAAATCCGCAAGGTGATCCAGACGCTGGATACCCCGTTGCGCCAGGTGCTGATCGAGGCGCGTATTGTCGAGGCCAAGGACAACTTCCAGAAAGACCTGGGGGTACGCCTGCAGGTCACCAAAGTCGGCGGGGATACCTCGGTTGGCAACCTGTCCAACGGTGGCACTGTTCCTATCGGCCAGTTGCCATCCGGTGATGTCACCTTCAACCCGAATGTCAGCCTGCCCTCTTCATTAAGCGGCGCGTCGATTGCGGCCATCTTCAAGGGCGCCAGCAGCATCATCGGGCTTGAACTGTCTGCCATGCAGGCAGAAGACCGTGGCAAGGTCGTCTCCAGCCCGCGCATCCTGACCGCCGACCGCACCAAGGCTACCATCACCGAGGGTACCGAGATCCCATACCAGACCGTAGACGACAATGGCAAATCCTCCACGACCTTCAAAAAAGCTAACCTCAGCCTGTCGGTGACACCGCAAGTGACACCGGAAAACGATATCGTGCTGAAACTCAACATTACCAAAGACACGCCGAATACCAAGCTGAAAGTAGGTGAGAACCCTGCCATCGATAACAAGACGGTAGACACCGAAGTGCGAGTAGAAAATGGCGGTACGGTGGTGATCGGTGGCATCTACGTACAGGAACAGAACACGGTGGAGAACCGTGTGCCTTTGCTGGGTGACCTGCCGGTAGTCGGGGCGCTGTTCCGCAACAACTCCAATACCAGCAATCGTCGCGAACTGCTGGTTTTCATCACGCCGCGCATCGTGGAGAATGAGTTCATCTCCCGCTGAGCTAGCAGACATATCATGAAGTCATCCGATACAATGCCTGCCATGGAACTGGCAGGCAATTTTTTTCTGGTGGGCCTGATGGGCTCGGGCAAGACCACGGTTGGCCGCACGCTGGCAAAGCATACCGGCAAGACTTTCTATGACTCCGATCACGAGATCGAACGCCGCACCGGTGTTCGCATCACTACGATCTTCGACATCGAAGGTGAATACCGCTTTCGTGAGCGTGAACGCGATACCATCGCCGAGTTGTGCCAGATGCAGGGCATCGTTCTGGCCACCGGAGGTGGCGCCATCCTGGCACCGGAAAACCGCCAGGTGCTACGCAAGCACGGCACCGTCATTTACCTGCGCGCCCAAATAGACGACATCCTGGCGCGCACCCAGCACGACAAAAGCCGGCCACTGTTACAAACTGCCGACCCGCGCCAGAAGCTGGAAGAACTGTTTGCCATCCGCGACCCGCTGTATCGCGAAATTGCCGATATCACCATCGACACCTCCCACCAGAACGTCAACGTCCTGGTCCATCGTCTGGAACAGCGCCTGCTGTCCCTGCAAAGCCGACTCCCTGCCAAACCATGATTACGCTCAACCTGACCCTGCCCGACACCAGCTACCCCATCTACATCGGTGAGCACCTGTTATCGCAAGCCGAACTGCTGTTACCGCACCTGAAGCAAAAGAAGGTGATGATCGTCACCAATACCACGGTCGCTCCACTGTATCTGGAAACCTTGCGTCGTGGCCTGCAACAGCACGGCGTCAGCGTACTGAGCGTGACCCTGCCAGATGGCGAAGACTTCAAGACCTGGGAAACGCTGAACCTGATCTTTGATGCATTGCTGGCCAACAAATGCGAACGCAGTACGACACTGATTGCGCTGGGTGGTGGCGTCATCGGCGACATGGTGGGGTTTGCCGCCGCCAGCTACCAGCGGGGTGTGCCGTTCATTCAGGTTCCCACCACGCTGCTGTCGCAGGTGGACTCCTCGGTAGGCGGCAAAACCGCCATCAACCACCCGCTGGGCAAAAACATGATCGGCGCGTTCTACCAGCCCAAAGCGGTGCTGGCCGACATGACGCTGCTGGATACGCTGCCCGAGCGCGAGCTGTCGGCTGGCCTGGCGGAAGTCATCAAATACGGCCTGCTGGGCGATGCCGGTTTTATCGACTGGCTGGAACAGAATATGGGCGCGCTGCGCGCCAAGAACAAAACCGTACTGGCCGAGGCCGTACGCCGCTGCTGCGCCATGAAAGCCGACATCGTATCGCAAGACGAGCGTGAAAGCGGCATCCGCGCCCTGCTGAACCTGGGCCACACGTTTGGCCACGCCATCGAGGCCGGTCTGGGCTTTGGTACTTGGCTGCATGGTGAGGCAGTGGCTGCCGGCATGATGCTGGCAGCAGAAGCATCACGCCTGCTGGGACATATCAGTGAAGCGGAAGTTGGCCGCATAGAACGCCTACTGCAAGCCGCAGGCCTGCCCACCATCAGCCCCGACCTTGGCGAAGCTGCATGGCTGGAGTACATGAGTCATGACAAGAAAGTGAGCGAGGGCACCATTCGTTTTGTGCTGCTACAACAACTTGGCCATGCCATTGTCGCAACACTTCCCCAGTCGGTGCTTTCCGCCACGCTCAATAGCCGCTTCATTGCCCGATAGCCTATTGCGCCCACTACGAAATTCTACGGATAGGCAAAGCTGACAGCGAGCACGACAATGGCTGTACTCGATAAGGAGTCAGCCATGTCAGGCCTCTTCAAACATCTCATCAGCAAAGTCCACGCCTGCCAAGAGCATGGCCTGCTCAGTCACCGATTGAGCCCATGGCGTTTTGTGCCACCGCGCGAGCGCCTGATCGACCCGGTGGGAGAGGCCGAGGTGTACCTCGCATATGGCAGACGCCAAGAAGCCCTGCGAGTACTGCGCCATGCACAGCGTGAAGAACCGCATAATCTGGAAATCAAGCTGCTATTACTGCAAACGCTGGCTTATCTGCGCGACGTCAACGCCTACTGCGAGCTGGCTGGCCAAATGGCACCACAGCTAAAAGGTAAAGCAATGTGGGAAACCATTTGCCAGGAAGGGCAGCTACTGGCACCTTACGAACCGCTGTTCATGTACCACTCGTAAACAACTAAAGCGGGCTGCATTGTACTGTCCCTGCAGTTGCAAAGCAGCGTCGCAAGGTACCGGTCTGCAACAGCTCGATATAACCCAAGGCCTCATCGCTGGCCGTTGCACGCAGTACGTAATAGTCGGGGTCGGTATTTCTGGGCGTACTGCCAAATGCCAGCTGGTAACGCGCGGTACCGCTCGCGGGGTAGCGCTGATGCGGTAACACTGGCCACTGGCTAGGTGTCGCTTTATAGCTGCCGCGCTCGCTGTAAAATCGCTCCAGAAAACTGGCATTTTGTTGCAGCAGGCTGGCGACCGCTTGTTGATCCATCCGCTTCAGGTAGCTGTCGTACTGCCAGCCAGCCACGCTAAGCAGTAGGCTAAGCAGCAGCATGCCGATTATCAACTCGATAAGCGTAAACCCCCGCTGTATCAATCGCATACTGACAAACGCCGGTAACCACTAGGCCCCAGCCACAGCTGACGGCATATACCGCTGCTACTGAGCGCCTTGTAATGCACGCCAGCCACCGACAGCATGCCACTGGGACGAATACGGTATTGCAGCACGCTGCTATGCAGTTCTACCTGTGCAGCTCGCAGTACCACGTCACGACCTTCCTTGCTATTGTAACTACCGGCTAACCCAGCTGGCTTATCAATAAAAAAGAGCAAGCCTTCATCAACCGCATAACCATTTTTACCGATAACCTGCTTGGCGCAACCCTGAATGTCGAGATCGTTTTTCAGATTGGCAAGGCAGACCTGAACACTGGTGTTACGCGTAATGGCTTCGCTGCGCATGCGCATGACGGCGGCGGCAACGCGTGCCAGCTGCGTATCCACAGCCTGCTGCTCGAGAAAACGCTGATAGGGAGCGCTACCCCACATGATCACCGCAGCCGCAATCACCATTACCAGCAATAACTCAAGCAGCCCCACGCCCGTATTGCATCTTGGCATCGCGCCTCCCGACTCATGACCTTTGGATGATGATGGCAGCTTAGGAGGCGACATTTATCACTGTCAAACAGCGTTTTTCATTTGAATGAAATGCAGATAAATGACTGAAAAAGTTGATATTTATCTGTTAAGCAAATAAAAAACCGCCCCTGAATCAGCGGCGGTGTTACCGGGTGAATTAGAAATCAGCCTTCAGCAAACTGCATGCTATGTAGCTTCGCATACATGCCATTTTCAGCCAGCAAGGTCTGGTGCGTGCCTACTTCTACCACCTCGCCCTGATGCATTACCACAATACGATCAGCCTGCTCGATGGTAGACAGACGATGCGCAATCACCAGTGTCGTGCGGTTTTTCATCAGGTTATCCAGCGCGGCCTGCACCAGACGCTCGGACTCGGTGTCCAACGCCGATGTCGCTTCATCCAGAATCAGCAGCGGCGCGTTTTTCAGCAGCGCACGGGCAATAGCCAGGCGCTGGCGCTGGCCACCCGACAGACGGGTACCGTTTTCGCCGATTTCGGTATCGAAGCCTTCCGGTAGCGCCTCGATGAAGTCCAGCGCGTTGGCCGCGCGGGCAGCATCGACGATCTGCTCGCGGCCAACCTTGTCCAGCACACCATACGCGATGTTGGCCGCCACGGTGCCATTGAACAGCACCACGTCCTGGCTGACCAAGGCAATCTGCTCGCGCAACGCCGGCAGCGCGTAGTCAGCCAGTGGTACGCCATCCAGCAGTAAACGGCCACTGTCGGGCTCGTAGAAGCGCGGCACCAGGCTGGCCAGCGTTGTCTTGCCGGAGCCGGAGGAACCCACCAGTGCCACCGTTTCACCCGCGTTCAGCGTCAGGCTAATCTGCTTGAGCGCCGGCCGCTCGCTGCCAGGGTAGCTGAATGACAGCTGCTGCAACTCGAGCTGGCCGCGCGTCTTGCCGGCCAAAGGCAAGCCGGCCTGCTTTTCTTCCGGCTCGTCCAGAAACTGGAAAATGGTTTCTGCCGCCGCCAAACCGCGTTGCAGCGCCTGCGAGATGCCGGTAATGCGCTTGATCGGCGCAAACAGCAGCATCATGGCGGTGAGAAAGGACATGAAATCGCCGGCACTGAAGTTGCCTTGCTGGGCGCGCAGCGCGGCAAAGTACAGGATGGCGGCCAACGCACAGGCAATCATCAGCTGGGTGACACCGGTGTTGGCGGAGCTGGCCGCACTCTGCTTGACCTGATTACGGCGCAACGCATCCGCCGCCTCGTGAAAACGCTCGGCTTCGTACTGCTCGCCACCGTAAATCTTCACCACTTTACGGCCATCGATAGCCTCGCTGACCACCTGCACCATCTGCCCCATGCGCAGCTGATTCTCGCGGGCCAGACCGCGCAAACGCTTGCCGACAAAGTGCATGCAGGCGGTGACCGCGGGCATGACGACGAAACAGATCAGCGTCAGCTGCCAGTCGGTGTACAGCAGCAGCGCCAGCAGGCCCAGCGTGGTGACGCCATCCTTGACCGCGACGGTAATCACATTGAAACCGGCTTCGGTAACCTGATTGACGTCGCTGGCGATACGCGAAATCAGCCGGCCCGACTGCTCGCGATCATAAAAGCTCACCGGCAAGCGTAGCAGCTTGACGAACATCTCTTCGCGCAGGGTTTGCACCAGACGACCGGTCAGCCAGCTGGCCGTATATTCGTTGATGAAGCTGGTCACGCCACGCAGCAGGAACACGCCGATAATCGCCAGCGGCACCCAACGGATGGTATCCGGGTCCTTGTCGACAAAGCCGCCATCGATCAACGGCTTGAGCAGGCGGGCAAACGCCGCTTCGGTCAGCGCGGCGATACACATCGAGATCAGCGAAATGATCAGGACTTTCCAGTAGCGCTGGATGTAACGCAGCAGGCGGCGGTAAACCTGCCAGCTGTGCTTGAAGGAATCGTTCATGAATCGGAAGTCTCGGACGACAGCCCCGCCAGCGCCAACAGGCTGGCGGTATTGCTGCGGGGGGAAAAACGGCGATGGACGTCAGTCTGGCCAGCTCGCGCCTGCGCTTGCACGGTGGCCGAGTCAGACAAGGCCTGCTCGATGGCAGCAGCCCAGGCAGCCACGTCGCCCGGCGGCAACAACTGGCCGGTCACGCCATCATGAATGGTTTCCGGGATGCCACCGGTGCGACTGGCCAGTACCGGCACCGCCAGGCTCAACGCCTCGATCTGCGACATGCCCAGCGGCTCGTAACTGGACGGCATCAGCACCAGGTCCGCCCTGGCCAGCAAGGCTGCCACCGGCTGTACCATGCCGGCCAGCAGCACCTGTTCGCCCAAGCCCAGGCGCTGGATCTCGGCCTGCAAACGCCCTGCTTCCGGCCCTTCACCGGCGATGATGTAACGCAACTGCGGCCAACGTGGCTGCAGGCGCGCCATCGCTTCCAGGATGGTCTGGTGGCCTTTTTCGCCACGCAACATGGCTGCCTGCACCAGCAACTGGCCGGGATGGGCATCGCGCCACTGCTGTACGCTAGACGGCAAGTCGGCGCCGGCATCGAGGCGGATTCGGTCAAAATCGATGCCGGGGTAGATCACGTGCAGCTTGTCCGGATGAATGGACGGGTTTTGCAGCAGACAGTCACGCAGGTAGTGACTGGGCAGCATGGTGGCGTCCACTAGCGTGTTATACGACCACGCCGAGGCTTTACCCGGCTGGTAGGTACGCGATCGCAGCAGGAACGGCCGCTGGCGCACCAGCCTAGCGGCAATGGCCAAGTTGTTGCTGTCGTGCCCGCTATGGCAAATGGCCAGGCGGGGGCGATGGGTAGCCAGCCAGCGCCGCAGCATGGCAATGGACGGCAGGTGCACGCTGTTACTGAAGCGCACCGGCAACACCGACAAGCCCTTCTGCAACGCCACCTGCTCTACCCGGCTATCGGGCCGGCAAGCCAGCACCGGCTGGTAGCCGGCAGCCGCCAACTGCTGCATCTGCTGCATCAGTTGTAATTCCTGCCCGCCAACGTTGGGGGAGGATTCGGTGAACAGAATGGTCTTAGTCATGTTGCTCATTAGTCTGGTTGAGTTGCATCTGTGCCAGTAGGGCCGCGACGGTAAACAAGAAAATGTGCAGCATATGGTCTTTGCTGACACTCTCCAGCACCATGCGCCCCATGAATCCACAGGTCACGAGCATCAAAGCCAAACCAGCTATGTCGCGCCTTTTTGTGAATGCCAAGTATCCTTGCCACACTAGACTAAAACAGAAACCCAGCCAAAGCAGTATTCCTGGCACCCCCAAGCCAACACCCAGGTCGATAAAACCGCTATGACTATGACCTATTTGGTTGGGATGTCCTCTTAGTGTCAACGCTTGACTAAAGGCACGCCGATCGTAACCATAACCCAAAGGCTTGTCGGCAATCAGATCAAGGCCACCCCGAATCCAAGCAATACGTTCGTAGGCCGATGGATCAACGGTATTACCGTTTGCCAGCAATGGATAGGGCCCCGTACGCAACCAGCCTTGGCCTTCTGTGTCCTGCCAGGCGATCTTGGCGGTCTCTACAAACACTTGATTGCGTGTATCTCGCTCAAATGTCGCCTGAACAAATGCCCCTGTACCCAAAAGGATCATGGACAGAAAAAAAACCAACCGTCCAAAACCAATATTCCGATAGTGCGACAGCACAAAGATAAACGTGAAGGACAGTATCAGATATGTCAGACCAATCACGCCATTGCGTGCTCCGGCATGAAAACTAGCAAAAAACATCAAGCCACCGGTAAGCAACAAAAGCCAAAACGGATAACGTGTTTTCCCCTTACCAAAACCCACTAGCGTAGCGACAAATGCCATCGCGAAATTAACGAAAAAAGTGAATTCAAGCTTGGTAGCCGTCGTGAACACTTCCTGATAAAGCCACGTACCATTTAACAAGCGATACTGCACCGCCAGAACCACCTCGGTCACAACCAGTAAAGCACCTGCCAACACCACGCAATCCATCACGGACAAATCACGTTGCCGGTGAAACAGTACCAAGCCAGCCACAAACCAGAGCCCGCCCATCAGCAACTGGCTACGCCACTCAGCCAAAGACACCGCTGGCCACTCGGAAAAAATCACGCTATGCAGAAGTGCATACAGCAAGAATGCCGCCAGCCATCGTGCAGAAGCCGACAGCTGACTCAATGTGGTCACCAAGCGCCAACGGTCAACAACCGCCCAGCACAGTAGTACAGCCAGCAATGTGTAACGTAGCGCAATGGTGTGCGACACATTCGCTAGCGTTAGAAACGTCACAGCTAGTAGCACAGCCCAGCGAGCACTTCCCCAGCCTTCAGTCAAGTTCATGGTTCGGTCTCCAGTTGCCCGATCAGGTCAAGCACTACCTCCGGCTTCACCGCTGCCATGCACTGCACCTGCTTGCAGCCGCCAGGCTGGTCGCCAGCAGGCCGGAAGCAACGCAGCGCCCAGTCCACCGGGCGGTGATGCACGCTGCGCTGGAAACGGCACGGAAATAGCGCCGGGCCGGCACCCAGGCAGGTATAACGGCGGAAAAAGTCGCTGCCGCCAAACAGCACTTCGCTGCCCGGCCCGAACAGCATCACCAGCGGCACCCCGGCCACCTTGGCCAGGTGGGCGATGCCGGTATCCGGACAGACGCAGGCACGGGCAGCAGCCAGCACCGCACGCAACTGCGGCAAGCTGAGCGTGCCGGCAATGACCGTATCCTGCGGCAACGGCTGTACCTGTTCGATCAGATGCCCCTCACCCGGGCCGCCAGACCACACCACGGCCAAGCCGCGTGCGCGCAAGCCAGCGGCCACACTTTGCCAGTTGGCCGCCGGCCAATAGCGCGTTGGCGAGCTGGCGCCCACATGCAGCACCACGTAGTTGGCCGGTAATGGTGGTAGCTGCTGCACACCCAACGGCCAATCGGCCACGTCGAACGGCGGTGGTGGCGGGCCATCTACCAGCCGCGCGGCGGTGTCGGTCCACGCTTCCGGCTGGTCGGCGTACGGGATGGCCTCGTCCACCAGCCAGTTCTTGTACTGCGGCACTTCGCCGGCAAAACCGACAATCCAGCGCGCACCGATGGCACGCGCCAGATAACTCAGGCGGTTCTCGCCCATCAGGTACACCACGTCGAAACGCGGCATGGCAAACAGGCGGCGGATACTGGCAAAGTCGCGCGGGTGCCACGGTACGGCACGCACACCGTAGGGCCGGCTATCGTACAAGCCGGCCTGCAGCGGCGGGCAAGCCAGCACGATATCGGCCTGCGGATAACGCTGGCGCAGCTTGGCCAACAGGCTGGTGGCCATCAGCGCATCGCCCAGCAGAAAGTGGTGCAGCACCAGAATGCGCTGTACCGCCTGCGGCGGGCGGCGTAACCATTGCCAAGGCAGGCGGAATAACAGCGCGGCAAAAATCAGCACGCGGCCGGGAAAGCGCCCTTTCATGCGGCCTCCCTGGCTTGCAGGCGATGAAACAGCGTCAGCATCTCGTCCACCATGCGCGCTTCGGTAAACGGCAGCACCGCCCGGCGCGCGGCTTCCGCCATCAGCGGCCAACCCTGGCTGGCGGCCAACCACAGGCCCACGTTGTGCTGCCAGTCGTCCTTGGCGTCGGGCGCAGCCAGCCAGCCGGTCAAGCCCGGCTGAACCAGCTCGCCCCCACCACAGCGGGTGCTGGTCAGCACCGGCAGGCCGCAGGCCATTGCCTCCGCCACCACCAGGCCGAACGGCTCGTAGATCGACGGCAGGATGAAACCATCTGCCATGCCGTAGTAGCTGCGTACATCGCGCTGCGCACCGGCAAAATGCACCCGATTGCCTAGGCCCAGCTGTTGCGCCAGCGCGTGGTAACGGCGGCTTTTCTTGTCGCTGCCCACCACCACCAGCTGTACTGCGGGGTGCGGCACGATAGCGTGCAGCGCCTGCGCCAGGCCCTTGCGCTCAAAGCCGGAACCGACGTACAGCAACACCGGCGTGTCGCTGCAAAAGCCGTACTGCTGGCGCAAGGCATCGCGTTGGGCACGCGCGTCCTGCGGATTGAAAAACGCGGTGTCGATGCCGTTGTAGATAACGTGGCAACGCTCAGCCGGCAGGCCGGTGTATTGCATGACGTCGCGCTTCACCATCTCGGAAATGCACACCACGCCGCGAAACGCCGGGTCGCGGTACATGCGTTGCTCCATCGCCCGCATATAGTGGTGATAAGGGTTCAGCGCCATCGATACGCGCGCGCCCAAGCCGCCACGCTGGCGCCGCACGTCCAGCCAGGCGGCGTGTACACCGTCGTCGGCACGGTAGACATGGCAGCCGGGAATGCGCTCGTGCGATAGCACCAGGTCGGCCGGCAACTGCTGCCAAACACGGCGGGCGGCACGGGCAAAGCCCCAGTCGCGCCACACGCTCCCCAGATAAAACGGGTTGACACTGCGCGCCTCGATGCCGGGCACGGGCTCCCAACGGCGGTTGATCAGCACCGGCTGCAGGGCCTGCTGCCCTTGCAGCTGGCGCAGAATGGCGCTGACCACGCGCTCGGCACCGCCGGCGGGGTTGAATTTCTGCCGGATGATGGCGAGGTAAGTCATCGGCCTTGCTCCTGCAGGCTGTCGTAGGCGGCCAGCACCTGCTGCACGCTGATCTTTTCCAGGCATTCGCTGCGCCAGCCGCCGCCACAGCCGGCGTTGCCGCACGGGCGACACGGCACAGAGGCGGCCACGACACGGTGCGGTACTTGCCACGGGCCCCACTCGATGTCACCAGACGGGCCGAACAGCGCCACACACGGCGTCTGTACGGCCGCGGCCAGGTGCATCGGTACCGAATCCACCCCGATGTAACACTTTGCCCCCGCAATGGCCGCGGCCAACTCCTTCAGGCTGAGCTGGCCGGCCAGGCTGGCCACCGGGTGCTGCAGCTGGCCGCTGATGTCAGCCAGCATGGCCAGCTCGTCGGCGCTGGGCGCAGCCGTCAGCAGGATGCGTTCGCCACGGGCACTCAGGGTATCGATCAGCGCCGCCATCTGGGCCGGCGGCCAACTCTTGAACAGCCAGCGCGAGGTGGGGTGCACCAGAACGTAGCCGCCGCGTTGCAAGCCCAGGGCCTGCAACTTGGCGGTCAGCGATGCCTCGGCCGCGTCACCGGGCACGATGTGCAGCGCCCGCTGCGCCGGCGTGGCGTAAATGCCGATGCGGCGCAGCGCATCAAGGTGGATTTCCACGGTATGCCGGCGGTTGCCCGGCACCTGCAGATAGCGGTGGGTAAAGCTCTTGCGGAAGAAACGGCCATACGGGCCGTCCGGCCCGACCGACCAGCGCGGCTGCAGCAGGCGCACCAGCCAGGCACCACGGTTATGCTCGGTCAGCGTGATGACCAGGTCGTAGCGGCGCGCCTTCAGCGTGGCCAGCAGGCGCCACTCGGCACGCAACTGGCCCAGCGGCCCCCGCTTCTTCCACTGGCGGTCGATGGTGTGCAGCTGCGACAGCCCCGGGTGACCGGACAGCATCTCGCGCGTGTCGTGGTACACCAGCGCGTCCACTTCGGCATGCGGCAGCTGCGCCTGTAGCGTGGTCAGCAACGGCGAGGTCAATAGCACGTCGCCGTGGTGGCGCAGCTTGATCAGCAATACGCGGCGCACGGCCGACGGGTCGATGGCATCTGTGAGCATGAAAAGAAAAAAGCCGGATCAGGCGTCCGGCCCGGCATTCAGTTGTTGCAACAAGTCTGCGATTCTATCAGGGTCTTCGCTGCGCAGGATACGCGCCACCAGCGGTGACAGCGTGTCGAGGTGACTGTTGAGCACATTCTGCTTCACGGTCAGCAGATTGGCCGGGTGCATGGAGAAGCGGCGCAGGCCCATGCCCAGCAGCAAGCGGGTCAGGCGCTCGTCGCCAGCCATTTCGCCGCACACCGACACTTGTACCCCGGCCTTGGTGGCGGTCTTGATGGTATGCGAAATCAGCTTCAGCACCGCCGGGTGCACCGGGTCGTACAGATGGCTGACCGAGTCGTCGTTGCGGTCCACCGCCAGCGTGTACTGGATCAGGTCGTTGGTACCGATCGACAGGAAGTCCACGTGCTTGACGAAGCTACCCACCACCAGCGCGGCGGACGGGATCTCGATCATGGCGCCCACTTCCACTTCCTCGGCAAAGGCCACGCCTTCCTCGCGCAGCTCCTTGCGGGCGTAGTCCAGCTGCGCCAACGCCTGCTTCAGTTCGCCCAGACTGTTGATCATCGGGAACAGGATGCGGATCTTGCCGTAGATGCTGGCGCGCAGCAGCGCCCGCAGCTGGGCACGGAACATCAGCGGTTCGGCTAGGCACAGGCGTACGCCGGTCAGACCCAGCGCCGGGTTTTCGGCGGCGCCGTGGTTCAGCCAGCGCGGGTTCTTGTCGGCCCCCAGGTCCATGGTGCGCACGGTAACCGGTGCGCCGCGCATGGCCTCGGCCACCGAGCGGTAAGCCTCGAACTGTTCGTCTTCCGACGGCAGGCTGTCGCGCCCCAGAAACAGGAACTCGCTACGGAACAGGCCCACGCCCACCGCGCCGGATTCCAGCACGTTGGCCGCGTCCTGCGGCAACTCGATATTGGCCAGCAGCTCG
Source organism: Vogesella sp. (assembly GCF_046297735.1). Classification (NCBI taxonomy): domain Bacteria; kingdom Pseudomonadati; phylum Pseudomonadota; class Betaproteobacteria; order Neisseriales; family Chromobacteriaceae; genus Vogesella; species Vogesella sp. The sequence goes on from NZ_JBKBHK010000003.1 coordinate 313,085, forward strand.
ATCGGGGTACCGTCCTGGGTGAGGGCATCGGTCTTGCGGATGCTGGACAGCTTGCGCCGCGCCTCGATCCAGTTGCGCTGCCGGCGGCGGTACTCGGCCAGTACCGTTTCTTCCGGGTTGATGATCAGCACGCCCTGCTGGCCATCGACCACGATCATTTCGTCTTCGCGGATCAGCTCGCGAGCGTGGTGCAGGGCGATCACCGACGGCAAGTCCAGGCTGCGGCCCAGAATGGCGGTGTGGCTGGTGGCGCCGCCCACATCCGTCACAAACGCGGCGACGTTGGCATCCTTGAAGTACACCATGTCGGCAGGCGACAGATCGTGCGCCACCAAGATGGCGTCCTCGTCCATATCGTCGGCCAGCTGCAGGTCGGTACTCTGCCCCGCCAGGTTCTTGAAGATGCGCTCCACCACCTGCAGTACGTCGTGCTTGCGCTCGCGCAGGTAGTCTTCCTCGATAGCGTCAAACTGCTCCACCAGCGTGTCGCACTGCAGCTTCAACGCCCATTCCGCGTTGCAGCGCTGGCTCTCGATAAGGTCGCGCGGGTCGCGCGAGATGGTGACATCAGACAACAACATGATGTGCAGCGACAGGAACGCGCCCAGCTCCGCGGGCGCGTTTTCGGGGATGCTGCCCCACAGCAGCTCCAGCTGCTTGCGGGTCTCGCGTACGGCATGGTCGAAACGCTGCTGCTCGGCGGCGATCTCGCTGTCTTCCAGCACCAGATGCACGACGTCATCCATGCTCTGCGTCAGCAAATGCGCCCGACCGATGGCCACCCCGCCGCCAATCGGTACGCCGTGCAACACGATACTCATGCTTGCTCCCCTGTCTGTCTATTTATTGTCGCGGGCGTTTATTCCGCCTCGTCGAAGCGGTTGTTGATCAGCTCGACCAACGCCGCCATGGCCAGATCCTCGTCTTCGCCATTGGTTTCCAGCTCTACCGTAGCGCCCTTCGCTGCAGCCAGCATCATGACGCCCATGATGCTCTTGCCGTTGACGCGCCGCCCGTTACGGGCAATCCAGACCTCGGCCTTGAAACGGCTGGCGATCTGGGTAAATTTGCTGGATGCCCGCGCGTGCAGGCCCAGCTTGTTGATGATCTCAATTTGTTGTTTCTGCATGATTCCCCTCCGGAAGCATATAGAAGACCCCTTCCAGGCCTCCGGTAATGGCCTTGCTGACCACGATTTCCAAGGGCTGGCTGCTGTAGCTTAACGCCCGCACCAGCATGGGCAGGTTCACCCCTGCCACAGCCTCGACCTTGCCGGCCCGCACCAGTCGCCCGGTGATGTTGGCCGGCGTGCCGCCTACCATGTCGGTCAGCACCACCACGCCATCCCCCTGTTGCAGCTGGTCGATCAGCGCTTGCGCTTCCTGCCGCTTCTGCTCGGGGTCTTCGTGTTTTTCTACGCCCATGATGGCCAGGTTATCAGGCACCCGGCCCAGGACATGACGGGCGCACTCGGCCAGGCTGTGGCCGAGATTGCCATGCGAAATCAGTAATACACCAACCATATTTTCCACCCCGGCACCGGCCGGCTATTGCCTGCTGCATCAAACGGCTGCCCTGGCGGGCAGCTCCCGGAACGTGCTGTCAGCCTGCGGCCGCGGGCTGATACCAGCCCAGCTGTGCCGACAGCGACACTACCTCACCCACAATAATCAATGCAGGTGAGCTGATACTATTCGCACGAATCAAGGCAGGCAAGGTTTGCAGCGTACCGATGACGACACGCTGCTGCGGTGTGGTCGCCTGCTCGACGACGGCGGCGGGTGTCGCGGCTGGCTTGCCATGACTAATAAACGCGGCACAGAGTTCCTCCGCCATGGTCAACCCCATATAGACGACGACCGTCTGACCATCCCGGGTGAGCGCGGGCCAGTCTAGCGTAATGCTACCGTCCTTTTTATGACCTGTGACAAACGTCACCGACTGGGCGTGATCGCGATGGGTCAGCGGAATGCCCGCATAGGCGGCGGCACCGCTGGCCGACGTAATGCCGGGCACTACTTCAAACGGAATACGGTGGGCGGCCAACAGCGCGATTTCCTCGCCGCCACGGCCGAAAGTAAACGGGTCGCCGCCTTTCAGCCGCAACACGCGCTTGCCTTCTTGCGCCAGACGCAGCAGCAAAGCGTTGATGTCCTCCTGCGGCAAGGTGTGATTGGCGCGTTGCTTGCCCACAAAAATACGCTCGGCGTCACGGCGTACCAACTCCAGCAAGGCGGGCGCCACCAGGTTGTCGTACAGTACCACGTCGGCCTGCTGCATCAGCCGCAAGGCGCGAAAGGTCAGCAAATCGGGGTTGCCGGGGCCGGCGCCCACCAGGTAGACCGCCCCTGCCGGCGCCGTATCGGCGGCGGCCAACCTGCGCAACATGTCGTCACGTGCGGCATCTTCGTTACCGTTCATCACCTGCTCGGCCAGCGGGCCTTCCAGTACCGCCTCCCAGAACGCGCGCCGTTCTTCCACATTGCCGAAACGGGCCTTGACCTGGTCGCGAAAGCCCGACGCAAACCGCGCCAGGCGGCCGAACCCCGCCGGAATCAGGCTTTCCAGCCGCGCCCGCACCAGCCTGGCCAGTACCGGCACGCCACCACCGGTCGACACCGCAATCACCAGCGGCGAGCGGTCGACAATGGCCGGCGTGATGTAGCTGGACAGCTCCGGGTCGTCCACCACATTGGCCGGGATGCCCAGCGCCTGCGCGGTGTCCGACACCAGCCGGTTCACCTCGCGCACGTCGGTTGCCGCTACCACCAGCTTGTGGCCGGCCACCTGGCCGGGCTCGAAGTTGGCCGCAATGTGCGTCACCTCACCGCGTGCGGCCATTTGTGCCAGCTCCGGTGCCAGCGCCGGTGATACCACGGTGAGCCGTGCGCCGGCAGACAGCAGCAGGCGAGCCTTGCGCAAGCCCACTTCACCACCGCCCACCAGCAAACAGGGCTGTCCCTGCAAACGCATGAAAATCGGAAAGTACTCCACCACATCCTCCTGCCAATATCGATAGCAGCATACCATTCCCCACCCTCGCTGCACGACTTGGCGGCGACAGTAACCGCCAGGCTGGCATATCAGCGCGCGGAGTATCATGACAGTGCGGCATTTATCGCTACAATCCACAATAGCGCCGTACCATGGCAATGCCCTCCTTTGCTTACGGTACCTGCCAGCTCCCGCGTTACCGTCTTCGGAGACCATCGTGCCTGTTACTAACCCACTGGAAACCGCACTGGCAGCCCTGCCCGGCGGCTATCTGTTGCTGGACACACAGCAAAGGGTGTCATTTGTCAGTACGCGCTTCCAGCAATTGCTGCACTGCCCACCATTACAGGCTGGCCAGACATTGCCGCCAGATTTGCTGCCGGAAGAACTGTGGCAAGCGCTGGTTGCCAGGCAAACGCATGGCGTACAACAGGTCTACGGCGGCCAACTACTGGACTGGCTGCTAACACCGCTCCCCAGAGGCATGATGGTCAGTGTGCGCGAGGACAAGCAAACGTTTCGCAACCTGGTAGAAAACTCGCCGGACATCATCAGCCGCTATAGCCGGGAGCTGGTTTGCCTGTACACCAACGGCACACTGGCGCGTTACTCGCCGATTCCGCCGGCGCTGCATATCGGGCTGACACTGGAAGAGCGCGGCCTGCCACAACACGTATGCGATGCCTTTCGCCACGCCCGCGATCAGGTCATGCACAGTGGCAAACCCTGCGTGTTTGAAAACCAGCTGATACACCAGGGCCGTAGCGCAGTATTCGAATCGAGGCTGCTACCCGAGTTCGACGAGCAGGGCAACATACAGTCGCTGTTGTGTATAGACCGCGACATCAGCGAGGAACATGCGATACGGCTTTGGCAGGAGGACGAGAACCGCTTGCTGGAAATGATTGCCAACGACAGGCCGCTGCAGGAAGTGATGGTGTGGACCTGCCACATGATCGAGTCACAGATCGACGGCGCACTGTGCTCGATCATGCAGCTGGACGAAAGCGGGCAGCAATTGCGACTGGCAGCGGGCCCCAAACTGCCCGAGTTCTACAGGCAGCAGATTGACGGCGTCAGTATCGGTCATGGCGTCGGCTCTTGCGGCACCGCTGCCTTTACCGGCGAAGCCGTCATCGTGACCGACATTCCGCACCACCCGTTCTGGGCAGACTACGCCGAACTGGCTACCGCCCACGGCCTGTACAGTTGCTGGTCTTATCCGATCAAGTCGTATGATGGCAGCGTACTGGGCACCTTTGCCATCTACTTTGGCCATAGTCAGGCCCCCGATCTGCACAGCGAATACATTACCCACCGCACCTCGCACCTGATGGCCATCGCCATACAGCAACAGCAGCGGGCCAAGCGCCTGTTCCAGTTGGCCACGCAGGACGCGTTAACCGGTCTGCACAACCGCCGTCACTTCATGCAGCTGGCACAAACAAGCTGCGACGGTGCACACCGGCAGCACCTGGCGGTATGCCTGCTCATGTTCGACCTCGATCATTTCAAGCAAATCAACGACCGTTACGGTCATGCCGCCGGCGACGATGCCTTGCGGGTGTTTGCGCGCATCCTGCAGGACAATATGCGTTCACACGATCTGCCTTGCCGTATGGGCGGGGAGGAATTTGCCGCCCTGCTTAGCGGCATGGGCGCGGCCGAAGCCCGGCGCGTAGCCGAAGGGATACGCAAGCAGTTGGCCGCAACCGAGGTAGACAGTGACGGTCAGCGCTTTAAGCTGACCGTCAGCACCGGTATCGCGCAGTTGCAAAACAGCCACGACCTGAGCACGCTGATGCGCCAAGCGGACAAGGCTTTGTACCGGGCCAAACACGAAGGTCGTAACTGCATCTGCATTGCCCTGCCCGCCGAACACGACTGACACGGTAAGCCACGCATGTAGACCGCCTAGCGGCCAACCTTGTGCGCGGGCGCGGGCTTAGTGCGCGGCCTCCCAGCTGTCGCCCACGCCCACTTCGGCCAGCAACGGCACTTTCAGCGCCGCCACGCCCGCCATCAGCTGCGGCAAACGGGTACGCACCACATCCAGCTCGTCCTGCGCCACCTCCAGCACCAGTTCATCGTGTACCTGCATGATCAGGCGGCTGCGCAGGCCGTCCTGCAGCAACCAGCCTTGTACCGCAATCATCGCCAGCTTGATCAGGTCGGCGGCCGTGCCCTGCATCGGCGCGTTGATGGCGGCGCGCTCGGCACCGGCACGGCGCGCCTGGTTGCCGGCGCGGATATCCGGCAGGTACAGGCGGCGGCCAAACACGGTTTCCACATAGCCCTGCTCGGCGGCCTGCTCGCGGGTACGCTGCATGTAGTCGGCCACGCCGGGGTATTTGCGGAAGTAGCTATCGATGTACAGCTGCGCCGCGTCGTTGGTAATGCCCAGCTGCGAGGCCAGGCCGTACTTGCCCATGCCGTAGATCAGGCCGAAGTTGATGGCCTTGGCGGCGCGGCGCTGCTCGCTGCTGACTTCGGCCAGCGGCGTGCCGAATACCTCGGCGGCGGTGGCCTTGTGGATGTCCTCGCCGCTGGCAAAGGCGGCCAGCATGCCTTCATCGGCGGACAGGTGCGCCATGATGCGCAGCTCGATCTGCGAGTAGTCGGCGCTGACAATCACGAACCCCGGCTCGGCGATGAAGGCCTCGCGCACGCGGCGGCCCTCGGCGGTCCGTACCGGGATGTTCTGCAGGTTGGGGTCGCTACTGGCCAGGCGGCCGGTAATGGCCACCGCCTGTGCATACGTGGTATGCACGCGGCCGGTTTGTGGATGAATCAGCGTCGGCAGCTTGTCGGTGTAGGTGGATTTCAGCTTGGCCAGGCCGCGGTACTGCAGAATCAGCTTGGGCAGCGGGTGGTCCAGCGCCAGTTTTTCCAGCACTTCTTCGTCGGTAGAGAAGCCACCCGACGGCGTTTTGCGCACGCCCTTGGTGGGGATGCCCAGCTTGCCGAACAGGATTTCCTGCAACTGCTTGGGCGAATTCAGGTTGAACGGCTGGCCGGCCAGCGCGTAGGCCTGCTGCTCCAGTTGCAGCATCTCGCTACCCAGCTGGTGGCTTTGTGCGGCCAACTTGTCACGGTCGATCAGCACACCGGTGCGTTCCATGGCAAACAGTACCTCGGCCACCGGCAGCTCCATGTCGCGGTAGACGCTGCCCAGTGCGCCGGCAAGCTGTGGGGCAAAGTGCTGCGCCAGGCGCAAGGTGATGTCGGCATCTTCGGCGGCGTAGTTGGCCGCCACGTCCACCGCCACTTCGGCAAAGCCGATCTGCTTGGCGCCCTTGCCGCAGATTTCCTCGTAGGTGACGGTGGTTTCGCCCAGGTGACGCCGCGCCAGGTCGTCCATGCCGTGGCGTTCGTGGCTTTCGATCACGTAAGAAGCCAGCAGCGTGTCGTCCACCACCCCGCGCAAGGTAATGCCGTGGTTGGCCAGCACGTGGCGGTCGTACTTCAGGTTTTGCCCCAGCTTGGGCCGGCTGGCGTCTTCCAGCCACGGCTTCAGTTGCGCCAGGGTGCTATCGAAATCCAGCTGTTCCGGCGCGTCCGGGCCACAGTGCGCCAGCGGCAGGTAGGCAGCTTCGCCGGCCTGCACGGCAAAGCTGAGGCCGACAATGCGCGCCTGCATCGGGTCCAGGCTGGTGGTTTCGGTATCTACCGACACCACCTCGGCCGTGGCCAGCTTGTGCAGCCAGGCGTCCAGTTGGGCATGGGTCAGGATGGTTTCATAGCGGCGTTCCACCGCTGGCGGCGGCGCCAGTTGCGGTTCGATGCCGGCGGCCAGCGCAGACACGGTGTCCAGGTCGTCGCCAAACAGGCTGCCGCTGACGTGCAGCGGCGCTTGCGCCGGCGCCGGGTTGGCCGCCACCGCACCACCCAGCTTGTCGTTCACTTCACGCAGGAAGGTGCGGAAGCCGCACTGGGCAAACAGCACCGCCAGCTGCGCGTACTGCTTGCTGCCGTGGCGCAGGCTGTCCATACCCTGCGGCAGCTCGTGGTACAGCTCCACGTCGCACTTGATGGTGATCAGCTCGCGCCCGCGCGGCAGCCAGTCCAGCACCGCGCGCAGGTTTTCGCCCACCTTGCCGCCCACGTTGGCCGCATTGTCGATGACGGCGGCCAGCGAGCCGTACTGCTCCAGCCATTTCACCGCCGTCTTCGGGCCGCATTTGTCTACGCCCGGCACGTTGTCCACCTTGTCGCCGATCAGCGTCAGGTAGTCGATGATCAGGCTGGGCGGCACGCCGAATTTTTCCTTCACGCCGGCTTCGTCCAGGTGCTCGTTGGTCATGGTATTGACCAAGGTGACCGCCGGCGTCACCAACTGCGCCATGTCTTTGTCGCCGGTAGAGATGATCACCTGCATGCCGGCCGCCTCGGCCTGGCGCGCCAGCGTGCCGATCACGTCGTCCGCCTCCACGCCTTCCACCATCAACAGCGGCCAGCCGCTGGCGCGTACCACCTCGTGCACGGTGTCGATCTGCGCGGCCAGCTCGGCCGGCATCGACGGGCGGTTGGCTTTGTATTCCGGGTACAGCGCGTCGCGGAAAGTCTTGCCCTTGGCGTCGAATATGCAGGCGCTATAATCGAATTGGACTTCCTTTTCCAAACGGGCCAGCATGTTCACCATGCCGTAGATGGCACCGGTGGGCTCCCCCTGCGGCGAACGCAAGTCGGGCATCGCGTGAAAGGCGCGATATAAATAAGAAGAGCCATCGATCAATAACAGGGTTTTCATAATCAAAAAGGGCTAAGGTATGGGCTTGCACGATAAATTACCGCAAACAAGCGACCGTTACGCGATGATGCAACGCTTCCGCGCGCGCGAGGCGTGGCACGTGATGAAGATTTTGTCGGAATTCGTCGAATCCGCCGAAGAGCTGCAGACCATTACCCCGGCCGTCAGCATCTTCGGCAGCGCACGAACCCCGCGTGACCACCCGTATTATAAGCTCACCGAGGACGTGGCCCGTCTGCTTTCCGACGCCGGCTTCTCGGTAATCTCCGGCGGCGGCCCCGGCATCATGGAGGCGGCCAACAAGGGCGCCTTCTACGGCAAGAGCCCGTCGGTGGGCCTCAACATCGTGCTGCCGCACGAACAGCGCCCCAACGAATACCAGGACCTCAGCCTGAAATTCGACCACTTCTTCAGCCGCAAGGTGATGTTCGTCAAGCACGCGCTGGCGTATGTGGTGATGCCGGGCGGCTTCGGCACGCTGGACGAGATGTTCGAGGCGCTGACGCTGATCCAGACCGGCAAGAGCCGCAAGATGCCCATCATCCTGTGCGGCAGCGCCTTCTGGGGCGGGCTGCTGGATTGGGTACGCGAACGGCTGGCCGGCGAAGGCATGATCAACCCGGACGACCTCGACCTGCTGCAACTGATCGACGAGCCGAAGGAAATCGTGGAAACCATCTTCCGCTTCTACGAAACCCGTGGCTTCGACACGCTGCCGGAGGAGCGCGAGCAGCTGCTAAACCTGTAGAATGAGGGCGACAGAGGGGGCAACAGCCCCCCGCCCTCAAGCCCAGGACCAAGGAAACTCCTCATGCAGCGCCTTTTGCTGGCCACCTTGCTGGTGGCCTCGCTGACGGCTTATGCCGACACCCCGGCCGTTGTGCCGCCCCCGCCACCCCTGAAGCCGGCTACCATCAGCGGCCCGGAACCGGAAGTGAAAGTGTTCCAGAACGGCCCCGATACCGTGGAAGAGTACCGCATGAACGGCAAGCTCTACATGGTGAAGGTCAGCCCGCAGGGGGCACCGGCCTACTACCTGCTGGACAACGAAGGCCATGGCACGCTGCAACGCGTCTCCCCCAACCAGCCGCCGCGTACCCCGAGCTGGGTGCTGATGACGTTCTGAGGAGCCCGCCGTGTCCGTTTACACCTCTGTTACCGATAGCGAGATGCGCAGCTGGCTGCAGCGCTACGCACTGGGCGAGCTGGTCGAACTCAAGGGCATCGCCGCCGGCATCACCAATACCAACTACTTCGTCACCACCACGCACGGCCGTTACGTGCTGACGCTGTTCGAAGTACTGAAACTGGAAGAACTGCCGTACTTCCTCAAGCTGAAGAGCCACCTGTCGCGCCACGGTGTTGCCTGCCCGGCGCCGATTGCCGACCATACCGACAGCTTTGCCTCGCTACTGGCCGGCAAGCCGGCTTGCCTGGTCAGCTGCCTGCACGGCGGTGACGTCAGCGCCCCGAATGCCGCGCAATGCCAGGCCGTCGGCGAAATGCTGGCGCAAATGCACCAGGCCGGCCAGACCTTCCCCCTGCGCATGGACAACCCGCGCGGCCCGGCGTGGTGGAGCCACACTGCCGCCGAACTCTACGCGGCCATGCCGGCTGAAGACGCCGCCATGCTGCGCGAGGAAATCGCGTTCCAGGGTAGCCACCGCTTCGATTTCCTGCCGCAGGGCGTCATCCACGCCGACCTGTTCAAGGACAACGTGCTGATGGACGGCGACCGCATCGCCGGCTTCATCGACTTCTACTATGCCTGCAACGACATCCTGCTGTACGACGTGGCCATTGCGCTGAACGACTGGGCGCGCCTGCCGGACGGCAGCATCGATGCCACCCTGGCGCGCGCGCTGCTGGCCGGCTACCAGTCGGTACGCCCGTTCAGCGCCGACGAGCTGGCCGCGTGGCCGGTGATGCTGCGCGCTGGCGCCCTGCGCTTCTGGGTATCGCGCCTGCTGGACTTCCACCGGCCGGCAGCGGGTGAACTGACCTTCACCAAAGACCCGGGCGTCTTCCAGCGCCTGTTGGCCGCACACCGCGAACGCCAGGATTTCTGGCTGTAATTGCAGCAATAACCTATCGAAATGGAAGGTCGCAATCAAGGATACAAAATGCATATTGCGACCCACCGTGCTAGCCACTACCATGCAGCACTCACTCAACGCACGGAGAACCGATATGAAAAAGTCTCTGGCCCTGCTGGCTTTGATCGCCCCGCTGGCTGCCCACGCCGTAGATAGCAGTAAAGACGAATACATCGGCGGCAACCTGTCGCTCACCCGCCACAGCGTCGGCATGGGTAACCCTACCTTCAATACCCAGACCAAAACCGAGAGCAATGACAGCGGTTATGGCCTGCGCGCCGGCTTTTACAGTCACGACAACCTGTCGTGGGAACTGGACTACCAGGATTACGGCAAGAATGTGCGCACCTACGGCACCAGCGGCAAGGCGGAGTCCAAACTGTCCAGTATCGGCGTTAGCGCTATCGGCCACCTGCCGCTTAACGAAAAACTTGGTTTGTACGGCCGTGTCGGTCTGGCACGCGTAGCAAGCAAGACCACCCTCAGCGGCAGCATCGCCAGCACTGGCTTCAAAGCCCGCAAAACCGTCCCGGTAATCGGTGTCGGCGTGGAAAGCCAACTGAATGCCGATATGCGCGGTTATGTGGAGTACAGCCAGACCGGCAAGGTAAAATCCTCTACCGGCGGTGCCGAAGATACGCACTCTGCCTCCCGCCTGAGTGCCGGCGTGACTTATCATTACTAAGCCGCCCGTTGTGCACGCAACAGCCCGCGCCGCGGGCTGTTTTGTTTTTTAACCGCCTGATCGAGAGCCCGCATGTCTCCACGCCTGTTACTCGTAGAAGATGACCAACGCCTGGCCGAGCTGGTACGCGTTTACCTGAGCAAGCATGGTTACGAGGTGCTGCACCATGCCCGCGGCGATACCGCAGCCGACACCATCCTGGCGGAAAACCCCGACCTGGTCATCCTGGACGTGATGTTACCGGGAAAGGATGGCTTTGAAGTCTGCCGTGATATTCGCCCGCGCTACCATGGCCGTATCCTGATGATGACCGCGCGCGATGAAGAGATAGACGAAATCCTGGGCCTGGAACTGGGTGCCGACGACTACCTCACCAAACCGGTAGAGCCGCGCCGGCTGCTGGCGCGTATCCGGGCGCTGCTGCGCCGTAGCGACAGCGATGCCGGGCAGGCCAGCGAAGATGGCCGCATCGTCTTCGGTCAGTTCAGCATCAGTCAGGCCACCCGCGAAGCCATGCTGGGCAGCGATGCACTAGACCTCACTACCGCCGAGTTCGACCTGCTGTGGCTGCTGGCCAGCCACGCCGGCGAAATCCTGTCGCGCGACGACATCATGAACGCGCTGCGCGGTATCGGCTTCGACGGCCTGGACCGCTCCATCGACGCCCGCATTTCCCGTCTGCGCAAGAAACTGGGCGACAACCCCGATACCCCCACCCGCATCAAGACCGTACGCGGCAAGGGCTACCTGTTTTCACGGAGCGACTGGGAGTGAAACCGCCTCTGAGCCTGGCGGCGCTGTTTGCGCGCTATTTCGTACAGACGATGGTGGTGCAGTTCGTACTGCTGCTGGGCTTCGTCACCCTGCTGATCTTGCTGACCTCCGGCGCCGACCGTGACCGCATCGAACAGCAAATGGACGGCACCGTACGCATGATCCAGCGCGAACTGCTCAGCCAGCCACCAGCACGGCGCGCTGCCGAACTGGCCAGCATCAACGAGCTGTTTGCGTACCCGGTCAAGCTGCTACCCACACTGCCTGCCGCGCTGGACGACGAAGCCCGCGCCCGCCTGGCAAGCGGCCAAAGCTGGCTGGATTACGGTAACGAGCTACTGTACGCGCCGCTGCCTGGTACGAGGCAGATTCTGCAACTGGGGCCACTGGGTCAGGACAGCGAGCAGCACAACTTTCTGCAAAGCGAATGGGGGCTGTTCCTGCTGTGGTTCGTTTTTTTCGGCGTACCGATGGCGGTGCTGATTTATCTGAACCTGCGCCCGCACTGGCAATCGCTGATGGCTCTGCGCGCAACTGCCACCCAACTGGCTGAGGGCGACCTGTCCGCGCGGGTAGGACGCCTGAAAAGTCCGCTGTTTGCACCGCTGTCTACCGTGATCAACGACATGGCCACCCGGCTGGAGCGCCAGGTGGAAACGCGGCAGGCACTGGCCCACGCCGTGGCACACGAACTGCGCACGCCGGTAGCGCGGTTGCGCTTCGGGCTATCGATGCTGGACGAGGCAGAAGACGACAACGAGCGCCAGCACTACCGCGAAGGCATGGAACGCGACCTGACCGAACTGGACGAACTGCTGAACATCAGTCTCAGCTATGCCAAGCTGGACCGCGGCGAAGTGAGCCTGCAATACGAAACCGTCGACCTCAACGAATGGTTCGACGATCTGATCAGGCTGATGCAGCCACTGTGTCCACCCCACCTGCAACTGGGGCTGGACTGCGGCAGCGGCAACACCACCTTCGACCGCAAGCTGATGTATGTGGCGACCCGGAACCTGCTACTGAACGCCTTCAAGTACGCCACCAGCCGCGTGCAGATGAGTGTCACCCTGTATGGCGGCGAATTGTGGATAGCGGTGGAAGACGACGGCCCCGGCATACCGCCCGAGGAATGCGAACGCATCTTCGAGCCGTTCCAGCGCCTTGACCGCTCGCGCGACCGTGCCACCGGCGGCCACGGCCTGGGGTTATCGTTTGTACGCCTGATTACCCTGCACCATGGCGGCAGCGCCAGCGCCGGCCAAGCCAGCCTGGGGGGGGCCCGCATGGCACTACGTTTACCGCAACACCCGCCCCGCCCCAGAGGCTGAGCAAGCGCTGCTACCAGAACAGCCATACAACAACCCCGCCATCACGCGGGGTTTGTCGTTTCTGCGCTGCTCATACCTGTAAAGACAGCACAACGCCGGCTGTCACACACCGTCACACAGCGGCATGTTGGCCGCACATTCGGCCCACGCAAGCGACATAGTGTTAAGCCCTGCCGCTGGGCAGAATGACGACATCGAATTCACTCATACCCCGACAGGAGCTTCACATGAAAAAGCTGATTCTTGCCTCCATCCTCGCCGCTGCCGGTACCACTGCTTTCGCCGCTGACACCGGCACCTACGTGTTCGGCAACCTGGGCGTATCTGCCAACCAGTGGACCGCCAAAGATGGCGCTGCCGCCAAAGCCGGCGTGAGCGACAAGAAAGTGAACAAGGACGATGCCACCTCCGGCATGTTCGAAGTGGGTGTCGGCCAGCGCATCAACGACAACTTTGCCGTTGAAGGCAGCTACCTGAACCACGGCGACGCTACCGAACTGAAGGGTGCCGGCAAACTGGACTACGACGCCTTTCGTGTCGCTGCACTTGGCATTATCCCTGTAAATGACCAGTTCGAAGTGTACGGCAAGGTTTCTGCCAGCCACATCCGCAGCAAATTCACCGCCACCAGCGCGGCGCTGCAGAACAGCAAGGACAGCACCTTTGGCATGGGCTTGGGTGTGGGCGCCAACTACAAACTGAACAAGCAGGTCAGCCTGCGTGCCGAATACGACGGCATCGGTAACATCAAGCACAAGGACATCACCGACACCGCCCCGGTGGGTGCCTTGAAAGTGGGTGTGAGCTACCGCTTCTAAACGACCACGGGCTGCCCGCATAGGCGGCGGTCAGCCCGTTTTACTGCAGTACCCCGTTTCTCCAAACCTCGTGTGTCTTCCCTGCCCGCCTTGGCGGCGGGCTTCTCCTTAGTGAGTGCTAGTGCGTTGCTTGGCCCGTCCGCTGGACGGGCATTTTTTTTGTTATGCCGGCACCGGGTCGGTCTGGCGGCGCTGGCGTATCCAGTGCTCGAACTGCGCCGGCGGCAAAGGCCGGGTGTACAGGTAGCCTTGGCCCAGCTGGCAGCCGCGCTGGCCCAGACACAATTGGTCGCCCTCGGTTTCTATACCCTCGGCCACCGTGGTCAAGTTCATGCGCTTGGCCAGCTCGATCACGCTGTGCACCACGTTTTCCAGATGTGTCTTGTTACTGATGGACTGCACCAGCGACTGGTCTATCTTGAGCTCGGTAAACGGAAACCTCACCAGTTGCTGCATGGTGGCAAAACCGGTACCGAAGTCATCGATGGACAAACCGAAACCGGCCAAGCGCAAGCGTGCCGCCATACCGATCGCGGCAGCAAGGTCGTCGGCGACTGCCGTCTCGGTAATTTCAAAAATGATGAAGCGCGGCGGTACCTTGCTGTGCGCTACCTGCTGCTCGATGCGGCCAACCAGTTCATCACCACGCATTGCGAGTGCCGACAGGTTGATCGACATCGGCAGGCGCAAGCCACGCCGCGCCCATTGTTGCCATTGGTGCAGGCCATGCTGCAGCATCTGCAAGGTCAGCTCGCTGCTCCAGCCACAGCTTTCAATTACCGGGATGAAACGCGACGGGCTGATGACGTCGTCACCTTGTGGCCAACGTGCCAGCAGTTCGGCGCCTTTGAGCAACTGACCGTGCAAGGTGACCTTGGGCTGGTAATAAGGCACGATTTCGCCACGGTCCAATGCCACGCGAATGGCACTGTCGGTACACAGTGCCTCGTCCGTCGCTGCCTGCTGGCGGTGGCAGGCACGGTTGAGCAGATCGCTCAGCTCGTGCAGGCGAATGGGCTTTTTCAACGCCCCCAGTACCGGCAGGCCCAGCTCGCGGCCCATCAGTTCAACGGTTGCGATCAACATCGGGTCTTTGGCAGACGCCACCACCACCGGCATCACCAAGCCCTCGCGTGCCATGCGCTGCAATACCTGTACCCCATCCAGCCTGGGCATTTCCAGATCGAGCAGCAATAGCGAAGGCCGCTGCTGCCGCATGGCGTGCAACGCTTCTTCGCCATGACGGGCGGTACGTATCCGGTTTAGCGGCAACTGTTGGCACAGTTCGGCCAGCAGTTGCAACTGCGACGGGCTGTCATCCACGATCAGCACGTCATCCAGTGTGAATTTCGGCATCAGTCACAGCCTTGGTCGAGACAGCTATTTGATTAATATGGCATCGATAAAACGCCTAATTTCAATAACAAACTATTAGACACAAGCCATTGAAATGCAAGCACATTGCCATTAATCAGTGTTTGCTGATGGCGGCAGGCAACGCATCCAGCGACAGCACCTCACGCGCGGCCCCTAATTTGATGGCTTCCTTGGGCATGCCGAATACCACGCAACTGTGCTCGTCCTGGGCAATGGTATGGGCGCCGGTATCATGCAATTCCTTCAGGCCTTTGGCCCCGTCGTCGCCCATGCCGGTCATGATCACCCCCAAGGCATTACGGCCGGCAAATTTGGCGGCAGAGCGGAACAGCACGTCCACCGACGGTTTGTGGCGGCTCACCGGCGGGCCGTCCACGATTTCCACGTGGTAAAAAGCGCCACTGCGCTTGATCATCATATGCTTGCCGCCCGGCGCAATCAGCGCGCGGCCGGGAATGATCCTGTCACCGTTGGCCGCCTCTTTTATCTCGATGGCGGCCAACCGGTTCAGCCGCTCGGCAAACGACGAGGTAAAGCGCTCGGGCATGTGCTGTACGATGGCCATGCCGGGGCAGCCGCGTGGCAGACGGGTGAGGATATGCTCCAGCGCCTGGGTACCACCGGTGGAGGTGCCGATGACCACGATGCGGTCGGTAGTGCTGAACATTTCGCGGCCAGTAGGCGCGTCCAGCACCGCATCGGCTGACAGTTTGCCCGGTACGCCCGGTAACGGTGGCCGGCTGCCTGCTGCAGGGTTGGCCGCAACGGGCGCCGAGGCACGCACATTGCCCATCCGCGCCACAGCGGCTGCCTTTACCGCCTGCACCAGCGCGTTGCCGTTGGCTTCCAGAAACGCCTTCACGCCGCCGGTGGGTTTGGCGATCACCTCTACCGCCCCGGCCGCCAGCGCGTTCATCGCCATGTCGGAGCCCTTCTGCGTCAGCGACGAGCAGATCACCACCGGGGTGGGCCGCGAGCTCATGATCTGCTTCAGAAAAGTAATGCCGTCCATGCGCGGCATTTCCACGTCCAGCACGATCACGTCCGGCCAGCGTGCCTTCATTTTTTCCATGGCCATGATCGGGTCGTGCGCCACATCGGCCACTTCAATGCCCGAAGCCTGGGTAAATACCGCCGTGAGCACCTGGCGTACCACGGCGGAGTCGTCTACCAGCATCACGCGGATGGTCATTTTGTTGCCTTTCTTCGGAAGGGTGCGGGCTGCGGACGGGGGATATCGCGCTCGGTACTCTGGCGTACCCATACGTCGCCACAGGCCACGTCGAACAACACCAGCCGGGCACCAGCGCCGCCAAAATCCTCGGCCTGCACGTTCAGACCCAGTTGTGCGGCCAACAACCTGGCCATCACAATGTTTTCGCCTGGCACGTCGGTCACATGCATCTCGCGCTCCACACTGGACAGCACCGAGGCACCGCCGATCAGCTTGGCCTGGAACTCGCGCAGCGGCCGGCCGCTGCGCAGCGCCTCGCGCACCAGCAGCAACATGGCCTCGTCGCCATAACGGCCGCTGAAGGTATCGCTGCGTTCGCCGTTCTTGCGCTGCGCCAGCAGGTAGTGGCACATGCCGCCTATCTTCAGCCGCGGGTGCCACAGCGTGATCGACACGCAAGAGCCCAGCAGCGTCTTGATCAGCGACTCTTCGCCGCCGAAATGCCACTCGCCAGGCTTGAGGAACACTTCGGTCCGTTGGTGCGACTCGCTCATGACAGTTTCCGGTAGATGCCGGGTGCCACCAGCTGGATGGGCAGCGGCAGGCCGTGCAGGCTTTCCGAATGGCTAACCAGCAAGAAACCGCCCACCGACAGCCGGCCCAGCACCCGCTCCACCACTTGCTGCTTGGTGGTGGCATCAAAATAAATCAGCACATTACGCAAGAACACGATGTGAAACGGGCCGATGGATGGCAGCGTTTTATCCAGGTTGATCAGCTGGAAATTCACCTTGGCGCGCAGCGTCTTGTTCACCAGAAAGGTGCCGGCGTGCTGGCGCACCCCCTTCAGGCAAAAACGGCGCATATACGATTCCGGCATACCTTCGCAGCGCTGCAGCGCGTAATGCGCCTTTTGCGCCCGCGCCAATACGCCCTGGCTGATGTCGCTACCTAGCAGCGTCCAGTCGCCGTCGATACCCAGCACGTCGGCCAGCAGCATGGCGATGCTCCACACCTCCTCGCCGGTAGACGACGCGCCGCTCCATACCCGCAGCGTGCCCACCGGCGGCTGCTCGCGCAGGTGCTTCTGCAGCCAGTTAAAATGCTTGGGCTCACGAAAGAAAAAGGTTTCGTGCGTAGTCAGCAGGTCGATCGCCGTTTCGCGCTCGTCCAGCTCGGCCGGGTCCTGCAGCAGGCGGAAATAGGCTTCGAAGGTGGCCACATTGCGTGCGGCCAACCTGCGGGTAAGGCGCTGGTGCACCAGCGTTTTCTTGCCGGGCGGAAAATGCACCCCGGTCTGCGCCTTCATCCACACCGCAAAGCGGGAAAACGTGGCATCGGACAATTGCATGGTGCCCCCTCGGTATCAAACGCCCGCCCCGGTACTCGCCTGGCCGGCCCGGAATCTCTTGCCGGCACGGTTAACGGCTCTCGGCCTCGCGCAGGTCCGGTGACTCGCTCCCCCCCAGCGACGACAGCGCGGCCATTTCTTCCACCGACAGCACTTTTTCCACGTCCAGCAGCACCACAAAGCGGTTATCCACCTTGGCCATGCCGGCGATGAAATCCACGCGGATGCGGCTGCCGAACTGCGGCGGCGGCTCGATGTCGGCCGCGCGGATGGCCAGCACCTCGTGCACCGCATCCACCAGAATGCCGATGTACTGCTGCATGTCTTCGCAGGTGACCTCGATGATCACCACGCAGGTGCGACGTGAAATGGCCGTTTCGCTGCGGCCGAAGCGCACCGCCAGGTCGATCACCGGCACCACCGCACCGCGCAGGTTCATCACCCCGCGGATGAAGGCCGGCATCAGCGGCACCTGCGTCAGCGTGGTGTACTCCAGAATCTCCTTGATAGCCAGAATACCAATGGCGTAGGTTTCGCCGCTGAGCTGGAAAGTCAGGTATTGCAGGATGTCCTCGTGGACCTCCTCCACGGGGGCGGCGTCGCGCCCCCGGCGTAGGGTCAATGCGCCCATGGTCACCTCCCGGCTCAGAAGCGCACGAAGTCGTTCTCGTCCGGCTCGCCGGCGCTGCCGTGCGAGCTGGCGGCACTGCTCACCACCGGGCTGCGCGGTGTGCCGCGACGACGGGCGATACCCGAGGTTTCAATGCGGAAGAACGAGATCAGGTCTTGCAGGTTTTCGGCCTGGCCGCTCATCTCCTCGGCGGTGGACGCCAGTTCCTCGCTGGACGACGCGCTCTGCTGCGTGGCCGCGTTGATCTGCTGTACCGAGGCGTTGATCTGGCCGACACCGCTGGCCTGCTCCATCGACGCTGCCGAGATTTCCTGTACCAGGTCGGCGGTTTTGGAGCTGGAGCGCACGATTTCTTCCAGCAGCTGACCGGCGCGTTCGGCCATCGACACGCTGCCGCTGGCCACTTCGCCAATCTCCTGCGCTGCTACCTGGCTGCGTTCGGCCAGCTTGCGTACCTCGGCCGCTACCACGGCAAAGCCCTTGCCGTGCTCGCCGGCGCGGGCGGCTTCGATGGCAGCGTTCAGCGCCAGCAGGTTGGTCTGGTAGGCGATGTCGTCGACAATGCTGATCTTGTCGGCAATCTGCCGCATGGCGGTAACGGTCTGTTTCACCGCTTCGCCGCCTTCTGCCGCTTCGCGCGCAGCCTTGGTGGCAATGCTTTCGGTGAGCTTGGCGTTGTCGCTGGTCTGGTTGATGGACGAGGACATTTCTTCCACCGACGCCGACGTTTCTTCCACGCTGGCGGCCGACTCGCTGGCACCTTGCGCCAGTGACTGGGCAGTGGCGCTCACCTGCTGCGACGCCGACGACAGGTTGTCGGCGTTGCTGCGTACCTCGGCCATGATGCCGCGCAGCTTGTCGATGGTCATGGCGATGGACGACGCCAGGCTGGTGGTGTCACCCGGTTTCACGGTGATGTTCACCATCAGGTTGCCGCTGGCCACTTCGCGCATCATGTCAGCCACGTAGTGCGGCTCGCCACCCAGCGAACGGGCGATGTTGCGGATGATCAGGATGGCGACCACGATACCCACCACCAAAGCGATGATGGACACCGTCAGCATCTGCATGAAGGCGGCCTGGTATTGCTCGTCCGCTTCTTTGGCCATGTCCGCACTGAGCTGGGTTTCATAAGCAGACAACTCCGAAATCAGGCTACGCAACTTAGTCATGGCGGGATTGGCCTGCTCCTGCATCAGGGCAGCGGCCTCCTCATTCTGGTTGGCTGCTCCCATTTGCACCACACGGTCCACAATGGGGAAAGCAATGGCTGCCTGCGCTGCAATCTGCTCCATCAGATCACGCTCTTTCTGCGACATAGGTGCCGTCTGGCCGGCAAACAGCTCTTGCAGCTTGCGGTAGGCGTCGGGGTATTTATTCTTGTTATTGTTGTAGATTTCCACTGCCTTACTCAGCTCCACCTGGTCGGTAATGATGATCACGTTGCGGTACTGCACGCGCATTTCCTGCACCGCATCGTTCATCACGTTGATCTGCACCAACTGCGGATTGTTCTCTTTGGTAATGGCATCCAGCTGCACATTGATCTGCTTGAAGCCGTTCATCGCAATGACGAACACCAGCAGCATGAAGAAAATCACCGCGCCAAAGCCCAGCCCCAGGCGCATGGCCACTGACATCTGTTTTGTGCTCATTTGTGTGCTCCCCCGCAGCCTGCCGGCTGCTGTGCTTGGTTAATGGTTGCCGTGGCCGCCGCGCCCCTGCGCGGTGTCGGCGTGGTGGACGAAACGCTCGGCTTCCTGCGCGCAGGCGTACTGGATCAGAGCCGGAATATCGAGGATCAACGCCACCTCGCCCGAACCCAGAATGGTGGAACCGCTGATGGCGCGCAGGTGACGGAACAAACTACCCAGCGGCTTGATCACGGTCTGGAACTCGCCCAGCAGTTCGTCCACCACAATGCCGGCCTTGCTGTCGCCGTAACGCACCACCACCACGTTCTGGCGCTTGCCCGGCGGCTGCGCCAGCTCCAGGAACTGGTTCAGCCCCAGCAGCGGCAGCACTTCGCCGCGCAGGTTCAGGCAGTTGTGGGCGTCGCCTTGTAGCGCGTTGCCCGGCATTTCAATGCATTCGATCACCGTTTCCAGCGGTATCACGAAGGTGGCATTGCCGACCGACACCAGGAAGCCATCGATAATGGCCAGCGTCAGCGGCAGGCGGATGCGGAAGGTGGTGCCCTCGCCAACGGCCGATTCGATATCGATGGTGCCGCGCAGCTGTTCGATACTGCGCCGCACCACGTCCATGCCCACGCCGCGGCCGGAGATGTTGGTCACCTGCTCGGCGGTGGAAAAACCCGGCTCGAAGATCAGCTTGTACACCTCGCCGTCCGGCAGCACCGCGTCGGGCGACACCAGGCCGTTGGCCACCGCCTTGGCCAGGATCTTGTCCTTGCGCAGGCCGGCGCCGTCGTCGGCCACTTCGATCACCACGCTGCCGCTCTCGTGGTAGGCGTTCAGCCACACATTGCCCTCGGCCGGCTTGCCGGCGGCCAACCTGGTCTCGGACGATTCGATGCCGTGGTCGATGGCGTTGCGCACGATGTGCATCAGCGGGTCGCCCAGCTTGTCCACCATCGACTTGTCCAGCTCGGTGTCGGCGCCGGACACATTCAGCTGGATGCTCTTGCCCAGCTCTTTCGACACGTCGCGTACCACGCGCGGGAAGCGGCTGAAGATGTCGCCGATCTGCACCATGCGCATGCTCAGCGTACCGGCGCGGATCTGTTCGATCAGGTTGGCGATCGCGATGGTGGACTCCACCAGCGCGCCCTGCGCCGAGCGGCGGGCCATCAGGTTGGCCGCAGCGCCGGCGATGACCAGCTCGCCGATCAGGTTGATCAGGTTGTCCAGCTTGGCCGCTTCCACCTTGATGAAGCGGCTTTCGGTACCGCGCGGCTGACGCACCTCCGCCGGCGCTTTGTCGGTTTTATCTGCCTTGTCGACGCTGCTGGCGGCCACGCTGACGACGGCCACCGGGTCAGGTGCGACGTCGGTTTCGGCTTCGGTACTGGCCGTGGTGGCCTCCGTCTGCAGCCCCAGCGCGCACCAGGCAGCGGCCACGGCAGCCTGTTCGGCCTCGTCGCCCAGGGCAGCCACCTGCGGCCAGTGCTGCGCGGCCTCGCTGACCGGGAAGATGTGGATCTGGCTGTCTTCGCGCACAAACTCGAACACGTCCAGCAGCATTTGCTGGCTGGCGTCGCTGGAGAACAGCACCTCGAAGCGCAGGTAACAGGTTTCCGCGTCGAAGCGTTCGGCGACAGGCAGGCGGCTGACCACCGGCTGGACGACCAGGAACTCGCCCAGCAGCCGCAGGTAGCGAAAGAAGGCCGACGGGTCCATGCCGTTGCGCAGCACGTCGTCGCCAAAGCGTAGCGACAGCACCCAGTCGCGCAAGCCGCCTTCCATCACCGCATCGGCGGGCGCGTCAGCCGCTGCCCCGGTGGCAGACGCTTCGGTAACCGCCGGGCTGGCGTAGCGGCGCAGCTCGTCCAGCAGCGGCGTCTGCAGCATCTGCTGCATGGCGGTCTTGTCGTCCACCACCACCAGCATAGCCTTCACGTGGTCGTGGCAGCGCAGCAGCAGGCCGGACAGGTCTTCGCTGAGCGTCAGTTGGCCGCTGCGCAGGAGGTCCACCACGTTTTCGGCCTCGTGGGTGAAATGCACCACCTCGTCCAGGTTGAACAGGCCGGCCGAGCCCTTGATAGTGTGCATGGTGCGGAACAGCGCGTTGAGCTGCTCGTCGGTGGTGGCGCTGGCTTCCACGTCCAGCAGGATGCGCTCCATGTCTTCCAGCAGTTCGCGCGCTTCTTCCAGAAAGGTCTGGCGTGCCGAATCAAGATTCATTGCGGCCATCCTCCTCGTCTTTGATCGGCAACAGCAGCAGCAGACCCAGCATGGTCAGCAGCTCGCGAGCGGCGGCAGACAGCCGCACCAGCTGCAACGGTTTGTCCAGGCGGCGTGCTTCGCCCGCCAGCCACAGCAAGATCTGCGCGGCCGAACAGTCCATTTCGTCGATGGCCGACAGGTCCAGCTGCAGGCCGTCACCGGCAACCAGCGCGTCCGACAGCTGCTGGCGCAGCTGGGCGGCCTGGTAGATGGTGCATTCTTGTTCCAGGGTGATGACGGACGGCATGGCTTCCTCCGGCAACAATCAGCGCCGCCGCAGCGGCAAGGCCCTGCCTAGGGCAGGATCAGCTTGGAAATGGCGGCCAACAGGATGGGCGGCTGGAACGGTTTCACCACCCAGGCTTTGGCACCGGCTTCCTGGCCGGCTTTTTTCTTGTCGTCGCTGGTTTCGGTGGTGAGCATGATCACCGGCGTGAATTTGTACGACGGGTGCTGCTTGACGTTTTTCAGGAAGGTAATGCCGTCCATGATGGGCATGTTCACGTCGGACACGATCAGGTGGATCTTGCGTCCATCCAGCCGCTGCAGCCCTTCCTGGCCGTTACCGGCTTCAATCACCTCGTAACCGGCGTCCATCAGCGCAATCTTCACCACCTGCCGCAGGCTGGCAGAGTCGTCCACGATCAATATGGTCTTGGCCATGTGCTTGCTCCCCGTTCATCAGAAAAATGTCACTTCAGTGCTGGCTGCAGCGCTTGATTTGCCGCCCCCGCCGTGCAGCGCGTGCTGTTCGTGGGTGGTGTAACTACGCTTCAGGTCGGCTAGCCACTGCCGGGTATCGGGTACCGGCGGCAATGACCCTGGCGGTGCCTGTATCGCCTCGTTCAGCACGCGTTCCAGCCGCTGCATGTCGGCAATGATGTGGCTGAGAATCTGGCTGACGCGGTCCTGGAACTGCAGGTTAACCAGCACGTCCTGGATCTCGTCACCGACTTGGCTACCACTAGCGGCCAACTGTTGCTGGCTGTCTTTCAGTTCCCGGGTGATCTGCTGGTAGGTGTGAATGACATCGGTGACCGAAGCGGCAGCGTCGCTCATCAGCGTTTTTTCGTCATTACCCAGCTGCTGCGCCCGCTGCGCGGTGGCTTCCAGCTCGGCCACGATCTGGCCTACAGCGCTGGAAATGTTCTTGCCGGTATCGTTGGATTGCATCGACAGCTTGCGTACTTCATCGGCCACCACGGCAAAACCGCGCCCAGCCTCGCCGGCACGGGCGGCCTCGATGGCGGCATTCAGCGCCAGCAGGTTGGTCTGCCCGGCGATATAGGACACCGACTCGGCCATGCCCTGCAGCTGGCTGGTATGCGTTTGCAATTGGGTAATGCGCTCGATCAGCAGGTTACGCTTGCTCAAAGACTCGTCCAGCAGCTGGAGAATGCCCAGCAGCCGTTGTTCCGCTTGCGCCATCTTGCCGAAATCGCCGCCGCCCTGGCCGTCGCTGAGCGACTGGCGGATCAGCGCGTTCATGCTGGCAAAACGGTTGGCCAGGTTGCCGATGGCTTCTTCTACCTGGCCGGAGGCCAATTGGGTTTGACCGGACCAAAGCGGTAGCACCTGGGCAACCAAGCGGCCCGCTTCTGGCCAGTAAGGGTCGGGAACAGGCCCGGTAACCCCTGGCGGGTCACTGTCGCCACTTTGCTCGACCGCAGCAGGCCACAGCAGGGCTGCAATCAGCGGCACCAGCAACAGCACGACCAGCAGCCACCAGGCGCTACCGGCCAGCCAGGCCAAAGCAGGAAGCAATAAGGCAGAGGCCAGCAGATAAAGGCTTTCTGCGCGTTGTGTAGATGGGCTTAGCACAGCGTCCCCTTTTTCGTCTTATGGATATCAATAGTGCTATAGCCAGCCTTTTTTATAGTTTCAATGTAAAATTCGAGCCATTACGTGCCCCGATTGCGCCAAATCATTCATTTGTTTTACTTATATTGAGTACCTTTTTGTTAGCTACTATCAAATAGCCGCCGTCATCATGCCGTTGCTATACGCTGCCAAATGGATATTTTTGACGAAAAGTATCCCGACAACGGGTAATGCGCACCTTTTCTGGCAAGCATTTACGTAAGCTGAATAGCCGGATGTCAGCTTCGTTAGCACAACAGTTCACCGATTCATAAGATGTTGGCG
Organism: Vogesella sp.; assembly: GCF_046297735.1. Classification (NCBI taxonomy): domain Bacteria; kingdom Pseudomonadati; phylum Pseudomonadota; class Betaproteobacteria; order Neisseriales; family Chromobacteriaceae; genus Vogesella; species Vogesella sp. Next base: position 337,119 of record NZ_JBKBHK010000003.1, read on the forward strand.
CGCATCATCTTATAGCAAATGCTTTTCAATACTGGCGACAGCAGGGCTCTCGTCGCTCGGCGGCTTTGCCATTACAATCCGGCTAGACTTTTGTATACGGAAAACGCGCATGAGCCACCCGCACGCTCACCAGGTAAAACAGTTTCTTATGGACCTGCAGGACCACATCTGCCAGGGCCTGGCCGGCGCCGACGGCGCGGCCAACTTCATCGAGGACAGCTGGCAGCGACCGGCCGGTGGCGGCGGCCGTAGCCGGGTGCTGACCGGCGGCGCCGTGTTCGAACAAGCCGGTGTCAATTTCTCGCACGTGTCCGGTGACGCGCTGCCGGCCAGTGCCACCGCACACCGCCCGGAGCTGGCCGGCCGCCGTTTCGAGGCCATGGGCGTGTCGCTGGTGATCCACCCGGAAAACCCCTATGTGCCCACCAGCCACGCCAATGTGCGCTTTTTCATTGCCGAAAAAGACGGCGAGGCACCGGTATGGTGGTTTGGCGGCGGTTTCGACCTGACGCCCTACTACGGCAACGTGGACGACGTGGTGCACTGGCACACCGTGGCGCGCGACCTGTGCGCACCGTTCGGCGCCGACACCTACCCCAAATACAAAAAGTGGTGCGATGAATACTTCTACCTGAAGCACCGCGGTGAGGCGCGCGGCGTGGGCGGCCTGTTCTTCGACGACCTGAACCAACCGGATTTCGATACCAGCTTTGCCTTCATGCAGGCAGTAGGTAACGGCTTTACCGACGCCTATCTGCCCATCGTGGCGCGCCGCAAAGACACGCCGTGGGGCGAGCGCGAGCGCCAGTTCCAGCTGTACCGCCGCGGCCGCTACGTGGAATTCAACCTGGTGTGGGACCGCGGCACGCTGTTCGGCCTGCAGACCGGTGGCCGTACCGAATCCATCCTGATGTCGATGCCGCCGCTGGTGCGCTGGGAATACGGCTACCAGCCGGAAGCCGGCAGCCCGGAAGCGGCGCTGTACACCGACTTCCTGCCGCACCGCGAGTGGGTATGAACCTGCTGCGGTTAACCCTGCACCAGCTTGTGGCGGCACTGATGCTGCTGGCGGCGCTGAGCAGCCATGCGGCCAAGCCGCTGCCCGCCGAGGTCAAGGCCACGCTGCCGGCCGGGCAGACACTGCTGACCTGGGAGGCGGCCGACCTCAACCGCGACGGTCGTGTCGATCTGGTTACCGTCAGCGAAGCCAGCGCCCAGCAAGACGATGACGGCCCCAGGTTGCTGCAGGTATGGTTGCGCCAGCCCGACGGCAAACTCAAAGCCGCCGTCCGCAGCGAACGCGCGGTGATGTGCCGCCAGTGCGGTGGCGTGTTTGGCGACCCGTTTGAAGGCATCCAGACGCAGGCGGGTGGCTTTACGCTGCTGCACTACGGCGGCAGCAACTGGCGCTGGCGCGAAGACTACCGCTTTGCCTGGTCGCGCCGTGACCAGACCTGGCAGCTGGTGGCGGTGGACAGCCTGAGCTACCACACCAGTGAACCAGACAAGCAAACCGCGAAACACGCCCGCCCGCCACGCGATTTCGGCCTGATCAACCTGGCCGACTTCGATTATGAAAACTGGCAAGGGCGCGGCCAACGTTAAGCCCGCAAAGGACACCCCATGCACTGCGAACTCTGCCACCAGGACGGTGGCGACATCCTGTACCGCGACGACAAACTGCGCGTGATTCTGGTGGCCGACGCCGACTATCCGGCGTTCTGCCGCGTGATCTGGCATGGCCATGTGAAGGAAATGACCGACCTGGCCCCGGCCGACCGCGCCCACGTGATGGACTGGGTGTACCGCACCGAAGCCGCGCTGCGCACCCTGCTGAACCCGGACAAGATCAACCTGGCCAGCTTCGGCAATATGGTGCCGCACCTGCACTGGCACGTGATCCCGCGTTTTGCCGACGACAAGCACTTCCCGCAGCCGCTGTGGGGCCAGGCCCAACGTGACGGCGTAGCGCACGGCATGCCACAGTTGGCCGCCGCACTGCGCGCCGCGCTGGCCGGCTGAAGCCCGGCCGTGCTATGGTGGTCAACGTTTAATATTTCAAACAACGCTTGACCACCGTCAACGGCAGCCCGCCTGCCAGGACGCCTTGCGAAGCCGGCCACCGGCTGGCTTCGCAAGGTGCCCAAGCGTGTGCAAAGGAGAACCCCATGTACCGTACCCTGATCAGCGCAGACGCCCTGCTGCAGCACGACACCGCCGACCTGGTGCTGCTGGACTGTCGCTTCCAGCTGGCCGACCCGTCCTACGGCCCCACCGTTTACGAAGCCGGCCATCTGCCCGGCGCCCACTACCTGCACCTGGACTATCACCTGTCTGGCGCCAAGAACGGCAATAACGGCCGCCACCCGCTGCCGGACGGCCAACGCCTGGCGGTAAACTTCGGCGCGCTGGGCATCGGCCCGACTACCCAGGTGGTGACCTACGACGACGCCGGTGGCATGTACGCGGCGCGCGCCTGGTGGCTGCTGCGCTGGCTGGGGCATGAAGCGGTAGCAGTGCTGGACGGCGGCTTTCAGGCCTGGCAGGCCGCTGGTGGTACCGTCACCACAGATGCACCGGAAAAGAACAGCACCCGCTTCGTGATGCGCCCGGCGCTGGAACAGCTGTTCGACCTGGAAATGGTAGCGGCCAACCTCGACAAAGCCGAACGCGTGCTGATCGATGCCCGCGCCCCCGACCGCTTTGCCGGCCAGAACGAAACGCTGGACCCGGTAGCCGGCCACATCCCCGGCGCGCGCAACCGTTTCTTCCAGCTCAACATGCAGGATGGCCGCTTCAAGCCGGCCGAGGTGCTGGCTGCGGAATGGCAAGCGGTACTGGGCGATACCGCCGCCAGCGACGTGGTGCTGTACTGCGGTAGCGGCGTCACCGCCTGCCACAACCGCCTGGCGATGGCCCACGCCGGCCTGGACGGCGCCGCACTGTACGCCGGCAGCTGGAGCGAATGGTGCAGCGACGACAGCCGCCCGGTAGCAACCGGCGCCTGATCGCTACCCGCATCAAAACAAAAAGGTTGGCCGCATGCGGCCAACCTTTTTTGCGTCTTAAGCCCGCGTCAACCCAACATCAACTGCTGGATCAGCTTCTGCCCGGCCTTCCAGTCACCCAGCCCGCTGTGGCTGCCCATATGGCCGGCGTTGCCGGCGTCCAGCAGCTTAACGCCCCACTGCGCGGCCATCGCCTCGCTCGTGGCGTAATCGCAGAACAGGTCGTCGCGGCTGGCCACCATGCGCGTGGGGACCGGAATGCGGATAGCACGCGGCGCGGCAAAGCCGTCAAACGCCGGTAGCGGCGCGTCGTCCGGCAGCTCGCCGCTGGCACGCGCCCGTGCCTCGGTAATCGGCAACGCCGGTGGCGCCACCAGCAACAGGCCCTTGACCTTGCGTTGCTGCAGCAGGCTGGCCTGGCCCAGCCATTCCACCGCGGTATGGCAGCCCAGGCTGTGCGCGGCCAACACCACCTTGCCGCTACAGCCGTCTACCGTATCGGCCAGGCGCTGCACCCAGGCATCGCGGCTGGGGTATAGCCAGTCGTCCTGCTCCACGCGGCGCGCCAACGGGTACAGCATTTCCCAGTAGCTCTGCCAGTGCTTGGGGCCGGAGTTGCCCCAGCCCGGCACCGTAATCAGGAAGATATCGTCGTCATCCCACATTACAGGCTCCGCTCGTAGTCAACGGTCAGCGGGGCGTGGTCGGAAAACTTCTCGTCCTTGTACACGCTGGCAGCACGGGCCTGCGCCATCAGCCCGGGGCTGACGATGTGGTAATCGATCCGCCAACCCACGTCCTTGGCGTAAGCCTGACCGCGATTGCTCCACCAGCTGTAACCCGGCGCGTCGGGGTACAGCGTACGCCACACATCGCACCAGCCGCTGCCCAGCAATTGCGTCATCCAGGCGCGCTCTTCCGGCAGGAAGCCGGAGTTTTTCAGGTTGCCCTTCCAGTTCTTGAGGTCGATCTCGTTATGGGCAATGTTCCAGTCACCGCAGATCACCACGTCGCGACCACTGGCGCGCAGCGCTTCCATATGCGGCATGAACACGTCGAGGAAATCGAACTTCACCTGCTGGCGCTCGTCGCTGCTGGAGCCGGACGGCAAATACAGCGACACCACCGACAGGTTGCCGATATCCAGCTGCAGGTAGCGGCCTTCGGCGTCTATCCAGTCTACGCCCAGGCCGGTGATGACGCGGTCCGGCGTGTGGCGGGTGTAAATGCCGACGCCGCTGTAGCCCTTTTTCTCGGCGTAATGGAAATAACCGGTCATACCGTCCGGGTTCTGCATGCGCGGGCTGAGGTCCCCCGCCTGGGCTTTCAGCTCCTGCAAGCAGACAAAATCCGCCTGGTGGCCCGCCAACCAGTCGAAAAAGCCCTTCTTGTCAGCCGAGCGGATGCCGTTGAGGTTGGCGGAAACGATTCGAAGCATGGGGTCTCCCGTGGTATCCTTGCGGCAATTTTTCAGCCACGTCAATGCGTTAAGGTAGGGGTATAGAAATGAGCGATTTTCGCCAGGATTTTATTCGTTTTGCGCTTAAGAAGCAGGTACTGCGTTTCGGTTCCTTTGTGACCAAAGCGGGCCGCACTTCACCCTATTTCTTCAACGCAGGCCTGTTCAACGATGGCGAAAGCACGCTGCATCTGTCCCGTTTCTACGCCAAGTCTATCAGCGAGAGCGGCGTCGCATTCGATATGATTTTCGGGCCGGCTTACAAAGGCATCATCCTGGCTGCCGCCACCAGCATGGCGCTGGCAGAAGAGGGCCGCAATGTACCGTTTGCCTATAACCGCAAAGAAGCCAAAGACCACGGCGAAGGCGGTACCCTGGTGGGCGCGTCACTGCAGGGCAAGGTGCTGATCATCGACGACGTGATTTCGGCCGGCACCTCGGTACGCGAGTCGGTACAGCTGATCCGCGCCGCCGGCGCCGAACCAGCCGGCGTGGCCATCGCACTGGACCGTATGGAACGCGGCACGGGCGAATTGTCGGCAGTGCAAGAAGTAGCACGTGACTATAATTTGCCTGTCATTGCCATTGCCAACCTCAAAGATCTGCTAGGTTTCCTTGAAGATAGCCCGGAACTGGCCGACAATCTGGAAGCGGTGCGTGCTTACCGCGCCCAATACGGAGTCAACGACTGATATGCGTTACCACCTCGCCCTGCTGCTACTCGCCTGTGCCCTGCCGGTACAGGCCGAAGGTCTGTACAAATGGACCGACGAGCGCGGGGTGGTGCATTACAGCGACTACCCGCCACCCAGCGAGCAAAAAAGCGGTGTCAGCAAACTCAACAAAGAGGGCGTGCTGATCCGGCGCGGCGAAAGCGAGGCCGAAAAACGCGCCCACGCCGCCGAACTGGCTCGCCGCAAGCAGGAACAGGCACAACGGCTGGAACAGCTACGGTACGACCGCGCACTACAGGAACGCTACCGTTCTGTTGCTGACATCGCCGCCGAGCGGGACAAGCAGGTAAAACTACTGCAAACCGGCTTGCGCACGCTGGAAAGCCAGCTTCGGATGGCCAGTGCACAACTGGCCGACCTCAATAACGAAGCGAACAAACTGCGCAGTAGCGGCAAAACCATTTCCGATGGACTGCGCAGCCAGCTGGAAGAAAAGCAGCGCCTGCAGAACGAAACCACAGCGCTGATCCAATCGCGCCGTGCCGAAATCGACCGCCTACGTCTTAAAGCTGCACAGGACATGCAGCGCCTGCAGGAGCTTAGCCAACCGGCAGCCGTTAATACCAAACAACCCTGAGTCTTGGTTACTGGGCTTCTTTCTGCTGCCAGGCATCCTTAAGACGCTGCGTTGCTTGCTGCATGGCGCTCTCCGCCTCCACCCGCTCGCCATTAGCCTGCTGTAATGCTTGCCGTGCTTGTTCCAAAGCCGCTTGAGCATCTGCCAACCGCCTCTGCGCTACGCCCACTGCCTCCTCTGCCTGCTGTTGCCGTTTTATCGCCTGCTCCTGCCGACCATCTGCCGCCTGATAAGCCATCTGTGCAGCCAGCAACTGTGCATCGGCATTCGCTACCCGTTGTGCCAATACCGGCGTAGCCAGCACGGACAATACACACGCCATAACGAGTTTCATCCCTTACTCCCGTCTCGATAACTGAGCAAGATTACCCGATCCTTAAGAGGCACGAAACAGCGAGTCAGCCGACAGTGAGGACATTAAGACCGTAGCCCGGCATAAGCCGCAGGCGCATCCGGGGGCCGGCCGCAGGCCGGCATGGGGTGGGTGGCAACGTCGACGTGGCCAAGGTTGGCCACAGGATCAACGTGGCGAGGGTGCTACTGAGCTTTTTTGGGGGGACGTCGGCTCCGGCGTTGCCCAGATGGGGTGCAGGTTGGCCGCAAGGGGGACGTCGGTCGACGTTGACATCGCACGCGTCGGTTGGGCACGGTCGCGGTCGCAGTTTTCACCGCCCCAATGCACAAAGCCCAGCTCGTCTGAGCTGGGCTTTGTCTTAAGGGAGTCTGGCGGTGTCCTACTTTCACACGGGAACCCGCACTATCATCGGCGCTGAGGCGTTTCACGGTCCTGTTCG